>VBHQ01000012.1 GCA_005880395.1 Chloroflexota bacterium
GCGGGCTTCCCAGCCGGGTGGCAGGTCCGCGAACTCGATGACCTCGGGATAGTGCTCCACGATATGCGCGAGGTGGACGAGCATGAGATCGTCGAGTTCGAGCGGCCCGTTGTCGATGAACTCCCAGTCGCCATCGATGTCATGAACGACCGCAAGAATCGGATGGCCCTCATGGACGATTCGCTTGGTCGTCGCCGCTCTGGCATCAGGACCAACCGGAAAGGGCCAGCGCTGCTGCTTCGATCCCATGCTCAATGCCTGAAATGGCGTTCGCCCGTGAAGACCATGGCGATTCCGGCGGCATCGGCGGCGGCGATCGCCTCGCTGTCCTTGAGCGAGCCGCCCGGCTGGATGATGGCGCGGACGCCGGCGCGGGCCGCCACCTCGATGCTGTCGGGATAGGGGAAGAATCCATCGCTCGCGAGCACGGATCCGACCACCCGCGGGCCGGCGCGATGGATCGCCAGCTCCACCGCCTCTACTCGGCTCATCTGTCCGGCCCCGATGCCGATCGCGGCCTGACGGTTGGCGAGCACGATCGCATTCGATCGGACATGCTTGACCACGGTCCAGGCAAAGGTCAAGTCCGACCATGCCGACGCATCCGGGACAGCGGCCGTCACCACTCGAGCCTCGTCGACCGCCTTGCCGTCGACATCCGGCGTCTGGATCAGGAAGCCACCGGTGATCGCTCGCACCTCGAGAGGCGGCTCCCCGCTGCCGCCGCCGGGTTGGAGCACCCGCAGCTTCGGCCGCTTCTTGAAGGCCTCGAGCGCCTCCTCATCGAAGGAGGGTGCTAGCACGACTTCCAGGAATGGCTCGACCACGGCGCGCGCGGTCGCGCCGTCGAGGGCGCGGTTGAGCGCCACGATTCCGCCGAAGGCCGACCGACGATCGCAGTCGAGCGCGCGCGCAAAGACTTCCGCCACCTCGCTGCCGACAGCAACGCCGCACGGATTCGCGTGCTTGATGATGGCGACCGCGGGATCCGAGAAATCCCCCACCACCGACCAGGCAGCCTGGGCGTCGAGGAGGTTGTTATAGGAGAGCTCCAGGCCCTGCCACTGTTTGGCGCCGGCCACGCCGCCGCCACTCGCGGTGCGGTAGAGGGCCGCCGATTGGTGCGGGTTCTCGCCGTAGCGAAGGTCGCGGACCTTGTGTCCGCCCAGCGCAAAGTCCTCGGGCATCGCCGCGACCGCAGCTGTGCCGCCGAGATGATGGCCGATCGCCGCGTCGTACGCCGCCGTGTGGGCAAACGCGATAGCCGCCAGATGGCGGCGTAGGGTCGCCGGTACGCCGCCCGGATTCTTGAGCGCCTCGAGCACGATCGGATAATCGGAGGGCCGCACCACCGGGAGGACATGGTCATGATTTTTTGCCGCCGCGCGCAAGAGGGTGACGCCCCCGATGTCGATCGACTCGATGGTTTCCGCATGGCCGGCGCCGGAAGCGACCGTCTCGACGAAGGGGTAGAGGTTGACGACGACGAGGTCGATGAGCTTCATGTCGCGCTCAGCGAGCTCCTCCAGATGGCGAGGATCGTCGCGGCGCGCGAGGATGCCGGCGTGCACGTTGGGGTGGAGCGTTTTGACTCGGCCGTCGAGGAGCTCGTTGAAGCCGGTCAACTCTGACAGTGGATGGACGGCCACGCCGCCATCACGCAGGGCTCGTTCCGTGCCGCCGGTCGCATAGAGGGTCACATGCAGGCTCTCGAGGCCACGAGCGAACTCGACCAGCCCTTGCTTGTCGGAAACGCTGAGCAGCGCGTTCACACGGGAATCGGCAGCGCTTGTCCGGCGAGCCGGCGGACGACGGCCGGGAGCAGCACGTGCTCCTCCGCCTGAATCCGTTCGCGCAGAGTGTCGACCGTATCATCGGGCTGCACCTGGACCCGGCTCTGTGCCAGGATCGGCCCCTGGTCGACATCATTGGTGACAACGTGCACCGTGCAGCCGGTCTCGCTCACACGGGCCTCCAGCGCCATTTCGACCGCGTCCATCGTCCCGGCGAAGTCAGGCAGCAGCGAGGGGTGAATATTGATGACGCGCCCGGCGAACTGCCGGATGAACGCCCGCTCGAGGATCGCGTCGTAACCGGCGCACACGATCAGCTCGACGCCGTGCTGAAGCAATACGCGTGCCATGGCCAGGTCGCGCCTCTTACGATCGGCGAAGTCGGCGAGCCGAAACACCTGACGAGTGACGCCGGCCTTCGTGGCGATCTCGAGCGCCGCGCAATCACGATTCGCGCAGACGACCACGACTCGCGCGGGATAGAGAGGGTCCTTCGACGCCTGGATCAGCGCCTGCAGGTTGCTGCCCCGGCCTGACACCAGGACGCCAACCCGAAGCCGGCTCACTCGACGATCTGTACCCGCCGCTGTTCAGAGGCGACGATATCCCCCACGAGAAAGATCTCACCGACCAGGGTTTCAAGCGCCATCGCCGCACTCGGCTCGTCAACGACTACGACCATTCCAATCCCCATATTGAAGGTTCGCCAGAGCTCATCGTCGGACACGAACGGTGCGAGGTAGGAGAAGATCGGCGGCTCCGGCCAGGTGCCCCGCTGGATGCGGGCGCCGAGTCCAACCGGAAGAATCCGGGGAAGGTTGCCGACGAGCCCACCACCGGTGATGTGCGCCAGTCCCTTGACGGTAATGCGCTCACGCAGCCGACGGACCGAGTCAAGATAGGCGCGATGCGGCGCGAGCAACGCCTCCAGCACGGTCTGACCCGATCCGGGCATGGTTTGCGACAGGGCCTGCCGCGGAATGACGCGCCGGGCCAGGCTATAGCCATTGGTATGGAGGCCGGTCGAGGGCAGGGCCAGCAAGGCGTCGCCTTCGGCGATCGACGTGCCATCGATGATGGCGTTGCGCTCGGAAACTCCGACCATGAAGCCGGCGACGTCGTAGATGCCGGGCTGATAGAGTCCCGGCATCTCGGCCGTCTCCCCACCAAGCAGCGCGCAACCAACCTGACGGCAGGCATCGGCCATCCCGGACACGAGCTCGGCGACCATGCGCGGCTCGAGCACTCCGGTCGCGACATAGTCGAGGAAGAAGAGCGGCTCGGCCCCGGCGGTCAGGACGTCGTTGACGCAATGGTTGACCAGATCGGCGCCGACCTGGGCATGCCGGCCGGCGCCAGCCGCGAGCAGGACCTTGGTTCCAACGCCGTCGGTGCTCGCGATCAGCACGGGCGCGCGATAGCGCGTGGTGTCGAGCGCGAACAGGCCGCTGAACGGGCCGACACCCGCCAGCACCTCGGGACCCTGAGTCGCGGCAGCCAGCGGTCTGATCAGCTCGACTGCCTGATTGCCGGCATCGATGTTGACGCCGGCATCGCGGTAGGTCGTCACCGGGCGACCGGCTCGAGGGCGAGCTTGTCCATCTCGAGCTGGACCGGTACCGGAACCGGGTAGTCGCCGTCAAAGCAAGCCATGCAGAACCCGGTTGCGTTCTTGACCGCGCGCAATAACCCAGCCTTGCTGAGGTACTTCAAGGAGTCGGCGCCGATCAGGCGCTCGACGTCCTCGACGCTGCGCCCGGAGGCGATCAGTTCCGAACGGCTCGCGATGTCGATGCCCATGAAGCAGGGCCACTGAATCGGCGGACTGCTTACACGCATGTGGATCTCGCGCGTCCCGGCGCGGCGCAGCTCTTCGACGATCTTCCGGCTGGTGGTACCGCGCACGATCGAATCGTCGACCAGGACGACCCGCTTCCCCTGCAGGATCTCGCGCAACGGATTGAACTTGAGCTTGATCCCAACATTGCGCAGCCGCTCGTTCGGCTGGATAAACGTGCGCGTGATGTAGCGGCTCTTGATCAATCCCTCGCTAAAGGGAATGCCGCTCGCTTCGGCAAAACCAACTGCCGCCGGCGTTCCCGAGTCGGGCAGTGAGATGACGATGTCGCCATCCGCCGGCGCCTCGCGCGCCAGCTCGCGACCCATGTTGCGGCGCGCCTCGTACAGCGACTGCCCCTGCAGCCGCGAGTCCGGGCGCGCGAAGTAGATGAACTCAAACATACAGGTGGCTTTGCGGACCGATGGCAATAGCTGCTCGGCGACGGGGATCCCATGGCCGAGGAGCACGGCTTCTCCGGGTTCAACTTCTCGAACGAACTCCGCGCCCACGGTGTCCAGCGCGCAGGTCTCGGAGGTGATGATGTGACCCGTCTCGCCCAGCCGTCCAAGGGAGAGGGGCCGGATGCCCAGCGGATCGCGCACGCCGACCAGGCAGTCCCTGGTCAGCAGCAGCAGGCAATAGGCCCCCTGCAGGCGCGGCAACGCGCGGCGCATCACCGCAAGGATGTCGAAACCGCTGGTATGCGCCAGCAGCTCGGCAATCACTTCGGTATCGCTCGAGGTTTTGAATCGGATGCCCTGCTGCTCGAGGTCGCGCCGGAGCGACTCGGCGTTCGTGAGGTTGCCGTTGTGGGCGATGGCGATCGAACCAAGCTCCGGGTGCTCGACGATCATCGGCTGGGCATTTTCCACCCGGTTTGACCCGGTGGTGGAGTAGCGGGTGTGCCCCAGCGCCAGGTGACCGGTGAGGCGATCGAGCGCCAGTTGGTCAAAGGCCTGGGCAACCAGCCCGACATCCTTGTGCATCCGCAGGCTTCGCCCATCGCCGGTCGCGATGCCGGCGCTTTCCTGCCCGCGGTGCTGCAACGCGTAGAGGCCGAAATAGGTGAGGTTCGCCACCTCTTCCCCCGGCGCGTCGATGCCGAAGAGGCCGCAGGCTTCCTTCATGCGCTCGTCGCCGAGCCAGTCGCGCCTCAAAATGCGGTCTCCCAGGCCTGGCGCAGCGTATCCAGCGGCACTCGGACGTCCGACCCCACCTGAAAGTTCTCTCCCCCGACGACGCCCATCGCGTGAATCGGGATCTGGTGATGGACCATCAACCGCTGCAGGTCAGGGACCTGCCGGGGAGCGATGCTAACGATCACGCGCCCCAGCGACTCGCCGAAAAAGAACGCCTCACGGCTCATCGCCCCGGTGACATTCGGACATTTCAGTCCGCGCCTCCCGAAGAGGGCGCTCTCCGCCAGCGCGATGAGCAGCCCGCCGTCCGAGACATCGTGGGCGGAGCGTACCACGCCGGCCGCGATGGAATCGAGCAGAGCGCTTTGCAGACGACGCTCCATCTCGAGGCTCACAGAAGGTGGCCGGCCCTTCAACCTGGCGCCAAGCAGCTGCAGATACTGACTCCCGGCGAGCTCATCCCGAGTCTCCCCCAGGAGGAAGACCAGGTCACCATCCTCCTGGAAGCCGGCCGGGCACCGCTTCGAGAGGTCATCGAGCAGGCCCACCATGCCGATGACCGGCGTCGGCAGGATGTTGCGCTCGCTGGTCTCGTTGTAGAGGCTGACGTTGCCGCTGACGACTGGAAGCTCGAAGGCTCGGCAGGCATCCGCCAGGCCCCGGACACTCTCTTGCAGCTGAGCAAAGATCGAGGGCCGATCGGGATTGCCGAAGTTGAGGCAATTGGTGACGGCCAGCGGGCGGGCGCCGGTACAGGCGATGTTGCGCGCCGCTTCCGCGACCGCCGCCCGTGTGCCGTCGTAGGGATCGAGCGCGACGTACCAGGGGTTGCCATCCGTCGTCAGCGCCAACCCTTTGTTCGTACCGGGCACACGGAGCAAGGCCGCGTCAAACCCGGGTCCGATCACGGTGTTGTCCTGCACCTGATGGTCGTAGGTCCGATAGATCGGCCGGCGGCTTTTGAGGTTGGGACTGGCCAGCAGATCGAGCAGGATGGCCTCAGGCTCGGCGATCGACGGCATCGGCGGGGAGGGGTGTTTGTCGGCAAACTCGACGGCGGGTGATCGCGACGGGACCCCATCGACCAGTGCCTTCAACGGCATGTCGCCCACCACCGCGCCGCCCTCGCGCACTCGGATTCTCCCACTGCCCGTGATGGTCCCGATCCGGTCCGCGTGAAGCTCGAAATGCTCGAAGACGTCGCGGGCGGCCGCCTCCGCAGCGGGGCGGAC
This sequence comes from Chloroflexota bacterium, assembly GCA_005880395.1. Lineage (GTDB taxonomy): Bacteria > Chloroflexota > Dormibacteria > CF-121 > CF-121 > CF-13. Next base: position 6,005 of record VBHQ01000012.1, read on the forward strand.
CACGACGAGCATTCGCTCCTGCGACTCGGACAGCATCACCTCGTAGGCGCTCATGCCGTGCTCGCGCCGGCTCACCCGGTCGACCTCCAGGTCGATGCCGCGCCTACCACGGTAGGCCAGCTCGCTGGCGGCGCTGGTAAGCCCGGCCGCACCCAAATCCTGGGTCGCCGTCACCCCCTCGAGTTCGTTGAGCACCAGGCAGGCCTCACAGAGAAGCTTCTCGAGAAAGGGGTTGCCCACCTGGACGGCCGGCCGACGCGATGCGGAGCGCTCGTCCATCTCGACCGAGGCGAAGGTTGCTCCCTGAATGCCATCGCGGCCGGTGTCGGCGCCGACCAGCAGGACGACATCACCGGCACGGTCCGCTCTGGCTCGGCGCAGCCCCTCATGCGAGACCAGTCCGACGCACATCGCGTTGACGATCGGGTTATCGGTATACGCGGGGTCGAAGTACACCTCGCCGCCGACCGTCGGGCAGCCAAAACAATTCCCGTAGCCGCCGATGCCGGCCACCACCCCTTGAAAAAGGTGACGGTTCCGATCGCGGTCGAGCGGGCCGAAGCGAAGCACATCGAGGATCGCGATCGGGCGTGCGCCCATGGCAAAGACGTCGCGCAGGATTCCCCCGACGCCGGTCGCGGCACCCTGGTAAGGCTCGATCGCCGAGGGGTGATTGTGTGACTCGATCTTGAAGACGGCGGCCAGGCCATCGCCGATGTCGACCGCCCCAGCATTCTCGCCTGGTCCCTGGAGGACGTTCGGGCCTTCCGTCGGCAATTGCCGAAGCAACGCTTTCGACGTTTTGTACGAGCAGTGCTCGCTCCACAGGGCGCCGAACATCCCGAGCTCAAGGTCATTAGGCTCCCGACCCAGCGCCCGAACGATCTCGCGGTATTCCTCGTCGGCCAATGCCACTGAATCCAGCTGGGCGCGGCGAACACCGAGCTCTGGCGTCGTCGTGCTCAGTTGGTCCCCGGTCATACCTTGGATTCTCACGCCGGCACCCGCGACCACGCATGGATCGCCGATTGCAAGATCAATAGCCCGTCGTCGCCACCCAGCAGCGCCTCGCAGGCACGCTCGGGATGCGGCATCATCCCCAGGACATTGCCGCGGACGTTGCTAATGCCAGCGATGTTGTGCAGCGACCCATTGGGATTGGCGTCGGGAGCGGACTGGCCGTCCTGGGTGCAGTAGCGGAAGACCACCCGCGACTCCTGCTCGAGGCGCTCGAGCGCCGACGGGTCGGCGAAGAAATTGCCCTCCCCATGCGAGATCGGGATGCGTAATACCTGTCCGGGGCGGCAATCGACCGTGAAGGCCGAGTTGCTCTGCTCGACGCGCAGGTGGACCCACTCGCACCGGAACTCGCAGGAAGCATTCTTCAGCAGGGCCCCGGGCAGCAGCCTGGCTTCCTGCAGGATCTGAAAGCCGTTGCAGATCCCGAGCACGAGCCCGCCCTGCGCGGCAAAAGCGGTGACCGCTTCCATCACCGGGGTAAAGCGAGCGATTGCTCCGCAGCGGAGGTAGTCGCCGTAGGAGAATCCGCCGGGCAGCACGACGAGATCCAGCCCCTTAAGGTTCTGCTCGCGGTAGTCGACGTAATCGACCGGCTGGTCGAGCACATCGCCAAGGGCATGGCCGCAGTCCCGATCACTCCAGGTGCCGGGAAAGACGACGACGCCGGTTCTCACAGGCCCCCACCCTGAAGCATCGTGATGCGATAGTCCTCGATCACCTCGTTGGCCAGCAGCTGGCGGGCCATCTCCTCGACCTGCTGGCGCGCCTTCGCCGCATCGGGCTCGTCGAGGGTCACGAGCAGGTATTTGCCGGAGCGGACATCGGTGACCTTGTCGAATCCAAGCGCGTGCAGGCCGCTGCGGATCGTCAGGCCTTGCGGGTCGTTGACCACTGGCTTGAGCGTGACAAAGACTTCAGCTTTCCGCATGCGCCCTCGCCATGACCGGCGTTGCCCTGAGACGTCGCAACGCCTCCAGGTACCGCTCGCTGGTGCCGGCCACGACCTCGTCGGGGAGGGCGGGCGCCGGCGGCTGCTTGTTCCAGCCGACGCGTTCCAGATAATCGCGGACGTACTGCTTGTCGAAGGACGCCTGCGGCCCGCCGGGACGATATTGCGCCACGTCCCAGAAGCGGGACGAGTCGGGGGTCATGACCTCGTCGATCAGGATGATCTCGCCGTCGAGGATCCCGAACTCGAACTTGGTGTCGGCCAAGATGATCCCGCATTCCCGGGCTCGAGCGTGCCCGAAGCGATAGAGCGCCAGGCTCAGCTGCTCGAGTCGTTGCGCCAGCTCGCGACCAGCGCGATTGGCAAGCTCGGTTCGCGAGATGTTTTCATCATGGCCGCTGGTCGCTTTCGTGGCGGGGGTGAAGATCGGCTCCGGGAGCCGATCGCTTTCGTTCAAGCCAGCCGGAAGGCGATCGCCGGCGATCGTCCCCGTCCGCTGGTAATCCTTCCACCCGGATCCGGAGATATAGCCCCGCACGACGCACTCGAACATGATGGGCTGCGCGGCACGAACTCGCATGCTGCGGAGCGGCAGGTCCGGCTGCTGCCGGTGGAGGAATTCAGGGATGAACTGCTCGCGGCTCAGGTGATTGCGGACGATCGTTTCTGTCTCTCGGAACCAGTCGAGGGACAGCTGATTGAGGACCCTTCCCTTCTCGGGAATCGGTGTCGGCAAGACGACGTCGAAGGCGGAAAGGCGGTCGGTCGCGACCATCAGCAGCTCACCCTCGGCGAGCTGGTAGGTGTCGCGGACCTTGCCTCGGGCGTGGAGGGGCAGAGAAAGCTCGGTTGTGAGGATGGCGCTCATGGCTTATTGACCTCCGTCGTTGCGGGTACCAGTCCGACGCGCTGGAAGGTGATGTCGAGATATCGAAGATAAAACGCCGGGTCGAAGAGCTCAGCGAGCTCATCCGTTGTGAGCCGTTCGCGGACTTCGGGCGCCTGGCCGACGATCGTCTTGAAGTCCTGGCCGTCATCGAGGGCGGTGAGCGCCGCGCGCTGGACGACGCGATACGCGTCCGGCCGTGACATGCCCTTATCGACCAGCGCCAGCAGCACGCGCTGCGAGAAGACGACCCCGCCGCTGCGATAGAGGTTGGCCCGCATCCGCTCGCGATTGATGGTCAGGCCCTCGAGGATGTCTCGCATCAGGCGGAGCACGTAATCGAGAACGATACAGGCGTCGGGAACGATGATCCGCTCGGCGGAGGAGTGGCTGATATCCCGCTCGTGCCAGAGCGCTTGGTTTTCGAGGGCGGTCAGGGCGTAGCCGCGAATCGTCCGGGCCAGCCCGCAGACGCGTTCACTCAGGATCGGATTGCGTTTATGGGGCATCGCCGACGAGCCTTTCTGCTCCTCGCCGAAGGGCTCGCGGACCTCGCCGACCTCCGTCCGCTGCAACTGGCGGATGTCTGTGGCGAACTTCTCCAGGCTGCCGGCGACCACGGCCAGGGTGGCCAGGTAGGCCGCGTGCCGGTCACGGGCGATGATCTGCGTCGTCACCGGGGCCACCTTGAGACCCAGCCGGCCGAGGGCGTACTCCTCGACCCTCGGATCGATCGTGGCATGGGTGCCCACGGCCCCCGACAGCTTCCCAACCCGGATATCCTCGCGGGCCGCGACCAAACGGCCTCGCTCCCGTTCCAGCTCGTCGAGCCAGCCGGCGAGCACGAAGCCGAAGCTGACCGGCTCGGCGTGGATCCCGTGGGTACGTCCCGCCATGAGGGTGCTCCGCTCCTGGACGGCGCGGCGGCGCACCACTTCGATCAGGCGGTCGAGGTCCTTGAGCAGAAGGTCGGCGGCCTGCACCAGCTGCATCGCCAACGCGGTATCGAGCACGTCTGAGGAGGTCAGCCCGCGGTGCAAGTAGCGGGCGTCATCGCCAAGCGGTTCGGCGAGCGAGTCGAGGAAGGCGACGACGTCGTGGCCGACTCGCTCCTCCAGCTGAGCGATCCGGTCGACGTCGACGGCAGCCCTGGAGAGCCGGGCAACGGCAGCCCGGGGAACCTCACCGATCTCGACCCAGCCTTCGGTAACGATGAGCTCGACCCGCAGCCATAGCTCGTATCGCTGCCTGGGCTCGAAAATGGCGCTCATCTCCGGATGGGCGTATCGCGGAATCAAACGGCGGCAGGTCTCCTTTTGGGTGGCGGGCCGTCGGTGACGGGCTCAGTATAGAGGCCGCACGGCTGGAAATCCCGCAAGCGTTGCCGTAACCTCAGCCGGCTTGCGGCACTTTGTATTAGCGGGGAGTTGCGGATATATTGGGGCGGTCTCGTAACCAAGTGGGGGCGTCTCCCGTTCACTCGACAACGGGCGTCCCGAAGGGTGCCCTGATGCCGGACGGATTTGAAGAGCGGGAACTCGTCGAACGGGCAAAGGAAGACCCCGAGGCGTTCGGGGCTCTCTATGACCGCTATTTCCCGCAAATTTATCGGTTCACGTATTCAAGAGTTCGAGATCAATCCCTGGCTGAGGACGTGACATCGGAGGTGTTTTTCAAGGCGCTGCGCAACATCAAGCGGTACACCTACTCGGGCCATCCCTTCTCCTCGTGGCTGTATCAGATCGCGCTGAACGCGGTCGCCGACCACTACCGTGGCCCGGCCGGCAAAGAGGTCGAGCTTGAGGAGGGCGCGGCGATGCCCAGCACCGCCCCCAGCGTGCTCGATGAAGTGGTGCGGCGAGATCGAAGCCGTCGGGTATGGTCGGCGATCGACCAGCTTCCAAGGCACCAGCGCACCGCGATGGTCCTCAAATTCAGCGAAGACAAGAAGATCGAGGAGATCGCCCTGATCATGGGGAAGACGTCGGGTGCGGTCAAGCTGCTCCTCCACCGGGGCGTCGAGCGGCTCCGCCGCGAACTGCCGCAACTCGAGGCTGAGGTGGGGCTGCCATGATGAACGACCCCGAGCTCCAGGAAATCTTCACCGACCCGGCGCACCAGGAAGTGGTCGACCTCCTGAAGGGGTCGCGGCCGGCCACACCGCCCCTGGACCCGCACTTCCGCAGCTACCTGCGCGCCAAGTTGATGACCGAAGCGCGCCAGACGCTGCCGAGAAGCGCGTCGCGTCCCTGGTACGCATTCAGCTTCAAACGGCGAACGCTTGCCCTTTCGATGGGGGCGGTAGCAGCCGGCTTCCTGGTGGTACTCGGCGTGCAGGTCTACCTGCGAACCAGCGCCGTCCAGCCGGGACCGGCAGTTGCGGTGGTAGTTCCAATCAGCAACAAGACCGATGTCGCCACCACGGCCGAGCCGATCGAGCTGAACTTCAGCGGCCCGGTGGACAAGAACGCCGTCGCCGAATCGGTCCAGATCGAGCCGGCCACTGCGGTGACCAAGACATGGGTCGGTTCGACACTGATCATCACGCCCACCCACCCCCTGGCGCCCAATACCACCTACACCGTCCGGCTGCAGCCGAGCGCCGGGCCGGCCGCGTCCGCTTCACCGCTCGTGAGGCCAACGCCGACGGTTGCCGCAACCCCGCTCGTCGTTCATTTCAGCACGGTCCGGGCGATCCCGCCTGTGACTCCGCCCTCCTACAAGAGTTCCAACGTGACGTATGGTCACGACAACCGGCTCGATAAGTCCGGAACAATCCTCAACGCGATCTGGACCGGTGCCGGGCAGTTGATTGCGACCCGCCCGGCCGGCCAGGGCGGCCCAGCGGGACTGGCCACGCCCTCGGGCAGCGCCAGCCCATCCGGCTCTCCGGCGGCGAGCACTGACGTCTGGCTGATGAGTTCGTCGGGGACGCCCATTCGAAACCTCGCCCCGGGCGCGATGCTGCCCTCCGCCCCTGCGTCCGGAAGCCTGTTCGCGGCGTGGACACTGCGTGGCGGTCAGGCAAGTCTCGATGTCCGCGACCTGCAGGGCACGCTGATTGCGACGGTCGCGATCGTCAACGGCACGCCCAAGCGCCCCGCCGTCTGGCTTGGAAGCGATCGGCTTGCCTATGTCGACAATGGCGTTCTCAAGCTCGTCGACCTGCACGCCATGCCGGTGCCACTTCCGTCCACGATCAAGGTCGACCGCGGCAGCGTCGAAGGGTCGCCAAACGGCACGCTGCTTGCCGTTGAGACCGTGGACAGCGGCTCGATCGTGGTCGACCTCAGTGCATCGCCGGCTTTCTCGAGCCCGCTCCAGCAAGGTGCGACCGGCTTCGCCTGGTCGCCAAAGGGTGAGCTTGCCTTCGTCGTCCAGCGGGCCAGCACGACCGGCCTCTATGTCGCCGCCGATGGCAAGCAAACCTCCTCGTCATCGATCGCGATGGGTCGAGTCCCAGGCCCTTCGGCACACCACGAGTCGAGTACAGCGCGCCAGAGTGGTCGCCCAGCGGAGACCTCGTCCTCTTCACGAGGCGCGACGACGCTACTGGTGGCATCACCTTCCAGGTGGCCACCCTCTCAATTTCCGGGAGTAACGCTGCGGAGCATCAGGCGATCGCCGAAGTCGACAAATTCATGAAGGCGCGGCTGGCGGCCGATAATGCGGCGGCGCAGGGTGAGCTCGACGCCAAGGGGCTGGCCGCCTACCAGAGCGGAAACGCGTCGCTGCTCAGCGCCGCGGGAACCAGCTTTGCACGCTACTCGGTCGTGACCGTGCAGCTGACGGCGACCAACCCGAACCACTTCCTGATCGGCGTCCGCACCTTCATCAGTAAGGCCAAGCAAGAGACCGGCTTTTTCGAAGAGCAACTGACCGTCAGCCAGCAAGACCAGCGCTACCTGATCCACGATGTGCAGGCGTCCGCCGTCCAACCGCTCAGCCATGGGCCTAGCGTGGTTTCCGTCGAGGTGCTGCAAACCCCGCCCGGGCAGCGGGTCAAGGTACAGTTCGACGCCGACCTGAAGGCCGAAACCGTGACCCGCGCCACCATCCAGATCAAGGACCAAGACGGCAACCCGGTCGAGGCGACGGTTACGTTTGACGCCGACACTCATCTCGCCATCCTCGCGGTGAAGTTGCGTCAGGGGACATACCAGCTCGTGGTGACGACGGGCGTCACGGACTTCACCGGTGTGCCGCTCACGCAGGAGTACGACGCGCCGCTCGTGATCAGCCGCTAGGTCAGCCCGAGCTCCGAATCAGGCTTCGGAGGTTAGGACGATGCCCGCGGCGATCGCGGCCGCCACCTCGCCACCCCCGAAGAGCGGCTCGAGCGGAGACGGCTCCGAGGCAAACTGGCGCGTCCGCTCGAACAGCGCGGGGTGTTCGTCAATAAACCCCGTCGAGATCTTGCCGGCGATGAAGTCGGGCTCATCGAGGATGGCCCGATGAAAGGGGACCGTCGTCTTGGGCCCGGTCAGAACCATTTCGGCGAGTGCCCGGCGGCCGCGCCCGATGGCGGCCGCTCGGTCGGCGGCAAAAACGACCAACTTGAGCAGGAGGGAATCGAAATGGGGCGAAACGTCCTGGTGGGGACGGATCCCACTGTCAACCCGAACGCCGGGACCGGTCGGCGGCGCGTACCGTTGCACTCGCCTCGGCGCCGGCATGAAGTTGCGCAGCGGGTCCTCGGCGTTGATCCGAAACTCGATGGCATGGCCTCGCGGATGGCCGTAGCCAGCGGCAGGAATTCGCTCCCCGCGAGCGACTCGAATCTGCTCGCGGACCAGGTCGATCCCGAGCACCGATTCCGTTACCGGATGCTCCACCTGTAGCCGCGTGTTCATCTCCAGGAAATAGAAGTCGTCGCCCGAAACGATGAACTCGATCGTTCCGGCGTTCTCGTAGTCGACCGCCGCAGCGGCCTTCACGGCGGCGCTGGCCATCGCCGCCCGCATGCTCGGATTGAGGCCGACCGCGGGCGTTTCCTCGAGCAGCTTTTGGTGGCGGCGCTGGATCGAGCACTCACGCTCGCCGAGCGCCAGGGTCGTGCCATGGCTGTCGGCCAGGACCTGCATCTCAACGTGTCGGGGATGCGCCAGGTAGCGCTCGAGGTACACGTTGGGGCTGGCGAAGGACGCCTGCGCGGCTCGCCGGCAGGCCTCGAAGGCACTCGGAAGCTCGTTGCGGTCCCGCGCAACGCGCATCCCGATCCCCCCTCCGCCAGCCGCCGCCTTGACCAGCACCGGATAGCCGATCCGCTCAGCCTCCGTCAGCGCGGCGTGCTCATCGCCCAGCTCGGCGCTGCCCGGAACGACCGGCACGCCTGCCTGGGTCATCCGCCGGCGTGCCTCGACTTTGTCACCCATGGCGCGGATGCTGCCGGCTGAAGGACCGATGAACGTCAAGCCGGCCTGGCCGCAGGCTTCGGCGAACGCCGCGTTCTCCGAAAGAAATCCATAGCCCGGGTGCACGGCGTCGGCGCCATGCGTTCGCGCGATGTTCACCAGCTGGCCGATGTCGAGGTAGCCCTGGCGCGGCGATGCTGCCTGGAGGGCGACCCGCTCGTCGGCGAAATAGGCGTGTGGCGTCCGCGCATCAACCTCGGCGTAGACGGCGACCGTTGGGATGCCCATCTCGCGGCAGCTTCGCATCACGCGAAGGGCAATTTCGCCACGGTTCGCGACCAGGACCCTGGTGACGCTAGCCAATGGTCATCAGGACTTCGTTCGGGGCCACGATCGACCCTTCCCTGGCGAACACCTCGCGCACGGTCCCGGCGACGGTGGCGACGATGTCGTTCTGCATCTTCATCGCCTCGAGCACGACCACGACGTCGCCGAGCCGGACTCGATCGCCCTTACCGACCCTCACCTTGACGACCATCCCTTGCATCGGCGCCTGGATCGCGCCGTTGCCGCTCGGGGCAGGTTGCGGCGTTGTGCTTGCGCCGGGCGCGCGTGACGGCGTGCCGGCCGGCGCCACCATGCCATCGCCGAGGATGCGAACCTTGTAGGGCTCGCCATCGACCTCGACGGTGAATTCACGACCGGATGGCCGTGTTGGCGTGGACGGCTCAGCCGCGGGCGCCGGCGCTGATGCGGTTCCGGTCTCAGAGGCGACCGTGGCCGCAGGCGTAGGAGCCGGCGCGGCAGCGGGCTCAGGGCCACGCAATGCGGGTCGCATGATGCCGGGAGCGTCTTCCGGAAAGAGGATGTAGGTCAGCACCTGGTCGGTTCCCGAGGGTGAGAGGCCAAGCTTGCGCATCTCGCGCCGGGCGCGGTCGAGGCCGGGCTCGAGGAGATCAGCCGGGCGCATCGTGATCGCCTCAGACGATCCCAACACCCGCTTGCGCACCTGCGAGTCAATCGGAGCAGGGGGTGCGCCGAACAATCCCTTGACGTAATCCCGGAAGGGCTGCTCAATCTGCTGATAGCGCTTCTCGCTGAGCGTGTTGGAGAGCGCCTGCTGCGCGGCGATCCGGTTGATCGGCGCGGCCATCGGTGGATAGCCCATGTCCTTGCGCACCTGAATCAGCTCCGCGATTAAGCGGTCATAGCGATCGATGGCATTGCGCTCGCGAAGCGTCCGGATGACGACCGCGAGCACCGGCGTGGGAAGCTGGTGCTCGAGCACGTCGACGTCATTGCTGAACGCGATCGGGTCCTGGAACTCGAGATACTCGTCGTGAATCTCATTGACATAACGGCTCGCCTGGCTGATCCGGCCGATGTCAAGGCCGGTGTCGTGCGGTCCTCCTTTGAGCGCCGCCACGATGGTCTCGGTGGCGGGCTGTGACGCGCCCCAGGCCAGTGCCGACAAGGCGGTGTCGACACCGGTGGCGCCCGCTTCGATCGCCGTGAAATAGGTGATCGGCGCGAAGCCGGTGGTGGAATGCGTGTGGATGCTGACCGGGAGGCTGCAGCCATTGACGAGAGCGGCGACGAGCGAGCGTGCACTCGCGGGCGCCAGGATCCCGGCGACGTCCTCGACCCCGATCCAGTCCGCGCCCATCTGCTTGAGACGGTTGGCCGACCGGACGAACCAGGCGTCATCCTGCGCCGGACTCGGGCTGTAAACGAGGGCGCCGATCACGCGGGCCCCCGCCTTGCGCGCCGCCTCGATGGGGACCTCCAGGTTGCGCATGTCGTTGAGCGGATCGAAGGTGCGGACGATGCGGATGCCGTCTTTGACGGCCTGATCGATAAAAGCGCGGACGACGTCATCGGCCTGATGCGTGTTCCCGATCAGCGTCTGGCCGCGGATCAACATCTGCAGGGGCGTCTTGGTGATCGCGTGGCGAAGCGCCCGCAATCGTTGCCAGGGATCTTCCTTGAGCGCGCGGACCGAGGCGGCGAGCGCCCAGCCGCCCCAGGCATCGAGGGAGTGGTAGCCGATGTCATCCAGCGTTTTCGCGATTGGCAGCACATGCTGCAATTTCAAGCGGCCCTGCAGCAAGCTCTGCTGCGCGTCGCGCAGCACAGTTTCAGTGATCAGGACCCTTGGCACGCGCTTAGTTTAGGCCGGTTTCGGCGTGCGGCTTGCCTCGCGGCGCGCAATCAGCTTGTCTCTGGCGCCGGAGTCGGCGAGCCCAAGAATGGCGGTCGCAAGGTGCGCGGCGTTTCGCGCGCCGGCGTCGCCGATGGCCACGGTGGCGACTGGAATGCCCGCCGGCATCTGCGCCATGGAGAGCAGCGCGTCGAGCCCGCCGAGGCTGCCGCCGGACATCGGAACACCAATGACGGGGAGCACACTCCAGGCCGCAACCACGCCCGGCAAGGCCGCGGCACCGCCGGCCGCCGCGATCAGGACCCTGAGCCCACGCGCCTCTGCGGACGATGCCCATTGCCGGCAACCTTCTGGATCGCGATGCGCCGACCTGACAACAACCTCATAGCTGACGCCATAGCTGTCGAGTACCTCGCCGCATTTGTTCATGGTCGGCCGGTCCGATTCGCTTCCCATCACGATGCCGACCAGAGGGGCGTCGCTCATCCCGTCACCGAGACCTCGAGCTCTCGCAGAGCCAGGTCCTTGCGATAGCTGACGCCTTCGAATCGGATGCGCTCCGCGTTCCGGTAGGCGCGTTCGCGGGCGTCCGCCATCGTCTGTCCGGTGGCGACCACCGTCAGGACGCGACCTCCCGCGGTCACGTAGCCGGATGGATCGGACGCGGTGCCGGCATGGAACACGAGCACGCCTTGCTCGACGCGGCCGAGCCCGTCGATCGGATAGTCACGCGCGTACGACCCGGGATATCCCCGCGACGCCAGCACGACGCCCACGCTCGCGGAGGGCGACCAGGAGAGCCGGCCGCTCAGCTCGCCTCTCGCGGCCGCTTCGAGCAGGGCGATCAAGTCACTGTCCAATCGGGGCAGCACGATCTGGGTTTCCGGATCGCCAAACCGCGCGTTGTACTCGAGCACCTGGATGCCGCTCGGCCCCACCATCAAGCCCGCGTACAAACAGCCACGATACGGGCAGCCGTCCTCGCGGAGGGCGTCGATCACCGGCTGCAAGGCGGCCTCGACGGCGCGATCGATGTCGGTCGTATCGAAGAAGGAAACCGGCGAGTAGCCACCCATGCCGCCGGTGTTCGGGCCCTTGTCGCCGTCGAGCGCTCGCTTGTAATCGCAGGCGGGCTCGAGCGGCAGCACGCGCTCGCCGTCGACGAGCGCCATCAACGAGACCTCGCGTCCCTCGACCTTTTCCTCCAGCACGATCTGGTCGGCTGCGGCGCCAACCGTTCGACGCAGCATCAGCGTATCGATGCATTCCAGCGTTTCAGCGGCATCCCGAGGGACCAGCGTTCCTTTACCTTTCGCCAGCCCGTCGGCTTTGACGACAAAGGCCCGGCCTTCACTTCGCACGAAGTCCTTGGCGTTTGCGGGATCCTGGAAGACCCGGTAATCGGGGGTCGGCACTCCGGCGCGTTTCATCAGCGACTTGGCAAACGCCTTGCTGCTCTCGATCCGGCCGGCGGCTTTGCTGGGCCCGAACACCAGGCGCCCGTCGTTTAGAAGCCGATCGGCGACGCCGGCATCGACCGCCGCTTCGGGGCCGATGACCGTCAGGTGCACGTCCCGCTCTCGCACGAATCGGGCGATGCCCTCGACGTCGGTCGCCTCGATATCGCTATTGATCGCGATCGCTTCGGTCGCCGCATTCCCCGGCGCGCAGTAGACAGCGTCGGTCAGCGGGCTCTGCAATGCCTTCCAGGTCAGCGCGTGCTCACGAGCGCCGCTGCCGACGATCAGAACGCTTATTCCCATTCGATGGTCGAGGGCGGCTTCGACGAGACGTCGTAGACGACGCGGTTGACGCCCGGCACCTCGTTCACGATCCGGGTCGAGATGCGAGCAAGGACCTCGTACGGCAACCGCGCCCAGTCGGCGGTCATCCCGTCTT
>VBHQ01000139.1 GCA_005880395.1 Chloroflexota bacterium
GCGCGGTCGGACGCATCGTTGGCGCCGGCACAGGCGCATGCGTGGCGGCGGGCGCCGGCGCGACGACGGGCGATGCCGTTGGCGCAGGCGTCGGTGTGGGCAGATCTTCCATCAGGGAGGTGCTGGCGACGAACCATTGCCCGAGAATTCCCTGGCCATTCGTGTCGCCCTGTGCCTTGTCGCCGCTGAAGGTGTAGAGCGGCCAATCGCTGTAGGTCACCTGACGGGTGCCGCCCCGCGGAATGGTGGTCAGCGTTCCGGGCAACCTTGTTTTCGTGGTCAGCAGACCGGACGGCGCCAGCAATGGCTGCCAGGTCTTTGTGCACTGCCCGGTGCAGATGATATGCGAATCGTGCTCGGGCGTGAAGTAATACAGCGTCCTTCCGGCGGACGTGGTCAGAAAGGATCCAACCGCGGCATTGCTACCGACGGCAACGCTGGTCGCTGATTTTGACTGCGTCGCAGACGGCGTGCCGGCGCTGACCGCCTGGCCGCATGCGGCCAATGCGAGGGCGCAGAGCAGCACAAATATGGTTCGTTTCATGGAGAGGCTCCTCGGATTCGTGATGACGCGTCGCGCGGCGACGCTTGCTCAGGCATCTACGGGGTGGTGTTACAGTCGAGGTCCGCATGACACCGACGCGAATGCCTCCGGTGCTCGTCACCGGAGCGACCGGCCGGGTTGGGCGCGTCGTTGTCGACCTACTGATAGACGCAGGCGTGCCGGTCCGCGCCCTCACGCATCGCTCGGAAGTGGCGGCGACGCTGCCAGCGAACGTCGAAGTCGTCACCGGCGACTTCACCGTGCCCGAATCGCTTGACGCAGCACTGCGAGATGTCAGTGCCGTCTTCCTCGTCTGGACCGCCCCGTCGACGACCGCTCCGGCTGTCGTCGAGCGTCTGGCAAGCCACGCGCGGCGTGTTGTCTTTCTCTCAGCTCCGCACCAAACTCGGCACCCTTTCTTCCAGCAACCGAATCCAATGGCGGTGCTCTACGCCGAAATTGAGCGGCTCATCGCCGCCGCCGGGCTCGAGTCGACGATCATCCGCCCGGGAGTGTTCGCGTCGAACGCGTTGTTCTGGTGGGCCCCGGCGATTCGCGCCAACGATGTCGTCCGATGGCCATACGCCGATGCCGAGACGGCACCCGTCGATGACCGCGACGTGGCAGCCGTCGCGGCGCGGACCCTGTACCAGGACGGACATGCTGGTGGCGACTACGTCCTCACGGGCCCCGAGTCACTGAGTCAGGCAGAGCAGGTGAACATCATCGGTGACGTCCTGGGGCGTCGGATCAAATTTGAGGAGCTGTCGCCGGACGAGTTTCGAAGCGAGACGGAAAGGACCTGGCCGCGCCCGGTCGTCGACATGCTGCTCGCCGCCTGGGGCGCCACGATGGGAACACCCGCGTTCTTAAGCTCGACGGTGTTCGACATCCTCGGATCACCGCCGCGATTGTTTCGCCAGTGGGTCGCCGATCACGCCAGCGCGTTTATAGAAGGTCCAATGGCATAGAGTCGACCTTCGCCACGGTCAGGCTTCATCGGACCGTCATAGACGTTCGCTAGCCTGTCCTCTCGGCGAAAATTATGAGCGCGCGCCCCATCCTGGTCGTTGACGACGATCCCAAGATCGTTGCGCTGGTGCAAACCTACCTCGAGCGGGAAGGCTTCACGGTGGCGACCGCCGCCGATGGCAAGGCCGCCCTGGCGAAGGTCGGCGAGACGATGCCGAGGCTGATCGTGCTCGACATCATGCTGCCCGAACTGGATGGATTGGCGCTGATGCGGATCCTGCGCGAGCGCTCGGAGGTGCCGATTGTGTTGCTGTCGGCGCGGGCGTCGACCGCCGACCGGGTCTTCGGCATCCATGAAGGCGCCGACGACTACGTCGTCAAGCCCTTCTCCCCTGCTGAGCTGGTTGTCAGGATCAAGGCTGTCCTCAGACGCACCGAACGGGCGCAAAGCGCGGCGAAAGTCCATGGCGCGGTGCCGTTTGTTGATCTGACGATTGACCTTGACCGATTTGAGGTTCGGCGAGGAAATCAACCGATTGCTTTAACCGCCGCGGAGTTCAGGCTGTTGACGGCGCTGGTTGAAGCGGACGGCCGGGTGCTCACGCGCCAGGCGTTGCTCGATGCGTTGTACGGTCCGACGCAGGGTGAGGCGTTGGAGCGGACGATCGATGTGCACGTCGGTCGCGTGCGAGAGAAGCTTGAGGATTCGGCGGACAGTCCCAGATACATCGCGACGGTTCGTGGTGCGGGGTATCGGGCGGCAGCCCCCACCCTATCCTCCCCCACAGGGAAAGGGAAACCGTGAGGCGGCTCTCGGCGCGGATTGCCATCGTCGCCGTGCTGGTCATGGCTGTCGCGGTCGCGGTGATCGCGATCGGAGTCCTGATCGTCGCGCAGTCGACGTTCAGCCAACTGATGGTCCAGGCCGGTCAATCGGCGGACACCGCCAGGTCGATGTTCGACGACAGCGTCGTCGTCGTGTTTGCCGTCGCGACGCTGGCGGCAGCCGGCGTCGGGATCGCACTGGCGACGCTACTGGGGTTTCGACTTGCCGCGCCGCTCCAAGAGATCGCCGCCGCCGCTCGGCGGGTCGCCCGCGGCGATTTGGGCGCGCGAGTCGATCGGTCGGGCCCCGAAGAGATGACCTCGCTTGCCGACTCGTTCAACCAGATGGCCGAAACGCTGGAGGAGCAGGAGCGGATGCGGCGCGAGTTCGTGATCAACGCGGCCCACGAGCTGAGCACCCCGCTCACGAATCTCCAGGGCTATCTTGAAGCGCTTCGGGACGGCGTCATTGCCCCAAGCGGCGAGCAGTTTCGGTCGCTTCAGGAAGAAGTCGAGCGGCTGGTCCGCTTGTCGCGATCGCTGCAGACACTCGCGGCACAGGACTCTGCAGCCGACAGACCCGCGCTGGAGACGATCGACCTGGTATCAGCTGTTCGCTCCGCGGTTGAGCTCGCTCGTCCGTCATTTGAGACTAAACGCATCGCGGTACAGCTTCGTGTGCCAGAACGACTTCCAGTCCGGGCTCATATGGATCAGGTGGCCCAGGTGCTGGGCAATCTCTTGCAGAATGCCTCCCGCTACACGCCGGAGGGCGGAACCGTCACGATTGACGCCGAATCTCGACCGAGTAACGCGCTGGTGAGCATCACCAACACTGGCGACGGCATTCCCCAACACGACCTGCCGCACGTATTCGAGCGCTTCTATCGGGTCGAGAAGTCGCGCGACCGCGAACGCGGTGGCGCGGGCATCGGCCTGGCGATCGTGAAGCAGCTCGTCGAATCGAGCGGGGGCGATGTTGGCGCGGATTCGCGCGGTGGCTTAACGCGCTTTTGGTTCAGCCTACCGATTGTGTCGATTTAATGACGGCGCTTCATTCACAAGTCATCCGCTCTCCCTAGCCTTCCTGGACATCGAATCCATCTGTCCGAAAGGAGGCGCTATGCGATATTTGATCCGACTCGTCAGCGTCCTTGCCAGCACGTTCGGCTTGCTGGTTGGGACACCCGCCCTGCTAGCCCACGCCGATGAGCCTGGCGATGGCGGCAACCATGCGGTCTTCGTGCAGACCAACGACCCCGCCGGTAATTCGATCGATGTCTTTGCGCGGAGCGGCAGTGGCAGCCTCACCTACGTCGCGAACTATGCCACCGGTGGCAAGGGTGGCCGAGAGGCCGGCTCGTCAAGCGATCCACTAGCCTCGCAGAGCTCGCTTGTCTACGACGCGCAGCATCAGCTGCTGCTGGCGCCGAACGCCGGGAGCAATACGATCTCGGTCTTCAGCGTTCGCGGCACCGGGCTCCATCTGAACCAGGTGATCGGCTCGGGCGGACCCTTTCCCTCGAGCATCGGCATTCACCGCAACATCGTCTATGTACTGGATGCAGGCCTCGCCGGTTTTGTCCAGGGTTATCGGATTGACGGCAGCCGGCTGCGTCCGATCGAGGGGTCGCTGCGCTCCCTGAACCTTCCGAACAGCAATCCGCCCTTCT
>VBHQ01000140.1:0-3110 GCA_005880395.1 Chloroflexota bacterium
CTCACCAAGGCCCAGCTCGATCGCCGAACACAGCATGCCGGCGGATGGCACACCGAGGAAGGTCTTGGTCTCGATCCGGCGCGTGCCGAGCCGCGAACCCGGGACGGCATAAGGAACGCGATCGCCGACAGCGATGTTCCAGGCGCCCGTCACGACCTCGGTTTCGCCCGAGCCGGTACGGATGGACGCGAGCTGGTTTTTCGTCGACCCGGTCAAGGGTCGGAGGCCCTTGACCTCGGCGACGATGATGCCCTCGAAGTCAACATCCTGTTCATGGATGCGCTCGACCTCGCTTCCGGCGAGCGTCAGCCGCGTCGCCAGAGTCGAAAGATCGACCGGAATCGCGACGAAGTCCTTGAGCCAGTTGAGGGAAACGAGCATCAGAACTGCCTCAAAAAGCGGACGTCGTTTTCCAGGAACAAGCGCAGGTCAGAGACGTTGTAGCGCAGCATGGCAAGGCGATCGAGGCCGGCCCCGAAGGCGAAGCCGGAATAGTGCGCCGGGTCGATACCGCCATTGCGAAGCACCTGCGGGTGAACCATCCCGGCACCGAGAATCTCGAGCCAGCCGGCCTTGCAGCTCCGGCAGCCTTTGCCCCCGCAGAGCCCGCAGGAAACGGCCGCGCCAATACTCGGCTCGGTGAAGGGGAAATGATCACCCGCAATCCGGATTCGGCGGTCGGCGCCGAACAAGGAGCGCGCGAAATACTCGATCGTTCCCTTCAGGTCCGAGAGCCGAATATCGTGGTCAACCACGAGGCCTTCGAATTGATAGAACTGCGATCCGTGCGAGGGATCAGTCGCATCCCGCCGGTAGACAGCACCTGGAGCGATGATCCGGATCGGCGGCTTGTGGCTTTGCATGTATCGAATCTGTACCGGCGAGGTGTGCGTACGCAGCAGCCATCGCTGACCCTCGACGTAGAAACTGTCCATCGTGTCGCGTGCCGGATGCTCCGCCGGGATGTTGAGCGCCTCGAAGTTGTGGAACTCGTCCTCCAGCTGTGGTCCCAGAGCGACCTCGTAGCCAAGCCGGGAAAAGATCGCCTTCACCTCGCGGAGGACCAGGGTCAACGGATGCAGGTGCCCGCGGCGGACGGCTCCGGGGACAACCGAGACGTCGACCCATTCGCGGTCGCCGAGCGTCTCGAGCCGGGCCGTTTGGAGCTGGCGAGCGCGTTCCGTGAGCAGCGTTTCAACTTCGGTTTTGAGGGCGTTGGCGCGGGCACCGGCGGCAGCTCGCTGCTCGGGGGGAAGGGCTCCAACACTACGGAGGGCGGCAGTCAGGCGCCCCTTCTTCCCTAGCGCCTCGATCCGCAGCTGCTCGAGCGCCAGTTGATCCGCCGCGACCGAAATTCGTTGCCGGATCTCAGCCGCGATCGCATCCAGGTCGCCGACGTTGACACTCATTTACACCTCCAAGCGCGCCTAATTCCTAATTCATGGATAGGGCCGGCGCCCGGGAGGCCAACGCTGCGTGACTAAGCGAGAGCTGCTAGGTCAGCTGCGGCCGGCCCGTGCCGGCCCGATAAACATGAACCGGAAATCGCGGCGGCACATGCTGGTCGCCATGTTACGCCTTGGGCCCACTGCGCGCGACTTCGATCAGCTCCGTGAACGACTGTGAATCCCGGACCGCGAGGTCCGCCAGCATTTTGCGGTTGATGTTGACGCCGGCCAGCTTCAGCCCATGCATGAACTGGTTGTAGGGCATGCCCTGGCTGCGCGAGGCAGCATTGATCCGCGCAATCCAGAGCTTGCGCATATCACGCTTACGAGCTCGGCGATCGCGGTAGGCGTACTCGAGGGCGTGAAGCACCGCTTCATTGGCGGGGCGGAAGAGGGTGCGATGCGTCATCCGGAAGCCCTTGGCGAGCTTGAGGATCTTTTTGTGGCGCCGCCGCGAGGGCACGCTTCGTTTTACTCGTGGCATCTCACTCTTTCTCCTTCAGATAGGGCGCCGCCCGCCGTAGCCGTCTCGCATCCTTGCCGGTAAGGATCAAGAGCTTGCTGTATTGCCGCTTCCGGCGGGGACTCTTGTGTCCCAGCAGATGACTTTTCTGGGCGTGGGGACGAACGATCTTGCCGGTCTTGGTGACGCGAAAGCGCTTGGCTGAAGCACGGTGAGTGCGCAGTTTAGGCACTGGTTGCTCCTTTGACGCCTTCCGGCTCACGACGCTGCGGCGTCGACGCCGGCGGTGCGGCAGGCTGCGCCGCAGACGAAGCCTGCGCGGGAGCCAGGATCATGATCATGTTCTTCCCTTCCAGCAGGGGCAGTCGCTCGACCGAGCTGATCGTTTTGAGCTCCCGCGCCATCCGCTCCAGCAGGTTCTTGCCGATGTCCTGGTGGACCATCTCGCGGCCGCGAAACATGATCGTCAGTTTGACCTTGTCCCCTTCCTCGAGGAAGGACTTGACGGCGTGAAACTTCGTCTGGAAGTCATGCTCACCAATCTTTGGGCGGAGCTTCATCTCCTTGACCTTGATGACGTTGTGTTTGCGGCGCCCATCTTTCTCTTTCTTCAGGCTCTCGAATTTGAATTTGCCGTAGTCCATGATCCGAGCAACCGGGGGTTGTGCCTGGGGCGCGACTTCAACAAGGTCCATTTCCCGCTCGACCGCCAGCGCCTTGGCTCGGTCGACCGTCATCACGCCTAGCTGTTCATTGCGATCGTCGATGACCCGGACTTCACTCGCACGGATCTGGTCGTTTATTCGAAGTTCCCTAAAAGCCGTGGATCAAGCCTCCTTCGATAAAAAAAGATAGCCCCGAGGCTATCTTTGTCCCCTTGACCTTTTCGGCGCCGGCCTCAAGGTGAGAGCTTGGGACAGCCTCTCTTGGCAGGCGGGAGTATACCACGGGATTCAGGGGCGCAAACGCATCTAGAGCGGTAACCGTCCCTCATCCTCGAGCCGGCCAAGGAACTCGGCGACCGGCACCGAAACCTGGTCGCCGCCCTCTCGCCGTCGGATGTTGAGGCTGCCGGCCTCCAGCTCTTTATCGCCGACGACCGCCATGTACGGGATTTTCTGCAGCTGCGCCTCTCGAATCTTCGCCTGCATGCGCTCGCTGCGTCCGTCGACCTCGACGCGCAAATCGTGCTGGCGGAA
>VBHQ01000140.1:3150-7139 GCA_005880395.1 Chloroflexota bacterium
TCACCGGCCGTTCCATCGCCTGCTCGGAGGTGACGTATTCCAGGCCGAACCGCTCAGGCATCAGGAAGTCGATCTGGTTAGTCGACAGGCTGAATTCCCGGCCGATCGCATCCTTGATCTGGACGTCGAGCTTGGGTCCGTAGAAGGCGGCCTCGCCGGGAGCTTCAACAAACGGATGCCCGGAAGCCGCCAGCGCCTCGCGGGCCGCGTTCTGGGCGCGCTCCCAGACGGCTGGATCCCCCATCCATTTGCTGCTGACATCGTCGCGGAGCGACAGCCGGAAGTAAAAATCGCTGATCTCGAATGCGCGATACACCTGAAGGATGAGTTGGATGACCCGTTCGAATTCTTCGGTGAGCTGATCCGGCCGGCAAAAGATGTGCGCGTCGTTGATGGTGAAGGCCCGGACCCGGATCAGACCGGAGACCTCTCCAGATTTTTCGTAGCGATAGACCGTCCCGAGCTCGGCAAGGCGAACCGGCAGGTCCCGGAAGCTATAGGCCCGTCGCTGGAAGACGCGGATATGATGCGGGCAGTTCATCGGACGCAATTGCCACTCTTCGTCCTCCATCTTCGAAGGCCCGTACATCGAGTCGCGATACCGCTCGTAGTGTCCGCTGGTCTTGTACATGTCGAGCCGGGCGATATCCGAGGTTTTGACATGCTGGTATCCCTGGCGGCGTTCGATCCTCAGAATGAATTCTTCCATCTGGCGCCGGATCGTCGCCCCCTTCGGGGTCAGCAGCGGCAGGCCACGCCCGACCATCTCATCGACGACGAAGAGATCAAGCTCCTTGCCCAGTTTTCGATGGTCTCGCTTGGCGGCCTCTTCGACGCGTTTCAAGTGCTCATCGAGCTCAGCCTGGCTCGGAAAGGCCGTGCCGTAGATCCGTGTCAGCTGCTGATTCTTTTCGCTCCCCTTCCAGTAGGCGCCCGCGATCGACAACAGCTTGAAGGCTCCCAGCTTTCCCGCGTCCGGAACATGCGGTCCCAGGCAAAGGTCGACAAAGTCGCCGGTGCGATAGACGCGAGCGGTGCCGTCAAGGACCTTGTCGCCGATCAACTCCACCTTGAGCGGTTGATGAAGCCGCTCGAAGAGCGCGATCGCCTGGTCACGGGGGACTTCCTCTTGCACAAAGCGGGGCGCGACCTCGATGATCTCGCGCATTTTCGCCTCAATGGCAGGCAGATCTTCCGGGACCAGACGGCGCGCAAACCCGAAGTCGTAGTAGAAGCCTTCGTCGGTCGCGGGCCCAATGCCGATCACCGTTCCGGGAAATAGGTCGAGCACGGCGGCCGCCATCACATGCGCCGTCGAATGGCGGAGGGTTTCGAGGTCTTCGCTCATGGCCGATCCCGTAAAAGGGTCAGCCGATTATACGGAGGCTTTTCCGCTTAACCGGCGCGGAGACGCTGTAAACCGGCTGGGATGTCCTCTCGCCCGAAGGTTCGGCCGTCGAGCGAAGCCTCGATATCCGAGTGCACCTGGAACATGATCGAGAGTTGATGCGCCAGGGGAACGATCGGCGCTCGACGGGCCTGGCGTCGCAGGCGTTCCTGCCGGCTCGGGTCAATCGCGCAACAGCGAATGCTGCAGTACTTGGCGGTTGCCTTTTTGACTGGAGCCTCACATCCCGGGCGAGCGCAGACCTTGAGCGGAGTGGTTGGTTTCGAAAAACCGTGAGCGATCTCCACTGTTCCCTCCAACTTCTGCGGTCCCTGCCGTGGCCGGTCTCCCCTGACGCGCTATTGATTATGCGCGCCGCTTTAACCCTGTCAAGCATTGTGTTCGCTTATCCACACAGCCTCAGCCGCGAGAGGATTAGCTGGGGATAAAAACAGAAGAGGCCTCAGCCGAAAAGCTCTAGAGCGGTGTCGAGGGCATCTTCGGCTTGAGCTTGCCCTCTTGCCGTTGCTGGAGCAAGTCGCCAACCAGCTGCGGCAATGCCGCAGCATCGTCGACGCCGCGAACCCATACGCCATCCGCCCCGAATCGCTTGGCCCGACGCACCTGATGCGGCAGCGAGGCGAGCGCCAGGATTACCGGGCGGTCGAATCCGACCGCGCCATTGAGAACGCCGAAGATGTAGGCGGTATCCGCTTCCCAGATTGCCATGTCGACGAGCGCGGCGGCGGGACGCAGAGCCTGACATACGCGTTGCACGTCCTGGCTCGGAAGCGCCGTCTGGCCCGCGTAGCCCCCATCCACGAAGAGGTCGCGGTAGGCAATCGCCTGCCTCGGGTCATTCTCGAAGACAAGCACCGAAGGGAGCGCGCCGTCCTGCATTTCTGCGTCAGCCATGGACGACCGCATTTTATGGCATGAACTTAACCCGTAAGCGATCGCCAGCCAATGCGTTAGTCAGAGTGGACAGCCCTTCGCTCAATCCCCGGGCGTGCCTACCCGGGGATTTTTCATGTGAGCCACGACGCCAGGCGATCGCTGTCGACGTTGCCGCCGCTGAGGATCACCGCCGCCGGGCGTTCAATCGAGGAATCGGCGAGCAGCGCTGCCACCCCGGCCGCCCCGGCAGGTTCGACGACGAGCTTCGATTTGAGGGCAACCATCTTCAGCGCCTCGATGATCGCCCCATCGGATACGGTCCGCATCTCGTCGACGTAGTGCTGGACGATGCTGAGGTTGAATTTCCGCGTGTAGGGAGGCGCCAATCCCTCGGCGATGGTGTCCACCCGCGACGGCGGTACGGGATGCCCGGCCGCCAGGCTCTCCGTGACGACCGGGGCACGCTCCGGCTCGACGCCGATGATCACGACATCTGCTCGCTGCTCCTTGATCGCGGTGGCAACCCCGGCGATCAACCCGCCTCCGCCAACCGGGATAAGGATCGTGCGCAGCTGCGGCACGGCGTCGAGGATTTCGAGGCCGACCGTCCCCTGGCCGGCGACGACGGCCGGATCGTCAAATGGATGGATCAGCACGAGGTTGCGACGTTGCTGTTCGGCTTCCAGGCGTTCCTGCCATTCGGCAACTGGCACGAGGATGATCTCGGCCCCGAGGTCGGCGATCGCCCGCAGCTTTGAGGCTGGCGCGTCGTCGCGAATGACAACCACGCAGGCGATGTCCAGGCGACGGGCCGCGTAGGCGAGCGCGCGCCCGTGGTTCCCCGCAGAGAGGGTAATCACGCCGCGGCGCCACGCCTCGGGCGCGAGCTGGAGGACGGCATTGAGCGCCCCGCGGATCTTGAAGGATCCGGTGCGCTGCAGGCTCTCAGCCTTGAACCAGACGCGCTCCCCGGCCACCGGGTCGGCCGGCAACATCGGCGTCACGACGACATACGGATGGATTCGCTTGGCCGCGTCCCGAATGTCGCTCAGGGAGACCGAGGCGGTGTCCAGCGCCATCCTTAGACGGTAGCGCGCGGACGGTTCTAATTCCAGAAACCGTGGAGCAGGACGTAGTCGAGCAGCTGGGCGAGCCAGCGGCGGATTCGGGTCGCCATGGTCGATACAACGCCGGATGAGGCTTCCGCTTTCCTAATCGGCGAGGAGCCGCCTGCTGCGCAAGAGACTGATGTGTTCAGGTCCGAGTCGCTGGTGGGCGCAATAGGATTTGAACCTATGACCTCTTCCTTGTCATGGAAGCGCTCGTACCAACTGAGCTATGCGCCCGTGCGCGTGTCGGGGCGATTATACCGGCGCTTTTCCCTCTTTCGAGACGCTCGGTGACGTTAATTGGTTGCGACGACCGGCCAGCACCGATATCAAGCCACTGGCGACCAGGAGCAAGCCCATGCCAAAGATGACGCGCGTCACGCCGAACAGGTCGGCCAGCCCGCCGGCGACCAGGATCGGCAGGGCGACCGCGGCATTGACGACCGTGAACATGGCGCCGAAGATCCGGCCGCGCAGCTCAGGTTCGGTCGTTTCCTGCAGCACCGTAAAAGCGGGGATGAACAGCATCCCGAATTCCAGACCGCCGATGAATCCGAAGACGACCGGGAACCATACGAGCAGCCAGCCGGCGGATA
>VBHQ01000147.1 GCA_005880395.1 Chloroflexota bacterium
AGCGTGGCGGCCGACGCAATGCGCCGCCGCTCGCTAGACATCGCGTGCCATTATCCTTTTCTCCCTCCCCCTCTGGGGTAAGGTCGCGGTTCGCACCTGTCTCCCCCTCTGGGGGAGGGTCGGGGTGGGGGCGTTATAATCACGGCTCGCATGGCGAATACCCAATCAGCAAAAAAGCGCGTCCGCGCCTCATTGCGCAAGCGCAACCGAAATCGGGCCAGCCGCTCAGCCGTCAAGACGCTTGTCTCGCGTGCTCGCCGTCCCGCCGTTGGCGACGCGCTGAGCCTGACCAGCGAGGAAGTGCGGCGGGCCATCAGCGCTCTCGATAAAGCCGCCGAGAAAGGCGTTCTTCATGCCAACAATGCCTCGCGGCGCAAGTCCCGCCTGATGGCGGCTTTGGCCCGGGTCCAGCCGGCCACCACGAAGGCAGCTCCCAAGAAGGACGCTGGCCGGACAAAAACGAGCGTCGGCACCGCCGAGAAGCCGGCCACCAGGAGCACGAAGAGCCGCTGAACTCGGCCGCGGCCTTCTTGACAGGCCCGCGGTAGGCCGCGAATATCTGCACATGAGGCGGCGGCCATTAATCCTCATCGGTGTTGGAATCACGGCATTCGTCGTGGGTGGTAGCGGCGTCCTCCTTGCCATGCGATCAGCCCAACCTCCCGTAATGCTCTCCACGGCGGTCAGGTCTCCGTTCACCTCCGCATCGGCGAGCGGGAGTCCTGTCGCGGTTTTACCGTCCGCTTCTCGACAAGAGGCAACCTCTGCAGCGGCCCCCGGAACGCCGGTGGCCCATATGTCGATCGTGCGGATTGGCGTCCATAACGCGCCGATCTACGATCGCGGCACGGACGCGAAGGGCAACATGCTGATTGCGCCGGGCTACGCTGTCACCCGCTACAACTTCTCCGCCGCGTTCGGCGCCGGCAATACCGTCATCTACGGCCACGACGATATTCAGGGCAACGTCTTCGGCCACCTCTACGACCTCGGGCCTGGTGACCTTATTCAGGTAAGCGTCGCTGGCACGGCGCAGGTCTACCGCGTGGCCGGCCACCAGATCGTCGCGCCAACAGAAATCTCCGTCCTGAACCCGACGCCCGACGTCCGCCTGACGATCATCACCTGCTGGCCGTTCAACGTCGACACCAAGCGGTGGATCGTCACGGCCGTGAAGGCTTGACGCCGAAGCGTTTTTCACCTTTTGCCTTTTCGGGCACACGGATAAGTTGACAAGCGAACCGAGACGACTACACTCGGCAAAGGCTACGTAACCATTGGCGGCCTTGCGGGTACAAGAGGAGGGGGAGTCATGGGGTTTTCTGGCCGGCGCCGTACTCTACGCACATCATTAGGATTTCTGGGCGCTGTGGCGGTGACGCCCATTGTGCTGCCCGCGACCGGACAGCCGCACCAGCCGGCGCCTCCAGCGTGGCCGATGTTCTACTTCGTCCTGCTGCTAATCGGCGCTGGGGCTATCGCTGCTGGCGTAGTTCGAGCAAAGCTCCAGAACCCCTGAGATAAACGTTCAATCGCCTGATTTGGAAGAGGCCATCCGGCTAATGGCCTCTTCAATCCGAGGGACCAGCACTATGCAATCCAATGTCATTGCCAGTAACCGACCGATCCCGCCGCGCGTTATGGCGGTGATGCGAAGGATGAGCCGGTCCCGGTGGGCGACGCTCGCGATGCTGCTATTCGGCCTGCTTGGGCTTTCGGCGTGCGGCTCCAGGCCGGGCCCAGTAGCAGCCAAATCGGCGGTTGCCAAAAACACCCCGTCGCCTAGCAATGTCGCCGCCGCCAGTGGGTCATCAGCCGCCAGGTCATCCGGATCTTCGTCCTCCGGCATCCTTCTTTATGCCGTCGTCGAGTCGCACACAAAGACCAATGGTCTAGCAACCTACGACACCGTCGCCATCGCCGGCCTCGACGGCTACGCCCGAGCGAAGACCACCTTTACGCCTGCAACCCCACCGTATGTCGGTTGCCTGGGGCCGCTCTTGCCGCTCGAAGCGCACGTGGCGGCGGGCCGCGTTTTCTACGTCGACGGCAAGGGGATCGTCCGCAGCCTCGGGCTGGATAAAACCGTGAAGCAGGCCGCCGCGTTTCCAATCGGCCCGCAGCAGGAAGTGTCCTTCGCCGTGAGCCCCGATGGGCGTCATCTACTGGGGACCGTGCTCACCATTCCTCCCAAGCCGGCAACGGACCCCTGCACAAGTCAAGGAAACGGCTTTGCGCCTGGTAACTGGTCAGAGGACGTTTATGCAGCCGATGCCGGTGGCGCTTCCCGTCTGATTTCGCACCGCAGCTGGCCCGCTGGTCAACAAGCCGACGTCCTGTCGTTCGTTGGCTGGGATGCGATCGGCCCGCTCGGAACATCCCCCACCGGCTATGGAACGCAGGGCGGCGGCCCGATCCGTGAGGGATGGTACGGGAGGGTAGTACGAGTCGACGTGGAAGCCCGAGCTGGAAATTCTCCGCCCCCAACCAGGGGTACATGGTTCCGCTGCTTTCCCCGGACCTTCGCCATGTTGAAGCCCTCGGTCCGATGATCGTCGGGAAGGACGGCAGCAGCACCCCGATCGGCAATCCTCAGCCGAATGGCCCCTCCGATTTCTACGCCGGTGGCTGGCTGGACGCCCAGACGGTGATCGGCTGGCACAACAGCGGATCGACGTACAACGAGATGACCATCGTTCGTCTCTCGGCGCCCTCGAAGCTGGTCGATCTGGGCTTCCAGGGAACGTTTGTCGGCGTCGTCCAGAGCGGTTAGCCGCTCAATACTTGCTCGAGGACGAACCCCTCGACCGCCAGTCGCGCGTCCAGCTCGCCCAGCTTGATTTGCTCCTCCAGCCGCAGCAGCTCGTGGAAACCGTGGTCGAGCGCTTCGGCGGTGTAATCAGCCGCCTGGCGGTACGCCTTCTCGACGACGAACGGGTGCTCACCGAGACGCTCTTGCAGGTCGGCCACCGTGCCGCCGCGGTCGCGAATCGCCCGGGCCTGCAGCAGACGACGCCAGTGGCTGACCAGCGTGTACAGCATCCAGGTTGGCTCCCGGCCGGAGTCGAAGAGGGATTGCAACACGCCCGCGACCTCCCCCGGGCGGGCGCTGCCGAGCGCATCCGTCAGGGCGTAGATCTCTTCCTCGCGGGTGTCGCTGACGAGGGCGCGAACGGCATCTTCATCGACGCGGGTTGAAGGCAGGGCATAGAGCCCGAGTTTGCCGATCTCCTGATCGAGCAGGCGCAAGTCGGGCTGCGAGCGCTCGAGCAGCAGCCGCACGGCTCCCGGCGTGATGGTGAGTCCGCGCTCTTCGGCCAGTTTTCGCACCCAGCCGGCACGGTCCGGCCGGCGCGGCGGCTCGAGGCGCATGATGCGCGCGCGCTTGTCGCGCTCGAGCGTCATGATCGTTTTGAAGATCGCGTTGCCGGGCGCGACCAGCGTGTGCGCAATCAGCACGAGCTGGGTGCTGTCGGGAATCCCCTCGAGGTAGGCTGCGGCACGCTCGGCATTCGCACCCTTATCGCGCTTGCCCGCGAGCAGGCCCCAGTCGCGCAGCACGAGGACGCGCGTAGTATCGATGAACGGCACCGTCCCGGCTTTTTCAGCGAAGGCATCGGCGGTCAGGGTCTCAGCCTGCAGGTCCTCGTAATTGAATTCGAGCGTCAGGGCAGCCCGCAGCGGCGCCAGCAGATCGCGCGCGGCGCGATCGATCAGATAGCCCTCCCCACCGTGGATCAGCGTGATCATTCTTGCGCGCTGACTCAGGCGGCTGGCGCTGGTATAAAGGCGCGCTCGATCTTCGCCGCCATGTAGAAGTCGCTCTCCGTCAAGCCGTTGATCTTGTGCGTCCACAGATAGACGCGCACCTCGCCCCATCGGACATAGAGGTCGGGATGGTGATTCTCCGCCTCCGCGATCGGCGTGATGCGGTTAACGAAATCGACCGCCTCGAGCCAGTTCTTGACCTTGAAGGCCTTGATCAGTTTGTGGTCGTCCTCCACCTGCCATCCGTCCAGTTGGCCGGCTAGCGGCTGAATTTGCTCGTGGGTCAGCGGCGGCGTGCCGCCCCGGCAAGGGATGCACTTCTCGTCGGCGAGATTGGCCGCCATTACTTTTCCCTCACCTTCTGGGCGACGGCCGCCGGCTGGGGGCGCTCGACTTTGGCGATCGTCGCTTGTTCCGACTCGTCGGGCTGCGCCTCCAGCCAGGCGTCACAGATCTCTTTCGCCACTGCCTCGGGCGTCGAGCGGAGACTCATCACGAGAACGTTCGCGTCGTTCCAGCGGCGCGCGCCCGTGGCGGTTTGCGCGTCGCCACAGAGCGCCGCCCGAATGCCCGGCACCTTATTGGCCGCGATCGAGACACCTGTCCCGGTCCAGCAGAAGAGCACACCCTGCTCGCAGGCGCCCGAGGCGACCCTCTCGCCTACCTCGCGGCCGACGTCGACCCAGTCAAGCTGTCTGCCGGCAAGTGGCCCGTGCGGCTCGACGTCGATCCCGACCCCACGGAGGTGCTCGACGACGGCGTCGGTCACTGGCGTGCGCTCGTCGCTCCCAACCGCCATCCTCATGGCCCGATTGTAGGCACGAGTGTCCTGAAGGGCGATGATTGGCTGTAACGAGCTTCAGTTACGTCGCCACCCTGGATTGCGCGGACCCCGAGCGCCTCGCCGTTTTCTGGGCTGAGGCCCTCCATTACCACGCCAATCCTTATGACCCGCCCTACCTGACGCTGACCGATCCGGGACGCAGGAGTCCGGAGCTGATCCTCCAGAAAGTCCCGGAGCCAAAACGCGGCAAGAACCGGATGCACCTCGGCCTCTTCGGTACGGACATCGAGGAGGAGTCGCGGCGGATGGAATCGCTCGGCGTCCGACGGCTCTCCACTGAGTCGCTGACCGGCACCACCGGCAACCGCTGGATCGTGATGGCGGATCCAGAGGGCAACGAGTTTTGCGTTTGTGAGGGCGACATCACGACGTTCGAAAGCCGTGGCGCTCGCGGCTCAGGCTAGTCCAGCCGGCGCCTACCCGCCAATCTGGCTCATCGTTTTACCAGGCCGGACGAAGTCGGCCTGGCCGATCTTGTGCCCTTCTTCCTTCTGCCAAACCGCGGCCACGACCGCCTCACGGATTTTATCGTCCGACGCGCCGCCACGCAGCAGCGACTTGAGGTCATGCTCCTGGATCGAGAAGAGGCAGGTCCGCAGATGCCCTTCGGCGGTCAGCCGGATCCGGTTGCAGACCTTGCAAAAGGCATCGCTGACTGACGGGATCACGCCGATGCCGCCCCGGCCGCCGTCGCGGAAGCGGAAGCGCGTCGCGGGCGCCGGCCGCTGATCCTTGACGGGTTCAAGCGGGAACTCGCGATCGATCGCTTCGATGATCTCGCGACTCGCAACCACGCGCTCCATCGACCAGATGCCATCGGCGTCGAGCGGCATGAACTCGATGAAGCGAACTTCGTAGCCGTCACTGCGCGCCAGTCGGGCGAAATCGAGGATCTCGTCATCATTCTGGCCGCGCATGACGACCATGTTCAGCTTGATCGGTGCAAAGCCCGCTGCTTTGGCCGCGGCCAGGCCGCGGAGGACCCGATCGAGGGCATCCCGGCGTGCCAGGTCCTTGAAGCGATCGGCGTGGAGCGTATCCAGACTGACATTGAGGCGCCGTAGGCCCGCCTGCTTGAGGGCGACCGCTTTCTCTTCGAGAAGGATGCCGTTGGTCGTCATCGCGATGTCGAGCGAGCGATCGATCCCGGCGATCATCGCGGTCAGTTCCTCGATGCCCTTACGCACAAGCGGCTCGCCGCCGGTCAAGCGGATGGTGCCAACGCCGCACTGCTCGACGAGGATGCGCGTCAGGCGGACGATCTCTTCGAAGGACAGGACCTCATCGCGCGCCAGCCACGGCAGTCCCGCGGCGGGCATGCAGTACACGCAGCGAAAGTTGCAGCGGTCGGTCACCGAAATCCGCAGGTCATCAGCGACTCGACCGAACGTGTCGAGCAACCGCACAGGCGGATTTGCAGAGCTCACCAACCTAGTATATGGGCGTGCAGTTGGGACTCATGCCTCCCTTTTCTCCGATGGAGGCGAAGGTGCAGGCGGAGCTGCCACACGGCGATGCCTGGCAATACGAGCCGAAGTGGGACGGGTTTCGCGCCGTCGTCTTCAAGGACGGCGACGAGGTTGTCGTCCACAGCCGCAATGCGAAGCCGCTCACTCGCTATTTTCCCGAGCTGGTCCCGGCGATGCAGAAGATCAAGCCGAAGCGGGTGGTCCTCCGCCTTCGATCTGCTCGCTGACGGGGACGAGAACATGCTCGACAAGCCGCTCTCCGAGCGCCGAAAACGCCTCGAGCAGCTCTTGGGCGCAAAACCGGGCACCATCAAAGTCAGCCCGGTAACGCGCGACCGCGAGGTGGCAATCGGTTGGCTCAAGGAATATCGGGGCACCGGCCTCGACGGCATCGTCGCCAAGCGCGTCGCGGGCGCCTACAAGCCGGGCGAGCGCGCCATGATCAAGGTCAAAGAGCAGCGCACCGCCGATGTGGTCGTGGGCGGCTTTCGCTGGGGAAATGACGGCAAGCGCGTCGGGTCGCTCTTGCTCGGTGTCTACCGCGGTAAGACCTTCGAATTCATCGGGCACACGTCGGGGTTCGACGATGCCGAGCGTCGCGACCTGGTCAAGCTGCTCGAGCCGTTGCGGGGCGGGACGAGCTTCGGTGGTGGTCGCGCGCCGGGCGGCCCAAGCCGCTGGTCGCAGGGCCGGGACCTCGACTGGGAGCCCTTGCGACCTGAGCTGGTGTGCGAGGTTTCCTTCGACCGCCTGGAAGGCGGTCGCTTCCGTCACGGCGTTGGATTCGTCCGGTGGCGGCCCGACAAAGATCCAAAGTCGTGCACGATGGCCCAGCTAAAAGCTGAGGCCTCGGTCGAGTTGGGGAAACTCTTCGCCTAACTAGGGCTCGTCGGCGACGGTCGTTTTTGGCTCAACCGGCTTTGGGTCGCCGCGACCGGCCTCGCGCTCCTGTTTGGCCTCGTATTCGCCGGAGACTTCGCGGTCAAGCTCGCTGGCCGCGACCTTCGCCTTGTCCGGCAGCGGCTTGTCCTTGGCGTTGCGCTGGACCTGGCGGGCGACCTCGGAGGCATCCTGCGGCGGCTTGGGCGTCGGCCCTCCCGTGATCGAACTCGCCTCAGGCTCAGCCATATTCGATACCTCCCTGAACTTGGTAACGCTGATATCAGATTACGCTATAATCATAGGCTGACATTGGAAGAACCTGAAGCGCTGAGGGAGGTGCCAGCTTGAAAGTACGGGAAGCGATGGCGAAAACCGTCTCGTCCGCCAGAAAGAACGAGCGGATCGTGGACATCGCCAAGAAGATGAAGCAGGAAGACGCCGGGTTTATCCCGATTGTCGAGGACGGCGGCAAGCTGATCGGAGTCGTGACCGATCGCGACATCGTCATCCGCTGCATCGCCTCGGGCCATAACCCCGAAAGCGACACCGTCGAGCACTGCATGACGCAGCAGACGATCACGATTAGCCCGGAAGACGATATCGACCAGGCCGCCCGCAAGATGGAGAGTGAGGAGATCCGCCGCCTGGCGGTCACCGAGAACGGACGCCTGGTTGGCGTGCTCAGCCACGGCAACGTCGTGCAGGCGACCGGTGGCAAGACCGCCGAAAAGGTCACCGAGGGCGTGACACGTGGTGCTTGATCTGAAGCAGGTCGACCTCAAGCACGTACGCGATGATGTCGCGGACAAGGTGGGTCGAGCGGCGAAGGATATTGGCGGCGACGTCGCCGACCGCGTTGGGCGCGCCGCCAAGGAGTTGACGAGCACAGCCCAGATCCCGGTGCGCAAGCAGCTGCCCAAGCGCCGCGGGTGCGTGAAGGCGTGCGCTCGCTCAATCAACTTGGACGTTACTCGAGCAGTACGGCGGCGGCGCTGCCCCAACGGATGATCAGTCTCAACTCTGCCCAGCGACGTCCCACCCCGGATGATCTGACACTGCGCGACCGGGTCGAAAGCGAGGTGTTTCGCGATCCGGAAATGCCGAAAGGCGAGATCAACTTCGACGTAAACAACGGCATCGTGACGATCCGCGGTTCCGTTGACAATGCCTTCCGCATCGCCACCATTGAGAAGGCGGTGTTCAAGGTCCCCGGTGTCAGCGGCGTCGAGAACCTGCTGCACGTGGCCGGGACGCCCGCACCCAATAAGGCGGAGGCGCGCGAGACCACCGGCTAGAACGCGAGTTGGTTTGAAGCGGCCGGATCCCCCGCCGGCCGCTTTTCCTTGCCCATAGACTGATCCCGATGCGAACTGGCACCGCCGACTTGCCGCTCCATGGCGGCCGCGCGCCGCACTGGTTGTTCGAGCGCATGACATTGCTCGCCCGCGAAATGACGCTCGCCATCCTCGCCGACGAGGGCATCTCCGGCTTCATGCGCCGCCTCGCCGACCCGGTCTGGTTCCAGGCGTTCGGCTGCGTCCTTGGCTTCGACTGGCACAGCAGCGGCCTGACCACGACCGCGTGCGGAGCCCTCAAGGAAGGATTGCGCGATCTCTCGCATGAAACCGGCCTCTACGTCGCGGGCGGCAAGGGGAAGACGTCACGGAAGACGCCGCAGGAGATCGAGACGGCGTGCTGGCAGCTGGGCAGGGAACCTGATTCCCTGGTTCGCGCCAGCCGGCTTTCGGCCAAGGTCGACTCGGCCGCCGTGCAAGACGGATTCCAGGTCTACCATCACAGCTTCTTCTTCAGCGCCGAAGGTTCGTGGGCCGTCGTCCAGCAGGGGATGAACGAGACCAGTGGCATGGCCCGTCGCTATCACTGGCTTCCTCCCGAGCGCTTTGATTCCGACCCGCATGCTGCGATCGCCGGGACGGGCACCCAGCAGGTGCTCAATCTGGTGGCATCCGAGGGCGACGCGAACCGGCGGATCGCGGTCGAGCTTTCGCGCGAGAACCCGATCACGGTAGTCAGCGAGCTCAACAAGATGCGCGCGGTGGCCATGCCGCGGCATCATGACGTTCGCCTCAGCGATCTCCATCCCGAGCGACTGTCGCGGATTTTGCTTAGCACCTACGAGCGTCAGCCAGAGGACTTCACCGCCTTGCTGGCGATGCCGGGGGTCGGCGCTAAGTCCTTGCGCGCGCTCGCCTTGGTGGCTGAACTGACGTACGGCGAGCCGGCCTCGGTGCGCGACCCGGTCTCGTATGCATTTGCCCACGGCGGCAAGGATGGCACGCCCTTCCCGGTCGACCGCTCGACCTATGATGCGACCATCGACTCGCTGCGCCGCGCCGTCGCTGACGCTCGCGCCGGCCAGTCGGAGAAGACGGCGGCATTGAAACGGCTGGCGGGTGTCGAGCAGTCCTTGACCCCAGTGGCTGCGCGTTGATCCGTGGCATCGCGACCGCCGGCTGGACTCATCTCGATCCCGCCAGACGCCCTTGTCGTTCTGATTGGCGCCGCCGGCTCAGGCAAGTCGACGTTCGCCAGCCGGCATTTTCCAGCCGCCGCGGTCGTTTCCTCAGATGCCATCCGGAAGGCAAAACGGGCCAGCGGTTGGAGCAAGCGGCGTAACGACGTTTTCGACGACCTGAGGGCACAAGCCGATGCGCGACTCGCCGAGGGAAGCCTGACGGTCCTCGACGCGACAAATGTGGACTGGATGCGGCGCAGCGAGCTGATCCGGAGCGCCCGCACCAATGGGCGCACGGCAGTTGCCCTGGTCTTCGCGATTCCTGTTGAGGCGTCGCTGCTACAGAACCGGGCCCGCCAGGATGCCGTCTCCGCGTCCACGATTCGCCGCCAGGCCGCCGCGATCGAGCGCGATCTTGATCGGCTTGATCTCGAAGGATTCTCCGTGGTTCAGGTCTTTCGCTCCAACGCCGAGGCCGACGCGGTGCAGGTAGAAATCAAGAGAGGCCCGGTCACCCGGGCCTCTCTGTCGTAGATCCTCCTACTCGGGCCTGAGGCAGGCCATCGCCACCGCCGAAAAGGCGGTTCGTACCGCGGCAACGTCGCTCGCGGAGTCGGTCTCGACGCGCGACTGCTGCTCCATGAGCTCCTCGTTGCGGAGCGTTTGGAGGACCGGCTGCAGGCCGGCG
>VBHQ01000148.1 GCA_005880395.1 Chloroflexota bacterium
CTTCCGGTCGCCGTGGTTGACCGCCTGACGGCCGTCGCCCAGCTCCTGACGGTGGGCAACCTCTCTCGGTACGGCCTTAAGCGCCCGCCCCGCGGCATGTACCGCCGACTGCTCGAGAACGACATCAATCCAATCCTCGACGTGGGGCTAATCCGGGCGCTGAAGGAGCACCGGGTCGGTGTCGTGGGCGCAGTAACGGGCTTTGAGGGCGCTGATGTCCTACTGGATGGCGGCCCGCGAATCCGGCCCGATGCGGTCGTCGCCGCTACTGGGTTCCGCCGGGGCTTAGAGGCGTTGGTCGGCACACTAGGCGTGCTTCGCCCCAACGGCCGACCGGCGGTCCACGGCGCAATGACGCATCCGAATGCGCCCGGACTCTACTTTATTGGCTACAGCAATCCCCTCTCCGGCAACCTGCGGGAGCTCGGCATCGATGCCAAACGGATCGCCCGCGATGTTGCGCGTAAGCGTGCCCGCTTACCGGCTCAGACCGCGGCCGATTCAACGACGCTCGATCCCGGGAGGGTTCATTGAACTACTGCGAATGCAGCAACCAGGCGCCCTCGCTAGCCACTGTGTCGCCACGCCTTGAAGGCGATGGCTGGGTCAATTGGTCAGGTCTGGCAACGAGCCTTCTGAACATGGCGTATGAGGTGTCGGGATTGCGGCGCTATCTATTCGTCACCCCAACGCAAGGATCAGCAGCCATCTTTGAGGAATGACTTAGCCACTTCCCCTCGGCATTCCAGCGTAAGAGAGCCATGCCCCGACCAGCACCGCAACGGTGACGAGATAAACGGTCCAACGTGACCAAGCGCGGCCAACCCGTAGACGTAATGAATTGGTAATGCGACCACGAGCCCGAGTAGGTAGGTCCCAACGCGGTCCACAGGGCCCACCGCTGCCCGCGACGGATCCCGAACCAGGCAAAGGCAGCGAGAGCAAGTCCGTAGGTCATGATGAACGCGGCCAGATTTACCTGCAGGTGGCTGATGAAGTTATAAAGCGTGGGATTGTCCGCCTGGCGAGCCGATGCGCTAGTACCCACCAACTGACGGTTTAGGCCCAGCTCGATGAATGCCGTGAAATTAAGGATGAGGACGATAACCCCGTAGGCAAAGACCGCGACACCGGCGAGAGCGATGCTGGCCGAACCCCACTTCAACAGTCCTGTAGGAGCGCTCGACGGCATTCCGGGAGCCGGCCGTACCGCCATTCCCTTCGACCTCCCACTTAGCAGTCCGATTCTAGTTTCAGCCGCGTACGGCAGCATAAATCCGCCAGGGCTCCGGTATTCCCTTCAAGGTATGGGCTCCGCGGTCCTCGAAGTGGATGCCCGACCCGGCGACGAGGTCTCTCACGGTACTTGAAACAAGGAGCTCACCACCGGCCGCCATGGAGCTAACCCTTGCAGCGGTGTGAACCCCGATGCCGCCGATGTCGTTTCCGATCAGCTCGATCTCCCCGGTGTGGATTCCAGCCCGGACCTCCAGCCCCAACTGACGCACGCCGTCGATAATCGTCCAGGCGCACCGCACGGCGCGGGCGGGGCCATCGAATGTGATCAAGAACGAGTCGCCGGCGGTCTTGATTTCGCGACCGCGAAACCGTTCGACCTGACGCCTGACGGCCTCGTCGTGACGAGCCAGCAAGTCTTTCCATGCCTGGTCGCCAAGCTCAGCGGCTCTCACCGTCGAGTTCACGATGTCGGTAAAGAGGACGGTTGCGAGAACGCGGTCGGTCTCCGGCTCGTGGCGTACGCCCGTCAGGAACTCCTCGATTTCACCGACGATCACGTCCCGATCTCCGACCCATGCGAGATGGTCTTCGCCCGGTAGCTCCATGAACTTCGCCCCAGGGATGTGGTCAGCGATATAACGACCCGCCTGCGGATAGATCATCCGGTCCCCCGCGCGGTGGAGAACAAGGGTCGGGACGTGGATGCTGGAAAGTACGTTCCTCACATCCATCGGGATATTCATTCGATAGAGGGCAAGGGCGGCTCCGGGGCTTGCCGACAATCGGCCATAGCGAGCGAAGCGCTGCCGGAAGTCCTTATCGCCGGCTCTACTGGGCGCGAAGCGCTCCAGATTGAAGGGTTCGGAGGGGTCTTGAGTCGCAAGCATCGCCATCGCGCGCTCGTGCTGCTCGAGCGTGGGTGCCCATGGATGGTCGGCGTCGCTGACCCAAGTTGCCCACGATCCGCAAAGTACCAAGGCCGTTGTTCTATCGGGATAGGTGGCGGCAAACAGGATGCATAGAGTTCCCCCTTCGGAGATACCGAGCAATGCCGCTCTCCGATACCCGGCAGCATCCATCACCGCGCGGACATCGTCCATCCGCTGCTCGAGCGTCGGAAGCTCAACCTCGGGGACGCGGTCGGACATCCCGGTACCGCGTTTGTCGAAGAGGATGAGACGGGAGAATGAGGCCAACCGGGAAAGGAAATTCGCGATGTCCGGGTCCTCCCAGAAGACCTCGATGTGCGATACCCAGCCCCAATTCAAAACCAAGTCGATCGGTCCCTCGCCTACGACCTGGTAAGCGATGTTGACGCCACCGCTTTTCGCGTAGCGGGTATGCGGAGTCATGGGCGTCCCCAGTTTAGGTGCGGCTTGCTGAGCGCAGTTCCGGAATGGGAGCCAAGGCCCTAGAGCAGTGGCAGCTCTCAAGGGGAGGGCCTGTTTGAAGGCGATGGCTGGGTAAACTGGTCAGGCTTAGCAACTGTGCTGGGCGAACTCGACGAGTCCTCCTTGTGTGGCCGACCGGCTCCGAGCCGACGCTCAGCCCCAAAGGCCAGTGATCCACCACCAGCCCCTTCATTCCGGCGGCATGACGGAGGCCCGGCCGCGAGACCGAGCCTTGTAAGAGCCTCGACAACGGGGTCAGTCGTCGATGTCGATCAGGTTCTGGAATCTCGAGAATCTGAGTTCTCCGGACTGAGTTCCGGTCAGGTCGAACATCGTCGCGGCGCTGCCTGTCGTGAAGGCCGGCTGAGTGAAGCCTGGCTTGCCCGAGCCCTCCTCAGCAACGACCTGGTACTCATGTCCTTTTCCGTCGCAGGCGATGGCACCAATTGACGCGAAACCAGCAGCTCCGGACGCCTGCGAAACCGTCAGCTGGTTTTCTGTGAGGTCAGTGCCGACTGGGCACTTGATCCTGATTTCGACACTCACTGCGGTTGAAGACAGAAGTGTGGCGTGCTTGTCAACCTTGACGCTAACGTTCTGCAGCGGTGGGGGCGGCGGCCCTCCGCCTGCGTGGGCACTGACAGGCACCAACGCCAGCGCTGCCAGCGGCGCCACGACTGCCAGCCGGATAGCCCCCTGCCTGGAATACCGGACGAATCTATTGACCAACATTTGAACCTCCTGCGTTTTTGTTGTGCCTCGGATCCGGGCAACCATGAGACGCGAGAAAGGTCATAAGCGGCGCAAGAAATATTCGACAGTTTCTGGAGGTCCTGCCATGACTGCGCCAAGAACGTCGGATGGGACACACGTCTGGCCGCGGTCGTTGGGGGCTCAATGCGGCAAGGCTCGATTCCATCGCATTCCGATTGGGCATGTCGGCGGGTCATGGCTGGCCGGCCGCCGGCAATCATCCGATCGTCTACTCGAAGCGACGTTTGGCTGAAGGCGATGGCTGGCTAGGCTGAATTGGAACTGTGTCTAACGAACGAGCGGTAGACTCGCACTCCGATCAGCCTCGTAGTTGACAATTGCGGCTTCCTGCTTCAAGGTCAATGCGATCTCATCCCAACCATTGATCAAACACTCGCGGTAGAAGGGATCAACCGTAAACGTAAGCTCCCATCCTGACTCTCCTGCGGAGCGCGGAAGGGAATTTGAGTCGACCGAGATACGTTGTGATTCGAGATCGACCATGATCCGTGTACCTG
>VBHQ01000013.1 GCA_005880395.1 Chloroflexota bacterium
ACGCGGGATCGATCTGGTTCAGCGGTCACGACACGAAATCAGACTGCCTCCCCGGTGTAGGCGGAGGGTCACGGTGGGGGTTTGCCCAAAAGTCTGGCCGCCCGCTCCTTGCCCGGCTTGAGCCGATACGCGATGGTCGAGGGATGGGTCCTGCCCCGCAGCAGGTGCGCGACGACGCGCCGTTGCAGCCCGCCAAAACCGCTCCGGAGGCGACCGGCCAGAAGACGCTCGATCCCGCCACCTCCGCTGTCCTCGCGGCGCCGCCCGCCCATGCTCCGCTGACAGCACCCTCCCTCCTTCGCCTGCAGTCGCTGGCGGGAAATGGGGCCGTGGCGGCGCTGCTGCAGCGTTCGAAGCCGGCCAAGCCAGCTTCGATCGTTCCCCCGGCCGGGCCGGCTGCCGGCGCTGGGCCCGGCCCGGCACCGGCGTCGGCGGTATCTCCCGGCAAAGCTGTGGCTCCCACCCCGGAGGCGCCGGCCGAAGCGCTCACACCGAATCTCGACGATGCCGCCATCACGGCGGAATCACTCGCGTCGGCGCCGCCGCGATCACCTGACCAGGCGGAGGCGCTTCTTCTAGCCGGCTACGAGGCGGAGCAGGAGCGGGCGAGGGTCCAGTCGCTCGTCGCGATGCTCACAGCTCGTGGCCAGGCCTCGCAGCGCTTCGTGATGAATCGATCGGGTCAACAACAGCAGGCGATCACGCACGCATTGACCAGTCGGAAGGCCGAGGTCATGCAGGCGGCCAGCCAGCAGCGGCGGCAAATCAGCGCCTCGTTCGGGAGCCACCGGCTGCAACTCCAGGCAGGCATCAACGCCGAGAAGGCCGCCGTCTCCCGCGGCTGCATTGCGGCTTTCCAGTCGATCGAGGCCTTTGAGTCGCTTCATCACTACCAGCATTTCCTCTCCAATCTGGACAACGCTGTCGCAGATGGAAAAGCCAAAGTCGTGCCTATTGATGAGGGAAGGGGTTGGGGGTCCGCCTGGCGCGAGCGGTGGTATGAGTGCAAGGAGGACGGCCGCGTATGGCGACTTGTGCCACCGAATGGTCCGTTTCCCGGCGTCTTTCATCTCGTTTGAAGACCTTGGTTGCCCTATCGGGCAATTCAAGGTGCCCGCGAACCTGCTCCGTTGAGCGTTGACTGCCTTGACTGGTTGGAGTGTGATTTGTGAGAAGGACCTTGCGCGCCTTTTGGCGATCGCCTGCCGTCGAGGCATAGGGAGGTAACACAATGCAATCGCACGAGACTGATTTCTTACTGAATCCCGAAAGCCATCAGGCACCGACGCGGGGAAAGCCGGAAGCCGAGACCGCTAACGGTGCCGACGCGCTGATCCATGGTCGGCCGGATGCGCTAACACACTCAGCCGTCATGCACCTTCAAAAGACCGCTGGTAATGAGGCCGTCACCTCAGCTATCGAAGAGCAGCAGTCATCGCCGGTCAAGGAAGTGGTCGGCTCCGGCGGCGGCTCGCCTCTCGACCGCGAGACTCGCGGCTTCATGGAGTCGCGGCTGGGAGCCGATTTCAGCGATGTCCGGGTTCACACGGACTCAAAGGCGACCGAGTCGGCGAAGTCGGTCCAGGCGCATGCCTATACGGTGGGCAACGATGTCGTATTTCAATCCGCTAAGTACGAACCCGAGAGTGACTCCGGCAAGCGCATGCTTGCCCACGAGCTGACGCACGTCGTACAACAGCGCTCGGGACCGGTTGATGGGACGCCGGCGCCTGGAGGCATCAACATCAGCCACCCCTCAGACAGCTTTGAGCGGGCGGCTGACAGCAGCGCTGACCGTGTTATGTCATCGGCTTCGCCGCAGTCGCAGGCCACGACGGCAACCGCGGGCGTCCAGCGTTCCGCCACTGACGAGGAAGCGTTGCAGGGCTCTTTCGTTCAGCGAGAGGACGCCGAGGCGGACGAGGTCGAGGAGGAACCGGAAGGAGGAGCGCCGGTTCAGGGCACCTTCGCTCAGCGAGAGTCGGACGAAGACACCGAAGAAGAATAGACGGGGTCGCTGCCGTCGCGACGAGGGCGCCCGATCGACTCTCTGGTTAGCCCAGCGCTTCGGATAGCAGCGGGTAGTAGGGGCCGAATTCCGATTCGACGCAGAGGCGCCCCATCTTCAGGTACTCGCGCTGCGTGGCGCGAATGAGGTCCGCCATCGACACCGGCCGAGCGAGTTCCGCCGCGGAGTAAGCCGCCGCCACGGCGATATTTCGGATTCCGCCGCCGGCCAGCTTGAACGACCGAGCGAGAAAGTCCAGGTCAAGTTCGGGGTCTCGCGGAACCACACTGCCCAGGCTTCTCTGCCAGAGCTGGCGGCGATGTTCCTCCTCGGGCTCGGGGAAGTCGACGAGCGAGTCCAACCGTCGGGTGAACGCCTCATCGAGGTTGGCTCGCAGATTCGTCGCCAGGATGGCGATGCCCTCGAACTGCTCCATCCGCTGCAGGAGATAGGCTACCTCGACATTCGCGTAGCGATCGTGCGCGTCGCTAACCTCTGAGCGCTTACCGAAGAGCGCGTCGGCTTCGTCGAAGAGGATGACGCCGTTGATGCGTTCGGCTTCGGCGAAGATGCGGTCAAGGTTCTTCTCCGTCTCGCCGACATATTTATCCACCACGGTGGCCAGGTCGACGGTGTACAGGTCGAGCCCGAGCTCGCCGGCGAGCACCTCGGCAGCCATCGTTTTGCCGGTGCCGGACGGTCCGGCAAACAGCGCCGTGAGCCCCCGGCGACGCGCCGACGGACCGCCCATCTTCCAGACATCCAGCACCTGCTCCCGGTAGCGGGCACGGGTCAAGAGTTCGGCAAGCTGCGCCATGGTGTCGGGTGGCAGGACAAGATCGGAGAAGCGGACGGCAGGCTGGATCCGTCGGGCCAACCGCTCGAGTCCCGCCGCATTCTGGGCTCGCGCGCCAGCTTTCAGTTGCTCTTCATCCAGCGGCGCCTCTTGCGCGTGTGCCTCCATCCGCGCCGCGCGCGCCGCGCGATGGACCTGTTCGGCGGTCAGTCGAAACTGCGCCATCGTCGTCGTGATATCGAGGGTTACGGGCGTATCGCCGTTGAGGTTCCGACGCCATAGCTCTGCCCGCTGCAGCGCGTTGGGGATCGGCGCCTCACAGATGAACGGGACATCGCGCGCCCACGCCGGGTCCCAGCTGCGCGCGCCGACCAGCACGATCATGGCGGGAATTTCTGAAAACGCTCGGATCGCCGGCACGCCTCTCGCGACCAGGACCTCGATGGGACCAGCCACGATACCGGCTCCGGTCAAGGCTGCTTCGCGGGCAGCCAGCGCGGCGACGACCGCCACGTCATCTTCTGGCCGAAGACGCTCGAGGTCCAACGTCAGGGTGGGGCGGCCCAGTTCCGCAAAGGCGCTGGCGGCCAGTGAGGCGCCCGAGGAACCCGGACGCTCGCGCACGTAGCCAAGACGAGCATCTTGGCTTCGCATCCAGCGAGATAGTGTTGCGGCTTGTTCAGGCGTCGCTTTCTCGTTCGCGTGCGTCAACCCTTCGATGACTGGCTCGCGGACATCGGTTCCCAGAAGGTGGGCCGTGACTCGATCCGGAACTCTGAGCGAGCGCGTCAGGAAAGGCCGCTCCGCTTCCTCGATCAGGATGAGATATTCGTCGATCAGCGGCGCGCCCGCAGCCAATCGATTCCTCGCGTAGGAATTTCCCGACGCCAGGCCACTCAGCTCAATGCCGAGCCCGATGCTTGCCCGGCGCCGAGAGACATCGTCTTGCAGAAAGCCGTAGAGCCGCTCGAAGCGAGCGTCCACGTCGGGGGCCATGGTAATGAGCAGCAACTCGATGTCGATCTCATTGAGGCCGAAGCTGCGCATCAGGCGGCGAAGTCTCAAGTCCGCCCCCTGGCGCTCGGCGGCATCGGCGGCGGCCTCGATTTCGTCACGCTGTTGCTGCGCCTCCGCATCCGGCGCGACTGGTTCATTACGCCCACCCAGTAGCCGGTCGACATGCGCCTGCGAGATGTAAAGCCCGCGGAACCGATCATCGGCTTCCGGGTCGCTGGCGCGGCGTCGAGCCACTGCCGCCCTTACCCGGGCCTCGACGAGGCCCAGCCGTCCGAGGACATGGGCGAGCGAGGCGTCCCCAATGGCGGTCAGCGTCGGTGTGGCCATGATCCCGCTAAGAACGATTGACGCCGTGGATGCGCAGGATCCGGCCGGGTTGCTTCTCCTTGCCGGAGCGCACCACTTCTTCCTGCTCGGGAACGACTCCCGGTTTGTCGACGCGCTCGCCGGGCTTGAGCCTGCCTTCCCTGGGACCAGCCGGCCCCGGCGCGCCCACCGGCTTTGCTCCTGATGCGGCCGCCGCCGCTGATCGCTTCCCTTTTACGCTCCGACCGCCGGCAGCCACGGCGTCTTCCGCCTCACCGTCGGGACGAGCAAATGTGAACCTGGGCTCCTCGAGGACCGGCGGACCGGCAGGAATCGCAATCCTGATGTCAAACGGGGCGTTGACGATGAGGTCGAGCGATGGTTTCAACTCACCGCCAAGCGCGGACCAGACGTCGGAGATCGAACGGTCCTGCGGCGGCGGCAGCGCGATGTTGAGCAGGATCGGCTGGCGCGCCTCGACTAGCGCGCCGCTCAGAGCGTCAGCCGGCATGGTTGGATGCCTCAGAAAGCAGGACAACAGCGTGGACAGCAGCCGATGTTCGTCCTCGGGACGCTGCGTCCAGGCCGTCACCAGGTATGAGAGCTTGAACCGGCGCGGCGGTGGACGACGCTCCTTGACGAACCCCCCGTCGCCGCGAATCTCCTCCCACATCACTTCTCGTTGTTCGAGGTCCTCCCGAATGTCGTACAGGTAGAGATCGACCGTTGGCGTATTTCGGCGCGAGGCCCAATCCCTGGTGGGGGCGTCG
Organism: Chloroflexota bacterium; assembly: GCA_005880395.1. Classification (GTDB taxonomy): domain Bacteria; phylum Chloroflexota; class Dormibacteria; order CF-121; family CF-121; genus CF-13. Next base: position 4,898 of record VBHQ01000013.1, read on the forward strand.
AACGCCACCTCGGCTTTTGATCCGTTCAGCGCATCCTTTTTCACGAGGGCGCGCAGCGACTCATCCACGTCCTGGATCATCGCGATCAAGCCTCACGCCAGGCCGGCGCCGGGGCAAGTCGCGGGCGGGCAGTCCTTGGGGTCGACTTGCTGCCTGAACGGGCAAACTGGAACGCGACCGTACGTCCCTTCGGGCACGAGGCCTTACCCGTTCACTGGCCCATGCGTCCCTTGTCCGAATGGGGCCCGAATGCGACGCTCGGCACGTTCCTGACCGCAAATCACCAGGAGGAGTTGCCCATGCCCAATTATCTGTCGCCCGGTGTATACGTCGAGGAGGTCGAGGCAGGCTCGCGCCCCATTGAGGGCGTCGGGACTGCGACCGCGGCCTTCGTCGGCCTGGCCGAAAAGGGGCCAGTAAACAGTCCGACGCTTGTCACGAACTGGAGTCAGTTCGCCCAGAGCTTCGGGGGATTCATCGAAGGCTCGTATCTCGCGCACTCGGTCTACGGCTATTTCCTCAACGGCGGCGGCTCCGCTTATGTCGTCCGCGTTGGCGCCGACGGCCATGCGCCGACAGCCCAGGCCGAACTGCCCAGCGCGAAAGACAAGTCGCTCGCAGGCTACCGCGTCCTGGCGCTCGAGGGTGGTCAACCCGGAAACGACATCCAGGTCGAGATAGCTGAGGCCTCACAACCGTCCGAAGATGCCTTCAGGCTGATCATCACGCGGGGCAAAGACCGCGAAGAGTACGACAACGTCACGACGAAGAAAGGCAAGAACAACGTTGTAACCGCCGTAAAGGCCGCATCGAAGCTAATCCAGCTCGAGGAGATCGGGACCGCCGGCGCACTGGAAAAGGTCCCCGCCCCGGGCAAGGTTACGCTTCAGGGCGGCGGTGGCACCAAGCCCGCTCGGGTCACCCCCGATGAGTACGTGGGCAATGCCGCCGATCGCACCGGGTTTGCCGGCCTCGAGGCAGTCGACACCGTCACCATGCTCTGCGTCCCCGACCTGATGGCTGCCTACCAACGCGGCGCGATCGATGCCGATCAGGTGAAGGCGGTTCAACTGGCGATGATCGCGCACTGCGAGCTGATGGGCGATCGGGTCGCGATCCTCGATGCCCCGCCCGGTCTCAACGCGCAGCAGGTTCGTGAGTGGCGCGTTGACAAGGCGGGCTACGACTCCAAGTACGCGACGCTTTACTGGCCCTGGGTCAAGGTCTTTGACCCGCTGGCCGGCCAGGCGAACTTCCTGCCCCCGAGCGGCCACATGGCCGGCATCTGGGCGCGCAACGACGACACCCGCGGCGTTCACAAGGCGCCCGCGAACGAAGTCGTGCGTGGCGCGATCTCGCTCGAGCTGCAGGTGACGAAAAGCGAGCACGACCTGCTCAACCCGCAGGGGATCAACGTCATCCGCGCCTTCCCGGGCCGCGGCATCCGCGTCTGGGGCGCTCGTACCCTCTCCAGTGACCCGGCCTGGCGCTACATCAACGTCCGCCGGCTCTTTAACTACATCGAGGGCTCGATCCTGGGCGGCACCCAGTGGGTCGTCTTCGAACCGAACGACATGGCACTCTGGGAGCGGGTCAAGCGCACCATCAACGCTTTCCTGGTCCGCGTCTGGCGCGATGGCGCGCTCTTCGGCTCGTCGCCGCAGGAAGCCTTCTACGTCAAGTGCGATGGCGAACTGAACACGGCGGAGACGATCGACGCCGGCCAGCTGGTCGTCGAGATCGGAGTGGCGCCGGTCAAGCCGGCCGAGTTTGTGGTTTTCAAGATCGCCCAGTTCTCGGGCGGCGCGTCGCTTACTGAGTAAAGGAGGAAAGCATGGCAACAGGCGTACCAAGCGTATCGACCAACGACGCAATCGCGGCACGGAATTTCGCGATCGAGATTGACGGCACGCAGATCGCGCAGTTCACTGAGATCAGCGGCATGACTTCCGAGTTGGAGGTCACCGAGCTGAAGGAGAACGGCCCCGACGGCAAGCTGATCATCAAGAAGTGGCCGGGAGCCCGTAAGCCGCCGACGCTCACCCTGAAGCGCGCGAAGAACGTTTCGATGGATCTGCATAAGTGGCACCAGCTCGCGCTCGACGGCAAAGTGAAGGAAGCGCGGAAGCACGGTTCCATCGTCCTCTACGACTTCGAGGGAGCCGAAATCGCCCGCTGGAACTTCACCAACGCCTGGCCCTCGAAGCTCTCGGTTGGCGGTCTCAAGGCCGGATCGAACGATGTCGTGACCGAAGAAGCAACCCTCGTCATGGAGCACTTCGAACGAGTTCCGAAGTGAGTCTGGCTACCAGCACGGCGGAGGTCGATCGTTCGACCTCCGCTCCAACCCTGCACACGGAGTTCGCGTTCGTCCTGCCGCGCGGCTACGTGGACGAGAGCGGCACCGTCCATCGAGACGGCGTCATGCGGCTGGCGACCGCGCGCGACGAGATCATGCCCCAGCGAGACCCACGCGTCCGTGAGAACGAGGCCTACCTGACCGTTCTGCTCCTCTCTCGGGTCGTTACGCGGCTTGGCTCAATCCAGCAGGTGACATCGGGCACCATCGAGGGCCTGTTCGCCTCGGACCTCGCCTTCCTGCAGGACCTCTATCGCCGGATCAACCAGGAGGGGCACACACAGGCGGCCGTCGCCTGTCCCGAGTGCAAGCACCAGTTCACGGTTGACATGGCAGGTGGTCGCCTGGGGGAATCGTGACGTACGCGACCGACCGTCTCTTCGAGGAGATCGCGTACGTCGCTTATCACCTGCACTGGTCGTTCGAAGAGATCCTCGACCTCGAACATCCCGTTCGGCAGCGGATGGTCGAGGAGGTCGCCAGTATCAACCGCCGCCTGGCGGAAGAGCAGGAGGAAGCGTAGCCAATGTGGCCTTTCGGACGTAAGCGGGAGCCGTCGGCGCCTGGCGTACCCCAGCCTGTTCCGGCACCGGTCGTTCGCCGTGACTGGGCCGGCCTCCCGCCCATTCAGCGGTCGATCGCCGAGCATCCGCTGACCGCACCGAGCGATCGCTTTAGCGGCGACCTTGCGACCCATCACGATCCCTCGCTCAGTGGTGAGCGGATGGGCCACCAGGTCAGCGCTGAGGCGCCGGCTGGCATCGTCCTGACGGTAAGCCGGCCGGCCACCAACCGAAACGATGGGCCGGCGATGATTTCCCGGCCCCGGGTTCAGCGCCGGCATGAGGACGCCATTCAAGCGACGGGGGAGTGGAATGGGGACGAGGCCGCGCCCGCCGATGAGGCAGCGCGGCCAACCCCATCAGCGCCCGCCGTCCAGCGCATCGCGCTGGTCGAGCGTCCGGTCGTGGCGCCGATGCCCGACATGCCGCTACTGACGGCGCTGCCGGCGCAGGCCGAACCCGAGCCGGTGATCCAGCGCGCTCGCCGGCCACCAGTGGCGCCACGCCTCGAGATGCCAGCGGTTCAGCGCACCGAGGTCCAAGAGATGAGCGCCGCGCCGCGCCTGACGCTTGGCCAGGCTCGACGTCTTGGCCTGGGTTCCCCGATCAACCGGGTCGCCTCCCACCCGCCGGTACAACTCTCGTCTGATCAGCCGTTGTCGATGCCGCTCGCCCCAACGCCGGCCGCAGGTTCGCAACAGACGACCTCCGAAACCGCGCCGGTCAATCAACCACCTCTGGGGAACCGGACAGAAGGGCCAGAGGCAAGCGACCCGCCGGTGCTGGAACCACATTTGACGGTCTCGAGATTGGGGCAGGCCCCCTCCTCCACGCCGCCAGCGTCGCCACGTTTGGACCTTCCACTTGCCGCCAGTCGATCGAGTGTTGATCGGCCGGATGAGGGACCAGACCAAACGGCCGCAGCGACAGCGGGTGTATCGGGGGCGGCTCCAGCGATGCAGCCATCGAGCCAGTCGCGCCGCGAGCCTTCGGTTCAGCGAACAATCGAAATGGGGGCAGGCCAGAGTTCAATGGTCCACGCCGTCCCATCCGATCCGCCGGAGGCAGTTGAGGCCAGGATGAACTCCGGCACAGGTCGCCCGCTGCCGCTGGCGACAGCTGCGGTGAGTCGGACGGGCTTTCTGGCTACCGCGCAAGCGGCGCTCGCAGCCGCGACGCCGGGGCCGACAGCCCTGCCAGCCGCAACGCCGGCGCCGGCAGCGCCCCTCGTCGGCGACCGGCCGCTTCGACCCACCGCCCTGCAGCGCTCTCCGGGCTCCGGTGAATCGCCCGCGACGCACAAACCGGCCGACCGCGGCCCCCAGCCGTCGAGGCGCGATGCGTCGGCTTCCGGTTCGGCCGGGGTGCTTGCTGATCGAGCGACTGCCCTCGAGGCGATGGCTCCCGCTATCACCATCCAGCGGTCACGCCCGACCGCGACTGCCGCGCCGACGGTCACGGCCGCGTCATCGAGCCGGCCGGCCCTCGTCCTCACCCCCCGTTGGTCTGGCGCCTTCACAGGTGAGGCACGTTCCGCCGGCCGCGCCGGTGATGCTCTCGACGAGGCGGCCGATGAACGGAGCCTGCCGCTGGCACCGCCCGCCGTCATCGTTCAGCGTCTGGCCGAAGACGCGTCCTCCGAATCGCCGAGCTGGCCCGAGCCCGCGCCAGCTGCGGTTCAGCGCGAACCGATGGACGAAAGCGCATCAACCGTGAGCCGGTTCGCGATGCCCGGCCTGAGTGAGGTCTCGTCCGGCGTGAGCGCGATTGGCTCGGGCCTGAGCTCGCTCCGACACGCCAGCCAGAAGAGCGAAGACATGGACGAGCTTGCCAACAAGCTCTACGACCGGATCCGCACGCGGCTCAAGAACGAACTACTCGTCGATCGGGAACGGGCAGGCTTCCTGACCGACCTGCGCTGAGGAGGAACGGATGGCAGACGAACACAAACCAACCGCCCAGAGCCTGCGTTTTCGGGTCAAACTGGACGGCGGCGCCGACCTCGGCAACTGGTCCAAATGCGACGGCCTCGCCGTCGAGTACGACGTCTTTGAGTACAAAGAGGGCGGAGAAAACGCCTATGTCCATCGGATCCCCGGCCGCGCGAAATACCAGAACATCAAGCTCACACGTCCGATCAACAAGGACTCGAAGAAGGTGACGGATTGGATCGCGCGCCTGCAGCTCGAAGTCCGGCGCCAGACAGCCGAGATCTCAGCCCTCGACTCGGAAGGCAAACCGATCGCGACCTGGAACCTCGACGGAGTCTACCCGGTCAAATGGAGTGGGCCCTCGCTCGACGTCGGCAACAACCAGATCGCAACCGAGTCGCTCGAGCTGGCGCACAACGGATTCCTGGTATGAGGAGCCCCGCAGATGTCTGACGCAAAAATGGTCCGCGCCAAGCTCCAGGAAGTGGGCGGCAGCGGGAACCTGGAATTCAAGTTCAACCCGAGCGAGTACTCGGTCAGCAAGAGCGCGAAATGGGAGCCGCACACGGGTAACCGTAAGGACAAGTCGGGCGGCAGGCCGGAATACAAAGGCAGCGAGCCGCAGACGATCAGCATGCAGATCTTCTTTGACGACTGGGAGGCGGCGCTCGGCAACGTCACGAAGAATGTCGACCAGCTGTTCGACTGGTGCGCTCCGAGCAAGACGTCGGTGAGCAGTGAAAAGCATCAGCCGTCCGAGCTGCTGTTCTTCTGGGGCAGCAACACCCAGCTCGCCGACCGCAAGTTCTACCTCGAGAAGGTCAACGTCAAGTACACGATGTTCGGGCGCACCGGCAACCCGTTGCGGGCGACCGCGGACATCACGTTGAAAGAGATCCCGGATCCGGGCGCGGGCCAGAATCCGACCTCAGGGTCGATCAACGCGCGCAAGACCCATCTCGTTGGCGAGGGCGACACCTTGCAGTCGATCGCGAGCAAGGAGTACGGAAACCCGAACTTCTGGCGCGGCGTGGCCAGCTTCAATGGGCTCGACGACCCACTCCGGCTGGCCTCGGGGAGCCGGCTGCTGCTGCCCAGTACCGACGAAGCCGCGGAGGCGAGCAAGCCGAGCTGAGATGCCCCAGTACTACCATCTTTGGCCCGATATCGAAATCGACGGTCAGGCGATCGCCAGCCAGGCCGAGTCGCTCCTCGAGCAGGTCGTGGTCGACCACCACCAGCACCTCCCTGACATGTTCGCCATCACCTTCCAGGATCCGGCGCGTGACGTCATCAACCAGCTGAACGTCAACATCGGGTCGACGGTGACGATCAAGATGACGCCGCCGGGCGCGACCCCCGAGACCCTGCTCAAAGGCGAGGTCACCGGCTTCGAAGCCGAGTATGACGCCAATCACCTTCGCACCATCCTGCGGGGGTACGACCTCTCCCACCGGCTGCACCGTGGCCGCAATACCCAGACCTATAAGAACGTCACCGACTCGGACATCATCCGGCAGGTCGTCAACAACGCCAGCGTGCCAATCGGTCAGATCGACTCGACCAGCGTCACCTACGACCACGTCTCCCAGGCCAACATGTCGGACTGGGATTTCATCAAGGCGCGCGCGGGGGAAGCCGGCTACGAAACCGGGGTTGACCACAACGGTCAGTTCTATTTTCGGCGGCCGGTTCAGGCGTCCGGCGCCCCGCAGAGCGGCGACTACCAGAGCCATACCGATCCGCTCCAATTGGTCTTTGGCGACGACCTGATCGAGTTCCGGCCGCGCATCACCTCGGCCGAGCAGGCGAGCACGATCAAGGTTCGCGGCTGGGACCCCGTCCAGAAGCAGGTGGTGATCGGCTCGACCACCGCCGCCACCGTCGCGGCAGCGCTTCAGGATGACCCGAGCACGCTCGCAGGCAACTTTGGCAGCCCCACGTACACCGCGGTCGATCGACCGCTCCCCCAGCAACCAATGGTCGACGGCGCGGCGGCGGCGATCGCCGAGATCATCTCCGGCTCATTCGCTGAAGCGGACGGGATCGCGCACGGCAATCCCAAGCTCAAGGCCGGCACCACGGTCAGCGTCGGCGTGGTGGGCGACCATTTCGAGGGCAAGTACACGCTCACCGGCACCCGCCATGTCTTCGATCAACGGCGTTGTGATCGCCCAGGTCACCGACAACAACGACCCGAACAACCAGGCGCGGGTGAAGCTCAAGTTCCCCTGGCTGGACGATAACTATGAGTCAGACTGGGCGCGCGTCACCCAGCTGGGCGCGGGGCCGAACAGCGGCGCCCTGTTCATGCCGGAGGTCAACGACGAGGTACTGGTCGCCTTCGAATTCGGCGACATCCGCCGGCCGTTCGTGGTGGGCAGTCTGTACAACGGCCAGGACACCCCCAACCTCGGCAGCTCGCTGTTCAACAACGGGCAGGTCATGCGTCGTGGCTTTACCTCGCGCAAGGGTCATCTCATGCTGTTCTTCGACGATCCGAATAATGCGGGGGTCGCCATCATCAGCAGCGATGGCAACCTGAAGGTCTCGCTGAACGAAACCAACTCTGAAATCCACATCTCCTCACAGGGCAAGGTGCACGTCGAAAGCCAGCAGGACATGACGTTCGAGTCGCAGGCCAACCTGAAGCTCAAAGCGCAGCAGGGCATCAGTCTCGAGGCGCAGACCAATCTGGACCTGAAGGGCAGTTCGGGCGCAACCCTCGACGGCGGTCCACAGCTCGAAGTCAAAGCCAGCGGCCAGCTCAAGGTGACCGGGTCCATGGTGGACGTCAACAATGGCGCGCTGCAGGTGATGTGATGCCTGGGCCAATTGTCAACATGGGCGGCACCGTCACCTGCATGCACGGCGGCCAGGGCCAGTGCACGACCGTGAGCCCAAAGGTCATGGTCGGCAGCCAGCCGGTGGTAACGATCCCGGCGTCGTACGTGATCGCAGGCTGCGCCTTCCCGCCGCCACCGGTCGCGAACGGGCCGTGTATCAGCGGCATCATCCCGGTGGGCAGCACTCGCGTGCTGGCCGGCGGTATGCCGGTGCTTTTGGGACTGCCGCCGGTGGGCGGCACCTGCGTCCCGACCGGCACGCCAATGATGATCGGCAGCGCCGGTCAGACGAAGGTGATGGCGCAATGAGCGAAGAATTCATCGGCAACGGCTGGGCCTTTCCCCTGCGGACCGACCCGACCGGCCGGATCGCGCTCGTCTCGCGAGAGCAGGAGATCGAGGAGAGCATCCGGCTGATTCTCGGGACCGCGATCGGCGAACGGCCGATGCGTCCGGAGTTCGGATGCGCCATCCACGATTACATCTTCGACGGCGCCGACACGGAGACGGCGTCGCGGGTCGCAGCGGCCGTCCGCGCCTCACTGCGTCGCTGGGAGCCGCGCATCGATGTCCGCGACGTCATCGTCAGCTTTGATTCCGAGAACTCGAGCATCCTGTACATCGACATCCGCTACGCGATCGGGGAAACCAACGATCCGCGCAACCTGGTCTTCCCCTTCTACGTGATTCCGGCAGAACAAACATGAACGAGCAATCTGCGGTTGGAGGAGGGTGAGCATGGCACTTCCGGTTCCGAATCTCGACGATCGCCGTTTCCAGGACCTGGTCGATGACGCCAAGCGCCTGGTCCAACAGAAGTGCCCGGAATGGACCGATCACAACGTCTCTGACCCGGGGGTGACGCTGATCGAGACCTTCGCCTGGATGACCGACCAGGTGCTGTACCGGCTCAATCGCGTGCCGGATCGCAACTACGTCAAGTTCCTGGAGCTGATCGGCGTTCGTCTCTTCCCACCGACCGCCGCCCGGGCGCCGATCACGTTCTGGCTTGCCGGGCCGCAGCCGGCGGCGGTCCACATCCGCCCAGGCACGCAAGTGGCAACCCTGCGAACCGAAGCCGATGAGGCAATCGCCTTCACGACGGTCGGCGACCTCGCGATCATCCCTGCTTCGTTGAACCGCCTGGCGTCGACGCACGCCGGGGAGCGCGAAGTTAGCGACCACACGGATGCGCTCGAGGCGAAAACGGCTTTCTACTGCTTCGACAAGGTGCCGAAGCCCGACGATATGCTGCTCGTCGGTCTTTCAGAGGCCGTGCCATCATGCGCGGTGACGCTGCGCTTCAAATGCGACATCGAGGGGGTCGGCGTCGATCCGGAGAACCCGCCGTTGATCTGGGAGGCGTGGGACGGCTACGGCTGGTCTCCGTGCGAGGTCGACCGCGACGGGACCGGCGGGCTGAATCGAGATGGGGACCTGGTCCTCCATGTTCCCAAGAGCCATACCGTTTCTGTGATCGACCAGCAGCGGGCCGGCTGGCTGCGAGGGCGTGTCCTCAAGCCCGAGCCCGACCAGCCGACGTATTCCGCGTCGCCGACGATCAAGGGGCTGACCGCCTTCACGATCGGCGGCACCGCCGAAGCCGTTAATGCGGAGCTGATCGAGAACGAACTGCTGGGGGTCTCCGAAGGCGTGCCGGGGCAGCGGTTCGGCCTTAAGCACCGGCCGGTAGTCCCCGGCAGTGCCGGCGCGATCCTCGAGGTGAGCAGCCCCGATGGGTGGCAGGAATGGACCCAGGTCCAGGACTTCTTCGACAGCAAGCCCGAAGACCGGCACTTCGTGCTTGACGCCGTCCAGGGCGAGGTGCAGCTTGGTCCGGGGGTGCGCGAGCCGGATGGGGCACTGCGCGACTACGGGGCGCTGCCCCCGAAAGGCGCTCGCCTGCGCTTGCGCTCCTACCTGGTGGGTGGCGGAAGCCGAGGGAATGTTGCGCGCAATGCCATCACCGTGCTCAAGTCCTCCATCCCCTACGTCTCGAAGGTCCAGAATCGGCGCGCTGCCGAAGGTGGCGTCGATGGCGAGACGATCGACAACGCGAAGGTTCGTGGACCGATCGTGCTTCGCACCCGCGACCGGGCTGTCACCATGGAGGACTTCGAACAACTGGCTCGAGAGGCGGCGCCTGAAGTGGCGCGCGTCCGCTGTGTCACGGCCGGCGATGGCGCCGACGCCGGCGGCGTTCGCATTCTCGTCGTGCCGGCGGCCGGCAGCCAGGACGGTCGCCTGCGCTTCGAGCAACTTATCCCGGCCGAAGACACGCTGGCGCGCATCGGCCGGCGCCTCGATGGCGCGCGAGTCATCGGCACCCGCATCGCCGTCGAACCACCCGTTTACCGCGGCGTGACGGTGGTCGCCAAGCTGCGGCCCCGCCAGACGGCCAACCCCACGCGGCTCCAGGCCGATGCCCTGGAGGCGCTTTATCGCTATTTCCATCCGGTGACTGGCGGGCCGGACCGGGCCGGCTGGCCATTCGGACGACCGGTGCATGTCGGCGAGGTGTATTCGGTCCTCCAGGGCCTGCGCGGCACGGAGTTGGTCGAGGATGCGCGCCTTTTCGGCGCCGATCCGGTTACCGGGCAGCGCGGCCAAGCGGTGCAGCGGCTGGTGATCGAGCCGCATGCGCTGGTCTTTTCCTATGAGCATCAGGTGATGGTGGAGGGCGCATGATCGCGGCTCTCCCCGGGCTGCAGCGCAAGCGTGGGGTCCTGCGGGATCTTTCGAGCCCACATCCCTTGATCGACGCGCTCCCCGCGCTGTTCCAGGAAGATGGCTTCAGCCAACGCTTCATGTCAGCCTTCGATGCGAGCCTCGCGCCGATCT
>VBHQ01000149.1 GCA_005880395.1 Chloroflexota bacterium
GGGAGCCAGGTCATGACCATGCAGTGCAAATGCCGAGCCTGCGGCAGCTACTTCGAAGCCAGTAAGTATTGACCTTCGAGCATGCGTTTGCGAACCGCAGTTTGGGATTGCGGCCAAAACCTGCGGCCCTTAGGCTTACGTCCGCGACCTGTCAGAAAGCCAGCTGATGACGGAAACGACATCGGTGAGCTCCCGAACCCCGGGCCCGCAAGGACTCGAATAGTACGGAGCGAAGGTCCACCTGGAAACGGTTGGACTGGGCGGCGGTAAGGGCTCGTTGGGTCACACCGGCGGGTTATCAACCGTAACGATAGGTCGCTTCAATTTCAAGCAGGTTTGTCGGCTTTGCCTTCCCGAGCCCGGCAGACCTGCTTGAGTTTCCGCAAGAGCTGATAGGCCCCCTTCCTGAAACTGACGGGAATACGGCCCTTGTTTTCCGAAACTTAATCGGCTAACGTTCAGGCGTACCCGGGCGAGGGCGGCGCGCGGCCGCCAAGAGGGTGACATGGGAGGGATCGATTTGAAACACCGTCTGTTCGCACTGGCAATTCCAGTTGTAGTCGCCGCCGCTGCAGGGAGCTGGCCGGCCGCTGCCGGCACACCGCCTGGGATTGGCAATATCCCACAGGGAACGCAATCCGACTCAGCCTATGCGGCCAGCGTGGCGGGCGTGACCAACGTGTTCGCGACAACCCAGCGCACGAGCTGCTATCGGCCGGAGGTCGCGTACTTCGGGACCTACAGCCCCGAAAACGACGGCTACAGCGGCATGTCGCCGTGCAACGGCGCAGCCAATACCGGTGAAAATATCGGAACGACGCCTTACGCGACGCAGGCGGGTAGCAATCCAGGGTACCCGGCGGCGAGCCCAATGCTTGTCAAGGATCATTCGGAGTCGGATATCCGGATCGATCCCAACAACCCACTGCACTTGATCGGTACCTCGAAGTGGCTCGTCAGCCCCGAGGGCTACAACCATCTGCTCGGCTTCTTCGAGTCCTGGGATGGCGGCCAGACCTGGCCCGTCCAGGGTCACATCCCAGGCTACGAGGGCTGGACCGATAACACCGACCCGGTCGGCGCCTTTGACACCTACAGCAACTTCTACGCGATCAACCTGCCATACCAATTCTTTTACAAGGGCGACAGCCACGACTTTCAGACCGGGAGCGCGGAGCCGAATCCGACGCTTCCCAACGACGTGATCTCCATGTCGGTTCGGAAGGCGGGTTCGACCACCGCCGCCGACAACACCTGGATCGTGACCCATAAGAACCAGCCGGATTACATCGCCGTCTACGATTCGAACTCGCTTGGCAACGGGCCGGACAAGGAATGGGTCACGATCGACACCAACAAGACGCTGCCCAACGGACAGCCGAATCCAAAGGTGAACACCATCTACGCGATGTGGGTCGATTTCCATTCGCCAACACCCGTGCCTTGGGTCTCGACCGCTACCGCACTTCCCGACGGCACACACACTGACTGGAGCGCGCCGGTGAAGCTGCCTTCGCCGCCGCACAACCCCCAGGGTGTGACTTACCTGCTGCCGCACGTGGACGCCAACGGCGTTGTCTATACCACGCTGACGAACTTCAATCCGAAGAAGGGTTATTGCTGCGTGCAGATCTTTGTCGACAAGTCGGCGGACGCAGGCAAGACCTGGTCGGTCGCCGGCATCGTGGGGAGCACCATCCAACCGCCCCCCCTCGAATATGCCAACACGCAGCTGCGTGATGGCATCGAAAACAGCTTCACGGTGGGAGCCGTGCCTATCAAGGGGGTCTATCCGCTGTACGTTTCCTATGAGGATTACAGTGCCGGCGTCGACAATGTGATCCTGACGGCTTCCTACGACGGCGGCACGTCGTGGAACCAAAACACCTTTGTTCAGGTCAACGACAACGCCTCGCAGGTGGACGCCTTCCAACCAAACCTGACGGCGTCATCGAAAGGAACCATTAGCGTCGCCTTCTACGATCGGCGCCTGAACTGCCCATCGGGCGGCGGAGAGGCAAGGAAGGCGGGCATCGCCCTGGACACAGTGAACCTCAACTACTCCGGCAGTCTGCCGCCGTACGGCGCCAGCAACTACTGCGTCAACTCGACCATCCAGTTCTACAAGGAGGACCTGACCCCCCTCGGCCACAATATCCGCACCAGCCAGCACACCTGGGATCCGCAGCTCAATGAGCCAAGGCCCGCCGGCTTGAACGGGGTGGAAGGGTTCATCGGCGATTACTACGGCAACATCATCAGCGCCGATGGGTCCACCGACTACACAACCTCGGTCAGCACGTACAACGACGGCACGAATCCAAGCAACCAGCAGCAACAGGTGGTCGCAACCATCAGTATCCCGTGAGTCAGGCATGGCCACGGACTAACCAGGAGGCACTATGAAAGGACGATTGGGACTCGCGGGGGCGATCGCAACCGGCATCGTCGTGGCGCTGGCGGCCTCGGCTAGTGCCGGTACGCTGGTGCAGATCAGTTCCGATCCATTCAGCAACCCCACGAGCCAACATCGGACGCAGGTGGAACCGGATACCTTCGCTTTTGGGTCGACCATTGTGGCGGCCATGCAGACCGGTCGATTCTTCAGTGGCGGCTCGACCGACATAGGTTGGGCAACCTCGCGCGACGGCGGTGCCAACTGGACGCACGGCTTCCTGCCGGGCATTACGGTCTACGACAACCTGGGCGGATCCTTTCCACGCGTCAGCGATCCGTCGGTGGCATTCGATGCCAAACACGGCGTTTGGATGGTTTCAACGATTCCCATCGCCTCGAGCGGTATTGTGCCGGTGGTCCTAGTTAGCCGGTCAACCAACGGTGGAACGCACTGGGGTAATCCAAGGCGCATTCCCTCGCCGGTCGGCGTCAAGGTTGACCTGGACAAAAACTGGACGGCTTGCGACGACAGTCCCACAAGCCCCTTCTACGGGAATTGCTACACGGAGTTCGACAATTTCGCTCAAGGCGATGTCGTCTACATGAGCACCTCGACCGATGGCGGCCTCACCTGGGGTACGCCAAAGACGATGCCGAGTAAGTTCACGGCCATCGGCGGCCAACCGGTGGTCCAGCCAAATGGCACCGTCGTCGTCCCGATCGAAGACTTCAGTCCGCAGCGAATCGCCGCGTTCATGTCAACCGACGGTGGCAACAGCTGGACGAATCCGGTAACCGTTGACCGGATCCAGTTCCACCACGTCGCCGGAAACCTTCGTACCTCGCCCTTACCATCGGCCGAGATCGACGGCGCCGGTCGTGTGTTCGTTGCCTGGGAGGACTGCGCCTTCGAACCGGGCTGCTCGGCCAATGACATCGTGTTCAGTACGTCGACCGATGGCACGGCCTGGTCGTCAAAGGCCCGCGTGCCAACCAATCAAATCGGGAGTGGTGCCGACTATTTCATTCCCGGCATCGCCGTCGATCCAGCGACGTACGGTAGCACGGCGCATGTGGGCTTGAGCTACTACTACTATCCGAACGCCAACTGCGGCCAGCCGAACAAGCCCGCCTGCCAGCTTTTCAGTGGGTTTATCTCGTCAGGCGATGGTGGCCTCACCTGGGGCGGCACGACGACAACCTCGGGTCCCATGGATTTGACCTCGCTGGCGCTAACAAGCCAGGGGTACATGGTTGGCGACTATGAATCCACCTCGTTCAGCGGCGGTCTTGCCTATCCGGCGATTGTCTTCGCCAACGCGCCAAGGAATTCAGTCTTTGACGAGGCCACCTACACCGTGACGGGCGGCTTCAATCCGACGGCGACCGGCGCCGGATTGCCGGCGGCCGCGAGTGGAGCGTCGTCAACCAGCAACGCAACCGGAGCGACGACGAACCGATAACTGGCGGGACGCATGGGCGGAGCATTTAC
>VBHQ01000150.1 GCA_005880395.1 Chloroflexota bacterium
GACCGGCGCGGCCGCGCAGCTGGTTGTCGATGCGACGGCTCTCGTGCCGCTCGGTGCCGACGATATAGAGACCACCCCCTGGCGCTACCCCCTCGACGAGCACGATGTCAGTGCCGCGGCCGGCCATGTTGGTGGCGATCGTTACGGCGCCAGGCTGGCCTGCCTTGGCCACGATCAACGCCTCCCGCTCGTGCTGCTTGGCGTTGAGCACCTCATGCGGCAGGCCCCGTTTTTCGAGCAGGCGCGCGAGTTTCTCGGACTTCTCGACCGACACCGTGCCGACCAGCACCGGCCGACCCTGGCTGGCAACCTCCTGGATCTCATCGGCGACGGCCTTGAACTTGGCGTCCTCCGTCTTGTAGATCAGGTCGGGATGGTCGGCCCGGATCATCGGCTTGTGAGTCGGAATCACGACCACTTGCAGCTTGTAGATCTTGTCGAATTCCTCGGCCTCGGTGACCGCCGTGCCGGTCATCCCGGCAAGCTTCTTGTAGAGGCGGAAGTAGTTCTGATAGGTGATCGTCGCCAGCGTCTGGGTCTCCTGCTGCACCTTGACGCCTTCTTTGGCCTCCACCGCCTGGTGCAAGCCATCCGCCCATCGGCGGCCTGGCTGCTGGCGGCCGGTGAACTCGTCGACGATGATCACCTCGCCGTCTTTGACCAGGTAATCGCGGTCGCGATGGTAGAGCGTGGCGGCTTTGAGCGCCTGGTTGATCTGGTGCGCTTCTTCCACGTGGTCCAGCTCGTAGATGTTCTTGATGCCGGTCCACCGCTCGAGCTTGGCGATGCCGTCCTCGGTCAAATGGGCGGACTTGGTTTTCTCGTCGACGGTGTAATCCTCGGAGGCAAGCCGGGCGATCAAGCGCGCGAACTGGTAGTACTTCTCGGTCGACTCCTGCGCCTGCCCGGAAATGATCAGGGGAGTTCGCGCCTCATCGATCAGGATGCTGTCGACTTCGTCGACGATCGCAAAGTTGAGCCCGCGCTGGACGCACTGGGCGAGATCGACCGCCATGTTGTCGCGCAGGTAGTCGAACCCGAACTCGCTGTTGGTCCCGTAGGTGATGTCGGCCTGGTATGCCTCCGGCCGGCTGATCGGGCGCAGGTGCTGCAGGCGGGAGTCAGGGTGCGTCTCATCGAGGAAATCCGGGTCATAGACCAACGACATCTCGTGGCCGATCACCGCCACGCTCATCCCCAGGGCGTGATAGATCGGCGCGTTCCAGCCGGCGTCGCGCCGGGCCAGGTAATCGTTGACCGTGATCAGGTGGGCGCCCTTGCCCTCGAGCGCGTTCAGGTAAAGCGGCAGCACCGCGACCAGCGTCTTGCCTTCGCCCGTCTTCATCTCGGCGATCTTCCCCTGGTGCAGCACGATGCCGCCCACCGCTTGGACGTCGAAGTGGCGGAGGCCGATCGTCCGGCGGGCCGCCTCCCGGACCACGGCGAAGGCCTCGACCAGCAGGTCATCGAGAGCGTGTCCCTCTGCCAGCTGATTGCGGAACTCGGCCGTCTTCGCCTTCAGCTCATCATCGGAGAGCTGTTGCATGAGCGGCTCGAGCTGATTGATGTCGGCGACCCGCTCCAGGTGACGCTTGACTTCGCGCGCGTTCGGATCGCCTAAGACCTTGGTAAGGACGCTCATTGGGTTAGCTGCGTTGCCAGCAACCAGTAAGCATACCCGCCCTCGGGAGCCCCAAACGGCCGCCCGCGTTCAGCTCAGGTCGGCTTCGACCAGCCCGAGCGAGCCGTCGCCGCGGCGGTACAGCAGGTTCAGCTCCTGGCTGTCCTCGTTGAGGAAGAGAAAGAAGGCGTGACCCAGGTCGTCCATCTCCTGACGGGCCTGGTCCTCCGACATGGGCTTCATCTTGAAGCGCTTGATCCGCGCCACGCCGTTGGGCCGGACCGGGCTCATGACGGCGGCGCTCGCCATCTGCGCCTGCGACGCTGTCGGTCGGGAGCGGCGGTGATCCTTCAGCTTTTCCTTGTGATGGCGGATCTGCCGGTCCATCTTGTCGATCACCAGGTCGACCGCCTCGTTCATGTGGGCGGCTGACTGCGCGGCCTTCAGGATGTTGCCGGTTCGCCCGGTCACGTGCACCGTCAGCTCCGCCACCTTCATGTTTTCGAGGCTCTTGTTCTTGTCGGTGCCCAACTCCATCCGCGCCTCGAGGATGTGGTCGAAATGGCGTGCCAGCTTCTCGAGCTTGGCCTGCGCATACGCCTTGATCTGCGGATCGGCCGCGGATTTCTTGGCCTGAATCAAGATCTCCATCTCGCCTCCTGTGAGATCTCTGGTGCACAGGAGTATAGATCAGCGTGTCGACGCGTCCGCCGCTAAGACGACGTCAGTGAGCAGGACGCTCGGCGTTGCGGCGGTCGGGAAAGACCCGTGCCAGTTCGGGCGGAATCGGGACGCCGGCGCCGAACAGCTTGTCCATGATGTGGGGACGGATGCCGGTGGGACGGAAGACGCCCGTCATGCGCGTCCGGCTGAGCTGGACGATCAGGTCGATCGCCGACGCCACCTGCTGGCGGATGGCCTTGGTCGGCAGGTCGATACCGGCCATCAAGACCATGGTCTCGAGCCGCGAGAGCGCATCGCGCGTGGTGTTGGCATGGAGCGTGGTCAGCGAGCCGTCATGGCCGGTGTTCATCGCCTGGAGCATGTCCAGCGCCTCGCCGGCACGGCACTCGCCGACGACGATCCGGTCCGGGCGCATCCGGAGGGCGTTGATGACGAGATCACGGATTCCGACCCGGTTCTCACCGTTGAGGTCGGGCGGGCGCGACTCCATCCGGCAGACGTGCTCCTGGTGGAGCTGCAGCTCGGCCGCGTCCTCGATGGTGACGATGCGCTCGTCCGGAGGGATGAAGCCCGACATGACGTTGAGCAGCGTCGTCTTACCGGTACCGGTTCCACCGGAGATCATGATGTTGGCGCGGGCCATGACGCAGGCCTTGAGAAAGCCGACGGCCTCGTGTGTGATGGTGCCGAACGTGACCAGGTCCTCGGACTGGTAGGGATCGCGTGAGAACTTCCGGATGGTCAGCATCGGCCCGTCGAGCGCGATCGGCGAGATGACTGCGTTCACGCGGGAGCCATCCAGCAGCCGGGCATCGACCATCGGAGTGCGGAAATCGATGCGCCGGCCAACCGCCGAGACGATGAAATCGATGACCCGCAGCAGGTGGTTCTCGTCGTCGAACTTCCGGTCGGTCAGGAGGATCTTGCCGCTGCGCTCGACGTAGACGTTGTCGTGCCCGTTGACCATGACTTCCGTCAGGCTGTCATCGAGGACCAGGTCCCGGATGGGCCCCAGCGCCTCGTAATAGCGAGCGAGCTCGTCCTGTGAAACCTCGGACGCGTTGACCATCTAAGCCCAATCCCCCAGCACGGAAATTCAGGGACAGGCAGGCTGTCCCGGCAATGTAACAACGGGCACGGTCGGCAAAGTTTGCGCCCTGGCCAGCACCAGGAAGGCGGCGATCGACCCGCCCGCCTGGCGAACGGCCGCGGCGGCCGCTTCCAGCGTCGCCCCGGTGGTGCAGACGTCGTCAACCAGGGCGAGCCCCTGGGGCGCCGGTCGGGCGCCGGTCCAGGTAAAGGCGCGGGCCAGGTTGGCCTGCCGCTCCGGCTGGCTCAGGCCGACCTGGGCGGGCGTGGCCCGAACGCGAGCCAGGCCGTCGAGCAATGGCCGCCCGGTTCGGCGCGCCACCTGCGCCGCGAGCCGTTCCGCCTGGTTGAACCCACGTGCTTTCCGCCTCTCGGGATGCA
Organism: Chloroflexota bacterium; assembly: GCA_005880395.1. Taxonomy (GTDB): domain Bacteria; phylum Chloroflexota; class Dormibacteria; order CF-121; family CF-121; genus CF-13. The sequence goes on from VBHQ01000150.1 coordinate 3,776, forward strand.
ATGGCACATACGCCACTGCCTGAAAGCCGATTTCGGCGGCCTCAATCGCCGCAATCAGTACCGGGCTGAGTTCGCGGGCCAGGCCCGGGCGGCCGCCGTATTTAAAGGTATGGACTGCGCGCTGGAGCGCCCCGTCGAACCGGCCGCCGGCGATCAGCGGAATGGTATCGAGCGTGGCCGGGGCGATCGGCTCGACGGACCGGCCACACGCCGTACACCAGGCGACGCCGTAACCGCGGCAGCCGGCGCAGCGCGGCGGAAAGAGCAGGTCGAGGAAGCCCAAGTCAGGCGACGAGGAGGTGGTCGCCGACCTTGATGCCGTAGCGGTCGATGGCCCCCGCCGGCAGCTCCGCAACCTTGTCTGCCCGCCAGACGAACGGGACCAGCCCGAACCAGGGCGCCAGCCGCCGATAGGTCTTGACGACCTTACCCTTGTTGTCGACGAACACGGCATCGATCGGGAAGCGCATGAACATCATGTGGATCCCATTGCAACCATGAATCAAGAGGCCGCCGTTTTCGGGCAGCCGGGAGCGGAACATCAGCCCCAGCCCGCGGGCGAAGAAGTTCTTCGCGATCTCGAGGGGCTCCGCAACAATGGCGCCGTCAGGTTTTGTTAGGCGCAAATACGCTTCTCCGTATCAGACCATCCCGATTCTATCAGCGCGAGTTATTTGTGCTGGAAGGTATGGATGATGATGATGACGGCCGGCCCCATCAGGACGATGAAGAGCGTCGGGAAGATGCAGCCGATCATCGGGAAGAGCATCTTCAGCGGCGCCTGGGCCGCCTGCTCTTCCGCCCGCTGGCGACGACGACGGCGCATTTCTTCCGACTGGATGCGCAGCACCTTGGCGATACCGACGCCGAGTTGCTCCGACTGGATCAAGGCCTGGATGAAGGTGTGGAGTTCCTCAACGCCGGAGCGGCGTCCCATGTCGTCGAGCGCCTCGAGACGGGGCCGGCCGAGCCGGATCTCGTTGAGCACCTGGGCGAACTCATCGGAGAGCGCGTTGTGGAACTTTTCCACCAGGCGGCCGATGGCGGCGTCGAAGCCGAGGCCGGCCTCGACCGAGATGGTCAGCAGGTCGAGAGCGTTCGGCAGCGCCAGCCGCAGCTCCTTCTGCCGGGCCTTGATCTTGTTGTTGATCCAGACGTCGGGCAGGTAGCGGCCGAGCAAGAAGCCGACGCCGGTCGCGCCCAGCTGCAAGAAGAAGGTTTTGGAGAACACGAGCCCGCCGAACCAGAAGGCGATGAGCGCAACCACGATGCCGGCGATCACCTTGAACAGCGCCGGCTTGATGAAGCGCTCGCTGAAGGGCAGCGAAAGCTCGATCTCGTCGAGCGTGAGATTGTGGTCTCGGTACTGGGCGAGGCGTTCGGCAATCAGGTCCTGCCGCGGCTTGGCGGTGACCGCCTGGACCACGATGAAGACGCCGCTGAAGGCGAGGAAGGCGAAGACGATCGTAAATATGCTCATTCAGCTACACCTGGATGTTCGTGATTTTCGAGATGATGCCGTAACCGATCGCGATCATGACCAGGCCCATCCCGATCAGGACGTAGCCAAGCCATTCGTGGAAGAGGGGCGTGATGTAGGTCGGTGAGATGAAGGTCAGGATCAAGCCCAGGGCGAAGGGCAGCCCGGTGATGATGTAGCCGGAGGCCCGCGCCTGGGCGGTCAGGGTGCGGATCTCGCCCTGGATCCGGATTCGCTCGCGAATGGTGAACGCGATCGTGTCGAGGATCTCTGCCAGGTTGCCACCGACCACGCGGTGGATCTGGACCGCGGTCACCATCAGGTCGAAGTCCTCGCTCTCGATGCGCTTGACCATGTGGGCCAGCGCGTCGTCCACCGAAACGCCGAGGTTCATTTCACGAACGGCGCGGCTGAACTCGTCGGCCATCGGTGGCGAGGAGCTCTTGGCGATCGTCGCCATCGCCTGGGCGAACGAGTAGCCGGCCTTGAGCGCGTTCGAGAGCAGGACGATCGTATCGCCCAGCTGGTTGTTGAAGGCCTTGAGGCGGCGCCGCTGACGGAATTTCAAAAAGAACCCGGGGGCGAAGTACCCGACGGGGATCCCGATCAGCGCCAGGATCGGGTTGTGAAAGCGAATGAAGAGCACCGCGCAGAGCAGCACGATGAGGCCGACGATGACCATGACGTACTCCGAGACTCGCAGTTTGAGGTCGGCCTTCGCGAGCTCCTCGGTGAGCTTGGAGGTCCTTCCACCCTTGTTGCGCGTGAGGCTCTTGTTGAAGCCTTCGAGAAAGCCCTCGAGCAGCCCGCCCTTCTTGGCGGCCTGGCCGGCCTCCGGGTTGTAGCCGTCCATGTGCAACTCCATGTCACCGGCGGCGGGCTGCCGGTTGGACATGAGGGCCATGACAACGATGAGGGCGCCGATCCCGGCCATGACGGCGAAGACGAGTTGGAGCGACACTTAATGGCCTCCTTCGCCGGCAGGAGCCGGCACCGGGGTGAAGAGTTCTTTGGGCACGGCCTCGCCAGACGACTGCAGGTGCTCGAAATATTTGGGCATGATCCCGGTGGGCGTGAAGTAGCCCTTGACCTTGCCCTCTTCGGTGACGCCGGTTTGCTTGTACACGAAAATGTCCTGCACTTTTACCTGGTCGCCGTGCAGTCCGAGCACCTCACTGATGGCGATGATCTTGCGCGCGCCATCCCGTAAGCGAGTCTGCTGCACGATGACGTTTATGGCGGACGAGATCTGCTCCCGGATCGCTCGGGACGGCAATTCTGCTCCCGCCATCAACACCAACGTTTCCAGGCGGTTCAAACTGTCACGCGGAGAGTTGGCGTGGATAGTCGTCAACGATCCGTCATGGCCTGTATTCATCGCCTGTAACATGTCGAGCGCCTCGCCGCCGCGGCACTCGCCGACGACGATCCGATCCGGCCGCATTCGAAGCGCGTTGACGACCAGGTCCCGGATCGCGATCCGGCCCCGGCCCTCGACCGTAGCCGGTCGTGACTCGAGCGTTACAACGTGCTCCTGGTTGAGCTGCAGCTCGGCGGCGTCCTCGACGGTGACCACCCGCTCCTCCTCCGGGATGAAGCTGGACAGGACGTTGAGCGTGGTTGTCTTGCCCGAACCCGTGCCACCGGAGACGAGCATGTTGAGCCGGGCCCGTACGCAGGCCCGCAGGCGTTGACACGGGAGCCGTCCTTGAGGCGGGCATCCACCATCGGGGAGCTCTCGTCGATGCGTCGGCCGATGGTCGACACGATCCGGTCGATGATCCGGCGCAGCTGGTCTTCGCTCTCGAACTGGGTTGTCGACAGGGTCAGCTTGCCCTTGTGCTCGACGAAGATCTGGTCCGGTCCGTTGACCATGATCTCCGTGATCGACGGGTCGCTCACCAGCGCATCGATCGGCCCCAGACCGAGAAAGTCGCTGAGGACCGAGTTCTCCAAGCGCTGGCGCTCCGGTTTGGTCAGGGTCAGACCCATCTCCCCGACGACCAGGTTGAGAGCGTCGGTGATGCGACTGGCGCGCTGCTCGCGGTCCTCGTCGTCGCTGTCATCGAGGTTTTCGATCAGGCGTGCCTGAAGCCGGTTCTTGATCCGTTCGGCCTGCAGCTCGAATGGGGTGCGCGCCCGCGCCCCCTGGCCGCTTCGGGCGCCGCCGGCGCTCCCAGGCTGCGTGGCCCCGGCGCCGTCCGAGGAGGGCGCCGAGTCGGGTCCCTGCTGCTTCTGGACGCGATCGAGCAGCGACATCAGCGCGCCCTCGGCCGACGCGTTACTGGCTGCCACCATGCGGTCACGCTAGGTGACGCTGAACGGCAGGCGGGAACCTGCGGAGTCATCTCATCCTTCCTAACGCCGGGCGAACAGACCCTTGCGGGCTTTTTTCTCGGCGGCTTCCGGCGCCGGGGCCGCCGCCGGGGCAGGCATCAGCTTGCCGACCAGCTCACGGATTCGCTGGCTGATCTCCGATTCTGGATGGGTGGTGACGAACGGGTTGCCGCGGTTGATCGAGTTGATCACCAGTTTGGGGTCGTTCGGGATCTGGCCGGCGATCGGAAAGCGCAGGTTCGCCTCGACGCTTTCCTTGTTGAACTCCGAGTGGGCATCGGACTTGTTCAGGAGCAGAACGACGCGGTCCGGCGAGATCGACAGTGAGTCGAAGATCTTGAGCGCCAGCTTGGTGTTCTTGATGGCCGGAATGCTGAGCGAGGTGACCACCACGACCTTGTCGGCGTGGTCGAGAACCTCCAGGTTGATCTCGCCGAGGTGGGCGCTGCTATCGACGATGATGTAGTCGAAGATTTTGCGGAGCTCACTGAAAATGCGACGAACGTGGTCAACGGTGACCAGGTCGGCGAGTTCCGGGCTGATCGGCGTCAGCAGCACCTTTACGCCAGCAGGCCCATCCACCATGATCTCACGGATGAAATCGGCGTCCATGTGGTCGATGTTCTCGATCAGGTCGGTGATTCCCTGCGAGTGGTCCAGGTTCAGGAGCACGCCGATGTCGCCAAACTGGAGGTCCAGGTCGACGAGCGCCACCTTGCCCTTGGTTTCGTTCGCCATTGAGACCGCCAGGTTGGCGGCGATTAACGACTTGCCGACCCCACCCTTGCCCGAGTAGAAAAAGAACACCTGGCCATGCTCCGCCCGGCGCCCGTGCTCACCGTCAGGCGCTGGCACCACGGCGGCCGGCGCCGCGCCGCTCGTGGTCTTGGCGAGGAACGATTCCTTCTTCTGCTCCAGCTGGTAGACGCGCCGGATGCTGGCGATCAGCTCGTCGCCGCTGAACGGCTTGATCAGGAACTCGCGGGCACCCGACTGCATCGCCCGGCGCAGGTAGTCGCGCTCGCCCTGAACCGACATGATGATGACGGGCGAGGACGAGACTTCCTGGGCGAGGGTTTCGGTCGCCTGAATCCCGTCCATGATCGGCATGTTGACGTCCATCAGGACGATGTCCGGGGCCAGCTTCTTGGCCTGCTCCACCCCTTCCTTGCCGTTGACCGCGGTGCCCACGACCTGGATGTCCGGCTCGAAGGACAGCAGCTTCTGGAGGTTGTCCAGCGTGCTCGTAATGTCGTCGACGATCAGGACCTTGATTAGCTCGATCATTCGGTCATCTCGTTAAAGACAGCACCCCGCGAAATCTTCCGATTTCGCGGGGAGCCTGTCAACGGTTTTCTGGATTCGGTTTAGCGGAAGTGGTAGGTCGAGGTAAAGCTCAGGTCGGTGGTCGGGGTCGTATCGGGGTCGACCTGGTCGTAGTCCCGGACTGACTTGAGCACGAACTTGTAGTTGGTATTGTCCAACAGGAACTTCAGGTCCTCGGCTTGCTTGAGCGTGACGATCACGGTCAGGCTGGACGAGATGCCGCGGGTGTTGGCGCCGCCCGCCGGGCCAATCCGGATGATGTGGAGGTTGGTAAAGGTGGTCTTCGTCTCCGACTTGGCCTGCTCGGGATGGCCGGTCGGAAAGACCGAGGCGGTGGTGATGATGTCGATCCGGTCGTCGGGCTGGATGAAGCCGCCGATGCCCACCAACTCACCGGTCGGGATCTGCATGGCGACCATCCCGGCAGGGATCGGCAGGTACGCCTGCTTCGCCGGCTGGACGCTGCCCGCGTCGGAAACGATGTCGTAGTCGATGAGCGCCGAGTTCGCGTGGATCGGGATCGCGGCATACTTGCCAACGACCAGGTCCTTGGCATGGAACGCGAACGGCGGCGTTTGGTCCTCCGAGAACTTCGTAATGGTCACCAGGTCCGCCGTGATCTGGGTCGACGCCGCGATGTCCTTGGTGGCCACCACGACGTCCACTGTCTTCGAGCCTCCCACAACTCCACCCGTCCCGCCCGAGGTTTTGCCAACGAGCAAGGCCCCTCCGAACGCCACAATGGCGAGGAAAACACCGAAGATCAAGAGGATGCGGTTGCTCTTCGGCTTTACCTCAGTCGCCAATCGACTCACCTCCTGAAATTCGGCACCACCGCTCCACCGGCGTGGCGCTCCTTCGGGTGTTGTATCTAGAAATCCCCCCGCTTCCTTGCGCACTCTTTGCGAATAATTCCGGCTTCGTTAAATCCGTCCCGTCGAGGACTCCCGGTCCCCGGAAAAACAAGAGAGCGGGCCGAAGCCCGCTCTCTTTCGTTTGCTCCCATTACGGGTGCTTTCTTACTGGCCGAGACCGCCCGAGATGTTGCAGAAGACGTTCTTGACCTGGTTGCCGAGGACGATCAGGACTACGATGACAACCACCGCGATCAAGACGAGGATGAGGGCGTACTCAACCATACCCTGGCCTTCCTCACGGTTGAACAGGGCGCGGAGGCGGAGATACAAATTGCTCAACATGCTAGATTCACCTCCTTTTCGAATCAGATCGAATCGAACGGACCCAGTTTCACATCGGGTCGCGTTCAAATCAACGCTGGTTCGGCCAAGAGATGGCGAAAGAGTTTTGACGACTCAGTAACGCTGAGCTCGTCGCTTACGACGAGCGTTACGGGACGCTTAGCGCTTGTTGAGCGGAACCTCGACCTTGACTTCCGTGCCGCGGCCGGGTTGGCTGCGAATCTCCAGCGTGCCTTTCTCGAGCTCAGCTCGCTCGCGCATGCTGAGCAGTCCGAGGTTCTTGTTCTTGTGCAGGTTGGCTTCAGTGCGCGCGACGTCAAAGCCCTGGCCGTCGTCCTTGATCACAACCGAGACCCGCGAGGGCTGGAAGTTGATGGTGACTTCGGCCATCTTGGCGCGCGCGTGCTTGTGAACGTTGGTGAGCGCCTCCTGGATGATGCGAAACAGCACGCCCTCGGTGTTGCCCGGCAGACGCCGTTCCTGGCCGACGACGTTGAAGCGCGTGGCGAGGCCATACCGATCGCCGTATTCCTTGATGAACTTCCGTAGGGTTGGTACCAGCCCGAGGTCATCGAGCGTCATCGGCAGAATCTCGGCCTGCAGCACCAGGTTTGCCATCGATTGCGCCGGACCGTCGTGCATGTCGCGCGCGATGCGCATCCGTTCTTCCTCGATGATCTGGAAGACCTGGCGGGAGGCATCACGAAACTGCTTGTCGCCCTCGGCGGCCGTCGGCCGCCCGCCGTTCTCGCCGTACATCCGCTGCAGGTCGGCCAGGATTTGGCCCGCCGAGCGCAGAAACTGCCCCTGGTCTTTGAGTTCGGCACGGCGGCTGGCGAGCGCCTCGTACTCAGATTGCGCGCGCTCGACGTTGAGCTGCGTCTCACGGATGTTGGAGAACGTCTCCTGGACTTCCGCGGGAGAGAACTGCTTGAGGTTGTTGAGCAGATGCTTCTCCACAACCCGGCTCTCCTCCGCCTGATCGCGAATTTGTTCCAGGGTCGACTCGAGGTCCCGAGATTTCGCCTCAGCCGTCTCCAGCTCTGCCTCGACCGTCTGCAGGCGAGCGGTCACCGATTGGTGAATCAACACGAATGGATCGAAGGTCTCATCCGTGGCCTGAATCGCACTCATAAAAGACTAGGGAGACGGCGCCCCCTCATGGCTGGAGCCCCGTTTGGCGGCCCCATGATAGCAGGAAAATCGCCGCATTCACGCTGAATTTGTAGCAGATGAGCGACCGGGCATATTTCTATCTTGGCCGGGCCCTTCCGCTGCTGGTGTTTGGCTTCCTGCTGGCGATCCAGGCCCAGCTCGCCTACGCCGGCTTGCAGGCGGCTCACGCCGGCGATCTCGACCGCTCTCAATCCATGTACCTCATCAACCGGGTTCTCGTCGTGGCGTTCTTCACCTTCCTCCTCGTGATCTATGCGCTGCGGAGCAAGGCGGCGCACTCCGATCACAACCCGCTCGCGGTCGCCGCCGCGCTGACAGGGAGCTTCGTTCTCTATGGGCTCTTTCTCATTCCGGGGCAGATCCGCAGCTCGGACCTCCGGATCCTGGCGATGAGCGACGTGCTGCTCGCCGCCGGCATGCTGTGGGCGCTCTACTCGCTGAGTTACTTGCGGAACCGCTTCAGCATCGTGCCGGAGGCCCGCGGACTCGTCACCGGCGGGCCCTACGCGGTCGTGCGCCACCCGGTCTACCTCGGCGAGATCATCGCGGGGCTGGGGTTGGTGCTGCCAACCCTATTCAGCCTCCACGCGTTGGTCTTCGCAATCTTTCTCGCGGCACAGTTCCTGCGAATCCGTTTCGAGGAACGTTTGCTCGCGAATGCCTATCCAACCTACGAGCTGTACGCCCGCCGCACACGCCGCCTGATTCCCTTCGTCCTCTAGCGAGTTCGAGCCGCGGTCAGATTGTCGACGTCATTCGGCAGTGGCGCCGGCGCCTGCAAGGCCGCTCTGATGACGCCGTTACACAGGTGTTAAATTGGCAAGCCTGGCGCGTTCCGCCGCTCCGTTTCCTTCTGAGCCAGGCGTCGACCGGTCGGCCTTTCGCCGCGCGGTCCGCTGGCTCGACCTTCCGCGGTTTTTCATCATCGCGATCTTCACGACGATGCTGATCGCCGCCATCCAGCCGGTGACCGACCCCGATTTCTGGAGGCATCTAACCACCGGCAATTGGATCCTGAGCCATCACGCCATTCCGCATCAGGACCTCTTTACCTTCACGGTTGCCGGTCATCGCTGGATCACCCAC
>VBHQ01000014.1 GCA_005880395.1 Chloroflexota bacterium
TCGTAGTTGTGATGGGCCAGCGCCGCGAGTGCGTTCGGCGTACCGGCGACGCCGAGCCACTGAGACGCTTCGGGATTGAACTGGGTACCGACCTGGCTGGACTCGTCGGCGGTTACGACGGCGTAGGGCGCTCGGGAAGCAAATTGGGCGGCAAGCGCCTTCACCAGAGTTGAGCGCTGCGCCGTGGGCACGATCATTCCTTCTTGTTTGCCGTTGCCGAAGCCGTAGTCCGGTTCATTCATTGGGCTCAGATACGCGAGCCGAATCCCAAGCGAGTCGTGAAAGTGTGTCACCACGTCGGCCAGGTACGCGGCATAGGCGGCTTCCGCCCCGGGCACCAGGTTGCCTCCACAATTCTGCCCATTCGTCGTCCAGGACACCGGTGCACTGTTGGCGAAGCCGACGAGGTTCGGCACGCCGCTTTGTGCGGCGAGCGCGAGAAAACGCTGGCCACCGGGATCGCGACTCCAGTCGTACTGACCGCTGCCGACCAGGAAGGTCTGCGGCGCCCGGCTGGGATTGGTGACACCGACGCCACCGCCACCGACGTTGTACCGGTAAGCACTCAAACCGATGCCGCTCGGACTGAACAGCATGCTGGCGACCTGCTCCTGAACCGCGGAGCCGAAATTGCCAAGGTCGTTCGGCCACCAGGCGCCCGAGGCGCCGAAGCCATTCATCACCTGAACCGGCCGCGATGACAGCGTGGCCGCGCCGAAGGCAAGCTGCTGGGCCGGTTTGGTGGCGACCGCGCTGTCGGCATAAACCTTGACCGGTATGGCGGAGGCAACGGCTGCCGAGCCTGCGACCGCGGCACCAAGCTGCAAGAATCGCCGCCGGCTGATTGCAGACACGGCTATGCGTTCGTACTCGGCAGGCTCCATCCCTCTTCCTCCCCGAAGCCGCGCCCCCGGCTTGCTCCGCAGCGTGTATACACCGAGTCGCCGCTTAGATCAAGAGCCCTGTGACTACTCATTCTGAGCTACTGCTAGGCTGCCCTGACGTTACAGAGCGGGCGACGCTCTCTTGGCGTGGATTGTCTGTTCAGGGGGCAAATCGGCTCGGGGTAATCTTTCGGCAACTGCCCGTTTGAACTGATCGTTAGGACGGCGGTTAAGCGAAAAATTCAGCTGGAAGCCTTAGGAGGGACGGCGATCGTGGATTGGAAAATTGAACTTGTAGCAGTGCCCGTGTCCGATGTGGATCGTGCCAAAGCCTTTTACACGGAAAAGGTGGGCCTTCACGCTGATCATGATCAGCGAGTCAATGAGAAGTTGCGGTTTGTTCAGATGACGCCGCCCGGTTCAGCTTGTTCCATTTACATCGGCACTGGCTTGACCAAGATGAAGCCCGGGTCGCTCGAGGGGCTTCAAATGGTGGTTGGGGACATCGAAGCGGCGCACCAACAGCTCGTCGAGCGGGGTGTTGATGTCAGCGGCATCGAGAACTTGGCATGGGGCAGGTTCGTGTACTTCAGCGACCCGGATGGAAACAAATGGGCGGTACAGGAATTGCCGAAGCGGGATTAGCCCGAACAATCGCTTTTCTTGGCCGGCATGCGCGAGAGGCCGGTAGGATACGGGTGACATGTCCCCAAGACCGATACGGGTCGCCGGGGTCGTGCTCGTGGCCGCCACGGTTCCGATGTTTATGGGGGTAGGGCTCGCGCTCGTGGCCGGACCCGTCGGCGGGCCCCATCGGAGTGTGTTTGTGGCGGCCCGCCTGCTCTATGTTGTCGGTTCTGCGTTCGCGCTGCTTAGCCTGCCCGCGCTTTATGCGCGACAGCACGAGAGGATCGGACTGGCCGGAATGATCGCGTTTGCGCTCGTCTTTATCGGCTTCCTGGCCGCGGAGGTGTTCCCTGGTGCCGTTCAGGCCTTCTTGCTTCCTTGGGTTTACGACAAAGGAACATGCGCCTTGGGGTGCCACCTGCTGGACACTAGCGATGGGCCGCCGCTGATGGGCGGGTTCTTTTTGGTTGCCAATCTGCTTACCTTCCTAGGCCTCATCATCTTCGGGGTTCTCAGCGCACGCGCTGCAGTGTTGCCGTCGGCGGCGGGTTATCTGCTGGCGGTTGCCGGCCTACTCGCGCTCATCGTCACGTATGCTCCAGTCGACCTCCCGATTGCCGTTGCGCAGATCCCCCAAGCGCTCGCGCTCCTTTCCGTCGGATGGATGGGAGTGAGCCTTGCGACCGCGCGCGAACCGCTGCTGGCTCGCTAGAAGTAACCGCCATTTCCGCAGGACCGCGGCGCGTGGTTCTATCGGTCGCCTGCGCAGCGGCAGAATGGGTCAGCCAGGGGATTGGCTCGGCACGCTCCCTGGGGGTCAAACACTCCAATTAGTGTCCCTAAAGCCGGTACTCTGATGAGAAGACACCATGCAGAACAGGCCGATCGGTCGGCTCGGATGGATTCAGACCGATTGCCATGATCCCGAACGGCTAGCGAGGTTTTGGGGAGCCGTATTTGGGGTCGAAATCGAGGATCGATTTGGGGACCCGCCGCAGTATGTGAATCTCGCGTCGGCTACCGCGGATGGCCCGCGAGTCTGCTTTCAGCGGGTACCCGAGGGCAAGGTAGTGAAGAATCGACTTCACTTCGACGTTGCCGTCGATCAGATTGACGCTGCCACTGAGCGAATTCAGGATCTTGGTGGCAAACGGGTGCCTCAAGACGATTATCACGAGGACGGATATAGCTGGCGCCTGATGGAGGACCCTGAAGAAAACGAATTCTGTCTTATCTACGACTGGAAATAGCCCGAGGCAGGAACCAACGGGACGGATAAGGCGCCCGTTTCGAGACAGCCAGCGTAGACTCGCGCCAGTCGACATGATCTCCGGCGTACACGCCCTGCTCTACAGCAAGGACCCCGTGGCCGATCGCGTCTTCTTTCGCGATGTGCTTGGCCTCGCATCGGTGGATTCTGGCGATGGCTGGCTGATCTTCGCCCTCCCGCCTGCAGAGCTGGCCATCCATCCCGCGGAAGACAATGGTCGCCACCAGCTCTATCTGCTGTGCGACGACATCGAGGCGACGGCAAAGATGCTGGCACAGAAAGGGGTACAGCTACGAGGGCCGATTGAGGAACGGAACTGGGGGAGGGTGGGGACGATTCCTCTTCCCGGCGGCGGCGAGCTCGGAATCTACCAGCCCAACCATCCGCTTGCTCATTCCCGGGTCATGCCTGGTGGAGCCGTGCGCTGATATCGGATCGCCGGGAAGCCAAAAACTGATGAATCTGACTGGTAGCCCGTGGCGGAGACTAGTCGAACGATCGAGTGCCTGTGAATGGTCTATCTCAGGCCGAGGTAGGCGGCGATCCCCTGGACTCGCCTCGTGCGGGCCGGACTGCCAAGGCGACCGCCGAGCGTCTCCTCAACTAGCCCCCTTCCCGTCATGTCCGAATCATCGCGATTCATGAACGCATCCAGGGCAGCTGCCATGTCATGAAACTAACCGCAAGCGTGCGTCACCTGAATATTCCGCCGGATAGGGTTCAGCGCCGCCAGGCTTGTGACACATCGGGTAGTAGACGGCCAGATTAACCGAGAAGGAATATGTCGTTGCCCCGATAGCGTCAGCTAGATAAGAGTTGAACGACTGGAAATTAACGACATCGACGCCCAGCTCCCAGGCTCTCCAAGCAGTGCGGGCCGTGAACTTCTCGAATTGTTGCTCTCGAAGAAAGGGCCAGACCTTGGCCCTGATCTGACGATTAACGACCCGACTATCCAACCGAGCAATCCTAGGGATAGGCGAGTGCATTGGGTGGGAGTAGCCCGTAGCGGATTCGAACCGCTGATCTCCGCCTTGAGAGGGCGGCGTCCTAGGCCTCTAGACGAACGGGCCCTGCAGCGCGGCACCTATTATAAGTACGCGCAAATTCAACCCCCGGAGGATTGATCGTGATCTACGACCCGACGGGCGTCAACTACGTGATGAATACGCTCCAGGCTGCCAGTTATCTAGGCGTGCCGTCGGAACTCATTGATGAGATGGTGACCAAGCGCAGTATTCCCTTCACCAAAGTCGGCGAACGCGTCGTCTTCTCGAAGGCCGCGCTCGATTACTGGGTTTACGCGAAGTCGATGGAGAATTTGCGCGACGACCTGCCTAATCTTGGCTTTCAACGCAAGGCTGGCTGAGCGTGCGACTCGGCCGTCTCCTTCGGGCCGCCATCCTGTTTTTGACGCTGGCGGCGGTCGCCCAGGAGCTCAACAAACCGGAAGGCGAGCGGCGCTGGCATGGCCGGATTGCCGGAGTCCCGTACGATTTCCGCTTCCCCACACCCAAGCGATTCCGAGACGCGTACTGGAATCCGAACAACCCGCACCTCTTTACCGACCGTGTCGTCGGCATCGGATGGGCGGTCAACTTTGCGCAGTTGATCCCGCGTCTTCAGGAGGGTTATCGCCGGCTCGCCGAGCCTTCCTGACCGGCCGGGCGTGACGGTCCAGTAACGTCCGCGCCGTTCGACTGACAGCCTTTCCGCCACTTAGCGTTCTACTAGCGTGCCCGCCGCCAGCCAGCGATCCCTTTCTCTCGTCGCCGGCCGAGGCCTGGCGCTGAAAAGCAGCCTATGAGCGACCTCGAGCACTACCTGGCGCCGTTGAGCCACCTGCTCTTTGCCAATCGCAATCTGGACATCGTGCTCCTTTGCTTCATCCTGTTCGGCGTTGCGATCTATGCCCTGAACAACCGCTGGCGGGCTAACCGGCTTGAACGCGAGTTGACCGCCAGCCGCTCGAATGTCACGAGTGCGCCCGCCGGACGGCGGTATGCCAACGCCCCGACGGTTGAGGAGAACGAGCAGGAGGCCGGCGGGCTTCCTCCGATCAAGGGTGGCCGAACCTACGCCCGCAACCTGGGATCCGCCCTGCAAAAGGCCGGCATGTCCGGCCCGCAGATTTATTCGCCGCCGACGCCTTCGGGCTTTACGCCCAATACCAATCCAATGCAGCCGGCGGTCGGCCAACCCGGAACGAGTCAGCCGTACGCGCCCCCAGGTGCTCCCTGGGCGAATCCGCCAGCGCCGCCCGCAGCTCCCTGGGGATTCCCCGGCGCTGGGCGGAATGCACCAGGCACGATGCCGAGCGGCGCCCCCTACTATGCGCCGCAACCAAGCTCGCCGCCGCCACAGCTTCCGAGCGGCTTTCCATCGCAGCCGACACCGATGGTCGGGATGCCGGGCGGATACCCTTCACAGCCGGGTGCCTTTCCGCCGCAACCCAGCGGACCCTTCGCACCGCCGCCATTCGGTCCGCCAACCAGTGGGCCGGCGGCTCCAGCGCCGGTCTTTGCCCCGCCGGGCGCAAGTCCGATGGTGAGCCAGCCCGGTGCGCCGGTCCCCACAATGCCAGGCTTTCCCATGCCTGGTCTTGGTCAGCCGGCGACGCCGCCGGACCCGCGCGACGGCGGACGCGGGGGAAAGCCCAAACGCCGGCGTCGCCGGCTGACCAAGACCAGGCATGGGAAAGCCTGGCATTGGCTGGCAGCCAGCCCAACGAAAGGCGACGACGAGATACCGACGTTGCCCTTCGGCGAGACCGCGGGAAAAAGCGCCGAGGCCGCCCCCGGCAAGGCACCATCGAGCCCCCAAGATGTAATCGAGGAGGGCACATCCGAACCGTTCATCTCAGCGGCTGACTCCAGCGCAATCACGGAGGACGTGTCCGAGGCAGAGCCTGCATCGACGGAGCCATCAGCCGTTGTCCCGGCGGCGCCGCAGGCTGAATCGGAGCCGGAGGGGAGTCACTCCTCTCGCCGCTCGATGCGCTCGATGATGTTCGGCGAAGAAATCGCCGGCAGAGCGCACTCACGGACCGAGGAACCTGCGCCCGCTGCGTTCGGCGCCGACGAAAGCGGAGAGACAGCCGAGACGCTCGTCGAGACTCCGGCCGACGCCGGGGAAACGACCCAGCGAGACGAAGCGAGCCGGACGCCGTACCCCTGGGAGCAGCGTTCCGATGCGACCGCATCGGTTGATCCGGAAGATGCCAAGGTTGACGAACCGGTCGTCAGCGAGACGGAGCAGGACGAGGAGCCCAAGCCCACGACCGACTCGTGGGCCACGAGCTCGGAATCCGAGCCATTCAGCTTTGGAAGCGACGCTGATTGGCACGAGCAAGCGGAGCCGGTTGCCTCCGAGCCGGCAATGGCAGAATCGCAAGCGCTGCTGGGCGGTACAAGCGAAGAGGACGATGCCTCAGGGACCGGGGCTGCGAAGCATGGCAACAAGCCGAGTGCCGGGACGCTGGTCATTATCGAGGACGACCAGACGGCTGCCAGCTACTACGAGACGCTCTTCAGGAGCAACGGCTACCAGGTCGAAGTGGCCAATGATGGTGTGTCCGGTGTGGACCTGTGCGCCAAAGTGCAGCCGCAGGTGATTCTCCTCGACGTGATGATGCCGCGCCAGAACGGAATCCTCGTGCTCCAGACCTTGCGAGCCTCCGATGAAACGAAGAACACTCCCGTGGTCGTGATGTCGAACTTCAGCGAACCGACGCTGATCAAGCGCGCATTGCAACTCGGTGCCCTGGAATACGTGATCAAGACCCAGGTGGAAGGCCCGGCCCTGCTCAGCGCGTTGCCGCGCTGGATCAACCGCGAGAAAGCGTTCGCGGCCGCTTAGCGCGCAACCTGAAGCGTCGCGATTTCCCAAGCCCGCATCGAAAGCCGAACACTGCCCTGGCGCACGGCCATCGCTCGCTGTGGTTCGCCCTCAAGGGTGACGATCATCACCTCTTGAGTCTGCGGGTGTAGCCGGATGATGGCTTCGGCGGGCCGGTCAGAGGCATTGAGGACTCGCAGCCGATATCCGTCCGGCCGAGGAATACACGCCGTCATCTGGATCGAATCTGGCTGCAACTCGATAACCGGCTCTTGGTGTGCCTGCGGCGAGCCGCGGCCCGGCTGCATCGGGACCAGGGTGGATTCGGCGGCGCGCCAGACCGATGCCTGCTCAAAGCTTCCGCGGTGAAAGAACAGGCTGTAAAGAAAGCGATGCGGCCCCGCCACCTGAGCGCCCGGCGTCTCCATCCCTGGACCCGCATGTCCGGTGCGCGTCGCCAGATCGTCCCGCGATAGCCACCCGACGGCACGCAGGAGGGTGAGCGCCAACCGATCCGGCTCTCCCGGCAGGACTTCGTACTCGTGTAACCCGTCGGTGATCAGGGCAACGCCGATGGTGCCGTCGCTGAGATCGACGAAGGAGCGCATGGGATAGGTCGGCAGTTCGACCTCGGGAGCTCCCGGATCTCGATGCGGACCGGCGACCGGACGGCCTGTGACGTGAAAGGGCGTGTCGGCAAAGGACTGACTGGCGTGAAATGGCAAAGGAAAGTGGACACGTAGTCGATGGTCGGTGGCGTGATTCTCCAGCTCCAGGTCGACGTCAAGTCGTTTCGAGTCCGCGTCGAGCGAGACCAGCACGCGTAAGGGAAGCGCGGTTGTATCGCGACTCCGCCCTCGGCGGTCGGCGCGCAAACCCTTGGGGATCGTTTTTTCGACGTGCACGGCGACGCGGCCACGCACCGAATGAGCCTCGACCACACGCCAGGTCGAGGCCGGTAGGCCGGCGGCCACCACGGGATCCTCGTCAGGGGCCGGAGAAAAGTTGTATTCGTCGCCCGCGTCGGCTTCATCGACGAACTGGTTGAGGTTCGAGTAGCGAACTCCGGTCTCCTTGTCGAACACGGTGACCGTTGCGTCGGGGTTGAGGTCGACAGCGAGAAACGCGTTCTCCAGCCGTTGACTCCCGGTTGCGACGGGCGTCTTGGGAGCAACAGCTTGCAGTCGGGCGCTGGAGCCGCCGCTAACGATGGGCGTGAGCACGGGTCCGTGCTCATGGTCGATCACCTCTTGCCGCGGGAAGGCACTGGGATTCCAGACCTCGTCGTCGCCGGCCAGCGCCGGCAGGCAGCGATCGAGAACCCGTTGCGCCAGCGCAAGCGCCTCCGCGCTTCGACGCCGAGCCGCCTCGGCGACGCCATCGATCCCGGATCCGCACGCGGTGTCGTGCGCGGCGTTCTGCAGGATCAGAGTCCACGCCTGTTCCAGCTCCGGAGGCTGGCCGGATCGGCTCAACGCAACAGCGGGCTCAGCCAATCGTTCGACGGCACGGGAGGCGCGCGCATACAGCTGCTTGTCCGGTGCACGGACCGACAGCGTGCCCATCAGGACGTTGGCCCGAGCGGAGGAGCGAAGCTCGCCGCGCCAGTGTGGCCAGGGCGCTTGGGGCAAGACGCGGAGATAATCATCCAGCCGCGCCACCCGTACGGTCGTGCCATCGAGTCGGCCGCTCGCCTGGCGCACCGCGGCGGTCAGAGCGGCCTGCGGCAGGACGTGATCGTTGCCGTTCATCAGCAACACGTCACGGCCGGGTTGAAAAGGCTCGATCGCCGCGAGCGCCGCCGCGATGCGTGCGGTGAGCCGGTCGGGATCGGTAGGCAGGTCCACCCCATGCGAATAGGAATTGCCCATGTACGCGGTCAGCACCGAACTGCCGTCAGGCGCTTCCCAGATGAACGCCACGCGGTCGATCGCCAACGGAACGCCCCGCCAGACCGCGGCATGCCTGAAACCGAACTGCCGATAGAGTTGCGGCATCTGGGCCGCATGCCCGAAGCTGTCCGGGAGATAACCGACGCGCATCGTGCCACCGTGGGCTGACGCCGACTGGATTCCTCGCTCCAGGTTGCGAACCAGTGTCTCGCCGCTAACCAGAAATTCATCGGGGAGCGTGTACCAGGGCCCGACCTGGATCTGCCCGCGCCCGACTGCGGCTTGCAATCGCTCCCGGTTCTCCGGCCGAACCTCGAGGTAGTCGTCGATCACCACCGACTGGCCGTCCATCAGGAACCGGAAATCAGGATCGGTCTCGGTCAGCGCCAGGAGCTGGTCCCACAGACCCACCAACTGGGCCCGGAAGGTCTCGAAGGTCGCGTACCATTCGCGATCCCAATGGGTATGCGGAACGACGTACACGATCCGCTGTTCATTCGTCACGGGTTGATTGTGCCGAAAAGAAAAGAGGGAACCGGCATGGTTCCCTCCTCTTGTTTACCGATTACCGGCTAGATGCCGCCATGCCACTTTTGCGAGCCGATCACGTGCACCCAGGTGAGGCCATTGTCGAG
>VBHQ01000015.1 GCA_005880395.1 Chloroflexota bacterium
CGAGCTTCCCGCCGAGAGCCTCGACCCGGTCGACCATGTTTTGCAGGCCACTGCCCGGCTGGGTCTGGCTCGCGTCGTAGCCACGGCCATTGTCCTCGACGACGAAGACGAGCCGCCCGTCCTGCTGGCTCAACCGGATGTGGATCTCGGACGCCTGCGAGTACTTGGCCGCATTTTGCAGCGCCTCGAGGCAGCAGAAATAGGTCGCCGCTTCAATGTCCGGTCGGTAGCGACCAGTGCCGTCGGCGCGCAGGCTCACGGGGATGGGCGAACGCCGCGCCTGCGGCTGGAGGGCGGTGACCAGCCCCTGGTCGGCGAGCAGCGGCGGATAGATGCCACGCGCCAGGTCCCGTATCGTGCTGAGGGTCTCGTCGGCGTCTGCGTCCAGTTGCCGAATAAGGTCCGGTAGTCGCGCAGGATCCTTCTCGAGCAGATGCCGCGCCAGGCCAAGCTTGACCTTGAGCGCCACCAGATTCTGCTGAGCGCCATCGTGGATGTTCCGCTCCAGTCGGCGCCGTTCGGCGTCCTGCGCCGTCACGAGGCGCTCGCGCGACGAGCGAAGCTCTTCGAGGCGCTGGCGGAGATCGGCGGCGAGCCCGACGTTCTTCAGCGCCAGTCCGGCCTCCCGGGCGAGGTCCCTGAGCAGCTTGTCCTCGATCGGCGCCAGAGCCTCGCCCTTGCGCTTTTCGACGACGAGCGCGCCAAGCAGCTCGCCCTGGTAGGTCACCGGGACGATGGCATCCGCTCCAGGGATGGGCGGCATGTCGTCTGTGGTCATCGCGATCGGAGCCGGCATCTCGGCAGCGGTTGGATAGAGCGCGGCGCATTGCAGCAGATTGCCCGTGTGAAGCCACACCTCGGCGCGGCGGGCGCGCGTCGCCTCGGCGAGCACGACCGCCATCTGCTGCAGCGTCTCATCACTGGCGATGGTCTGGGCGATCCGCTCGGAAAACCGCGACAGCACCTCGTACGGGCTGGCCCGATTGCCGTAAACAAGACGGTTCGCGAATAGCTGCGCGCGCGCGCGCAGAGGCTGGAAGGCAACCGCCACCAGGGCGGCGGCAGCGAGCGAGAGGAGGACATTCGACCTTCCGTTGCCGATCAGGCTGCCGATGCCGACAACGATCGCGACGTAAATTACGGTGATCACTGCCGCCAGCGCGCCGTAGGCCACGGTGCGGTTGATGACCAGGTCGATGTCGTAGAGGCGGTAGCGCAGAATCGCGATTGTGATCGCGATCGGCAGCAAGCTGATGCTGCCGGCCGAAAAACTAACGAATCCGAAGAGCACCCAGGGCTGCTGTTGGAGGTTCGGCGGCAGCAGAGGGAACACGGTCGGGAGAGAGAACGCGGCCAACACCACGATTACCGCGGCGTAGGCGAGCCACTTGATCTGTTGCTTGCGCTCGGGGCCGGCCCGCCGGTATTTGATGATGATGCCGCTCAGGGCGGTGAGCGCGGGAATGACGGCGAGGATGACGACAGGACCCGTGAGCGGGGCCGGGTTGATCAGCTGCAAGATGGCAAGGATCGCCAGCATGATGCCGGACGCAATCGCCGCCGGACGCCACCGAGGAGTGGGTAGGCGACCGTCCGGAAAGAGGAGCACGATGTAGACGATCGTCGCGGTTGCGACTGAGCCAAGGTTTCTGCCAAGCCACCCGGCGGTCGCCGCCCCGGGAAGGCCGCCTACCCGCAACGCCGTCTCACTGTATTCCGTCAGCAGGATCTGGACCACGCCCGTGAGGCCGCCCACCGCCCACAGGATCCATCCGATCGGGTTGCTCGGGACCCGCGACACGAGGAGGGCACCCAGCACGACGAACGCCGCCACCACGCCCGGGACGATGATTCGCAGCGCGAGGTCTTTGCCGGGTTGCGCGGCCGGAAGATTGAAGGCAAAGAGAACCAGGTCGATCCCGATGAGGGCGATCATCACCAGCGTGATGCCCCAGATGAGCCGCCTGTGGCCTTCAGCCATCGGTGACCCGGTCGAGCGGTTCACATGCCGATTCTCGCCAAGCCCGCACGGGCTGACAAGCGTGCAGGCACCCGCAGGCGACGGGGGCCTGCGCCCGCAACTAATAGAATCCGCGAATGCCGCTGAGGGAGTCGACGGTTGGCGTCATCGGCGCCGGAGTCATGGCCGAAGCGATCATCGCGGGCGTTCTCGAACGGCATCTGGTCCCCGCTGAATCGATCATCGCGAGCCACCCGCGCGCCGACCGCCGGCAGGCGCTCGCGGAGAAATACGGCATCCAGGTGACGGCGGAGAATGCCGAGGCGGCCCGGCGCGGGGATGTCATCGTGCTCGGCATCAAGCCGCAGGTGATGCCTGGCGTACTCAAGGACCTGCGGGGCAATCTCGGTGAACAAAAAGTGCTCATCTCCATCATCGCCGGCGCCACCACGGAGACCTTGCGCCGCGGACTCGACCATGCCGCCATCGTCAGGGTGATGCCGAACACGCCGGCCCAGATCGGTGAGGGCGTGAACATCTGGTACGCGACGCCCGAGACCACCGAATCACAGCGGGCGCAGGCGAAAGCCCTCCTCGGTGCTTTGGGCCACGAGCTGGAGGTGGGCGACGAGCGATTCGTCGCGATGGCGACGGCCGTCAGTGGCACCGGCCCCACCTACGTCTTCCTCGTCATGGAGGCATTGATCGACAGCGCGGTCCATCTCGGTTTTCCTCGACACCTTGCCCACGACCTGGTTCTGGAAACCATCAAAGGCTCGGTCGCCTTTGCCGAGCGGACCCAGAAGCATCCAGCCCAGCTCCGCGACATGGTCACGTCGCCCGGCGGGACCTCGGCCGCCGCGTTTTACGAACTGGAGCGCGGTCGCTTGCGCACGGTCCTGGCCGATGCCGTCTGGGCCGCCTACCGTCGCACGATGTCGCTTTCCGAAAGCCTCAGCGCCGGCAAAGAGCCAGAACCGATGCCTCCCCGTTCGAATAGCTGAGCGGAACCACGAGGTCGGCCGCTGATGTTCGCTCAGCGGGCACGCGGACGCCGGGTGCGCCCTGTCTTGCGTGGCACCAGACGCATCAATTCCACAGCAACAGCCTCGAGCGGCCGGCTACTTCCCTCGGCCCGACACAGGATCAGGGCGCCTTCCATGCCGGCGACCGCGGTGAAGGCGATGGACCTCGCGCGGTCAGAGGGTACTCGTAGTTCGTGAAGGCGCCGCGCGAGCTCGGATACCCAGGAATGAAAGGTTGTCCGCACCAGCCCAATCAAATCGTCCTCGAAGGCACCGATGTCAATGGCGACCCCGGCTACGGCACAACCGGATGAGCCGCGGGAAGCGAGCACTGACCGCCGCCACAAATCGATGAAGCAGGCCAGCAGATCCGACGGCGTCGTCGCTTGACAGGCCCCGAGATGGCCGAGCACCTGGTTGGAGGTCCAGTCGATCGCGGATTCGGCGAGCTGCCGCTTGCCGTCGGGAAAGTGGTGATAGATCGAGCCCCGCGGCGCACCGCTGTGTGAGACCACGTCCGAAAACGACGTTGCGCTCAAGCCATGCGTGCCAATCAGTGCGGCGGCGCTCCGGACCATCCGGGCCTTGCTGTCCCCAGCCAAATCAGTTCTCCACTTGACTATGACGGTCGACATAGTCCATGCTGTGGTGCGCTATGACAACCATCATAATCCGGTGGAGGACAGCGCCATGCCGATGATCGACGTCTATGCCGCCAAAGACACTTTTAAGGACAAGCACACGCTGGCGCAGGATCTCGCGAAGGCCGTGATGCGCTGGGAGCGGGTCCCGCAGATTCCCCTCTTCTTCGAGAATACCGCCGCGTTCATCCATGAGCTGCCGGCTGACGCGATATCGAACGCGGCCGG
>VBHQ01000016.1 GCA_005880395.1 Chloroflexota bacterium
AGGGTGGGGAGGGCTCCGACTTCCTGGAAAAGGAAGGCAAGCTGACGCGCTGGCACACCCAGGTCTTCGAGTGATCCGCCGTTTCCTGACACAGCCTGCCGCGGGGACCAGGGCAGCTCGGGGCACAAGCGCCACGGAGCAACGTCAGCAGGTTCGAATGATGCTGGCGCTTCAGCGGCTGGCCGGCAACGCCGCGGTCACGGAGGCGATCAAATCGCCCTCCAGCGCCGGTTGGGCGGCGGACGTCATCCAGCGCGTCTGCCCCCCGGTAGCGGAGTCCGCGCCGGCAGCACCGACCAAGGCGCCGGCGCCAGCCAAGGAAAAGGCTGCCGCCGAGCCCAAAATCGATTCGGTCACCGTCAGCGGACTGAGCAGCCTCAAGCTGGAGTCGAGCAAGAAAAGCGGACAGGCGGTTGCCCTGGTCCCCGACGGGCTGGCCACCGCCACCGCCGGGGAGGAGGTGGCCGTACTCCTGCATCTGCACGGGAAGTTCGGTGAGGACCCGAAGGATGACGCCAGTCCACTGAATCCCAAGGCCCTGCTGGAAATGCCGGCTCAGATGGCCGCCTTCCTGCAGTCGCGGCCTGGCACCCGGATGATCGCGATCATGCCGATCGGCGAGACAGTCGAGGTAGGCGGCAAGTACGACACGCGCTTCGGCGGTTTCTCCGCCGACACTCTCATCAACGAGGTTTTCGGCAAGCTCGCCGGCAGCGGACAACTGGCCAAGGGGCTCAAACCCGGCGGGATCGTCATCTCGGTGCACAGCGGCGGTGGGCTCGAGCTGGGGAGGATGTTCGCCAGCGCCGGCCGGCTGCCTTCGAAAGAGAAGTTTCGTGGCGTCTTCGCCTTCGAGAGCATCCACAAGGACCTGACGAGCTACCAGAACTTTGTTCGCGGCAAGCTCAAAGATGACCTGGCAGCCTTGACGACGCTCGCTGAATCGGCCGAGGGCGGCCCGGACCGGGCAGACAAGGTCTTTCGCGACCAGGCCGATTACCTGCAGAACAAGGGGTTTCGCTTCATGGGCTTTGCCGGTTACGGCGGCTATCCAAAGGCGTTCCATGCGCTCCACGACGATATGTGCGCCTGGTTCACCGATAAGGAGGGGGCCCTTCGCAAGGCGGCGGGCGCGCACTATGACGCGGTCCTCAACCTTCTCTGGGCCAACTACCAGGTGACCGACGTTCCGGGTTCGGGGCACTATGACGTGTTGGCGACGAAGAATCGCAATCTCCAGCAGGCGCTCGGGACGCTCCCACCAACCATCGGGCGCATCGCCGCCTCCACGGCAGCGGTCCCGACGGTTCAGCGCGACGATCCAGCCGCGGTCGCAACCAAACCACCCGCCTTCAAGAAGGAGCACTACGCGATGTCGACGACGCCGGTGATCCTCGTGCCCGAGAACGCGAAGCAAGGCATGGCCGAGGTGTCGGTCGATCCCGCAACGTTTTGCGCCGAAATCCTGACGAAGGCGAAGCTCGATCCGGCCGCCTGGTACAACAGCTTCACCTCGGGCGTCTCATTCCTCGGACGCTCGATACCCGACCCGATGCATATCGACCTGGCGACCCATCTGCAAACGGTCGAGAAGGATCTGAAGCACCGCTTCGGAGGGCCGACTGAAGATCCGCAAATCGCTGGCGACACGCTTCGCCTGAGCTCGAAAGAAGGCGACTTTGCGGCGGCCCGGGACCATCCGACGAAAGCCTCGATCTCGATGCACATGTTCGGGCTTGCGATCGATGTCAACTACACCGCCAACCCGATGCTGGGGCACGGGAAAGACGAGGCGGCGGTCTTCGCCAGCGCAGGCCTGCTGGTCAGCGGCACCAAGGCGGCCTTCAGCAATGGCATGAGCTACAAGCAGCTGAGCGAGCTCGATCAGATGCTCACCACCTACTTCAGCTACCTGGACGACGATGCCGCCCTCGAGGCACGGCTTGCAGTGGCCACAGACGCGCCCTGGAAAGGGCTGAAGAAGGGGCCGGCCCGGGTGCAGATCCAGCAGGACCTCAATACCGCGACGAGGCTATGGGCTCGATCGGATGCCGACCAGGTCAGCGTCATCAAGGCCGGCGGCTTCCTTGACCTGACCGAAGATCTCGTTGAGGGTATGAAGATGTCCTGGGGCGGCACCGAGTACGGCGACATGATGCATTTCGACTTGCGTGACCAGGGTGAAGGCCAGACGATCCATCAGCAGATCGTCAGCTACAAGACGGCGAAGGAAGAGGAATCCCAGAGCCGGTGGGCCAAGGCTCACAAAGGCTAGGCAGAAGCGGTGCGGTGGGGTCAGCGCGTCGGGACGAACTCGGTGCCGGCGGCCTCGCTTGCCGCCGCGTCGGAAGCACGACGCGTGACCGCGTCCCGATAGGCTTTTGCTGCCGCCCCCGAGCCGTTGTAGGCGCGAATTGCCTCTTGCCAGGTGGTTGTATGTTTGCGCTTTTGAAACAAATAGCGGATCGTCGTCTGAATCCAGAACTCGTAGTCCAGGTTGCGATTCGGCTTGCCCGGAGCGTGGGTGGCAAAGAACTCGGTGATGGCCTCCGCAAATCCCGTGCTCTGGCCAGTGGCGCGATAGCTCATGAAAAATGGCTGCCAATTGCCTTGCGACAACGCCTGGAGTTCGTCGTGGCGCGGTTGCTCGGCGGCAGTTGGATGGCCGGGCTTGCGTAACTTCTTGAGCTCTGCCTGGGCGCTCGCGAGGTCGGCGTCGATGTTTTCGAGATGATATTTGCCGATCAGCGCCGGCTGGTCGTCGCGGATCATGAGCAGCTGCTGATCGGGCCAGGAATCGATCGTCTGCCCGATATTGAAGCGCGTCCTGATCGGATCAGGAAGATCGAGATATTTCCCGGCGGTGCCCATCTGCGACTCCTGGTACAGCAACGACTTGACCAGGTTGGCGTCGAGTTTATCCGCCCCAGTTCGTAGCGCGTTGTAGTGATCCGTCCAGGACTGGATGATCGGATCGAAACGATTGAACATCGTCTCCTCGATCATCTTTTGATTCAGGAGCCGTTCGCGGTTCTGCTGCAGGGTTTGAAGGCGGGAAAGCTCACTGTGGTTGGGGCCGCCTTTCTTGGCAAGCTCCGTGTCGATCTTCTTCTGCCCGGCCTCCATATCTTTGACGGTAGCCCCGATGTTGGTGCCGTACTGCGACAGACCGCCCGCCGCCGGATGCACGGGTCGAAGAATCCGCTTGGGAATATCGAATGCGGTGGCAGCGGCGGGCGGAGGGAGGCGAGCATGAACGGTGGACGATGCATTGGTCCACGCGAGGATCTCCACCTGACCGCCGGCGGCAACGGTACTGGACCCTGCCGTGAACGCTTCGGTGACCTGGAACCGCTGCCCCACCATCTCCGACGAGACATCTTCGGGCGTGAACAATCGCTGCACGACCGCCCCCGCCTGAAGGCCAAGCTCCGGCCTCACATTCCGGGCCGTTAGAAGGCTGACGACGGCGCGATTTCCGGCCATTCGCTGCAGGGCCAGCAGCTCGGCGGGTAAGGTCCGGACCGTGCCTGCCGTCTGAGCATGACCGGGCCTGACCCGGGAAGCGTCCGGGTGTTCCTGCCGGGACTTTTGGACGCTCAAGGTTCGGCCTGCTTGATCTTGCGATAAAGATCGGACATCGTGTAGTATTCGACGCGCACGGCCTTGCTCTTGGCGTAGGCTTCCATCGCCTTCATATCCTCGGCCACTTTGTGAACTCGATTGAAGGCTTCGCCTCCGGCGGCTCAGATCCCACTTCCCACCCCTGCACCGCCGGATCGAGGGCGGTGCCGCCCCACTCGTGAAGACCCATGGCCGCAAGCTTGCCCTTCATGAAATTGAAGTCCGCCTGGACCTTTTGAATCGCCGCGGCCTCCGCCGCGACTCCGGCGTCAGCGGCGGTCCCGGCATCAGCGGCCGTCCCGGCGTCGGCCGGTGATTTCGCTTTTGGGATGGGCTCGCCCTTGATGATGGCTCGAGTCAGCGCGCTCATACGGTCTGGCGTGCCTTTGACGCCGAGCAGCTGAAGGTAGCCAAGGATCTCCGAGTAGAGGCCGGTCGGGGCTCGAACGAAACGGATGGTCAGGCCGCCTTTGCTGAGTTCCCCATGAAACTCCTCGAGATTCGTCATCGCGTCGTGAATGTCGTTGTAGTGCTCGAACTCGGTCGATGTGCTTGGGAACCAAAGCACATGGTTCTTCGTCGGATGCATCGAATGGATCCCGAATTCCTGTCCGGCTTCCTGCT
Source organism: Chloroflexota bacterium (assembly GCA_005880395.1). Taxonomy (GTDB): domain Bacteria; phylum Chloroflexota; class Dormibacteria; order CF-121; family CF-121; genus CF-13. Next base: position 4,249 of record VBHQ01000016.1, read on the forward strand.
TCTTCTTGAGCGCCTGAATCATTTTCTTCGCTTTCTCGCCGGTTCCGATCATGTCGCGCACGATGAACCATGTGGCAGGCACAACGGCAACCTCCTCCATCTTCCCGGTCACCTCTGAAGGGCCGTCATCAAACGTCCACCCGATCATCACGATCGTTTTGGAGCTCTCGTCGCCGGCCACGCGCTTGAGACCTTCGAGGGCCTCGACGAACCGATCCTTGCCCTCTCCTCCCATGCTGGCCTCGTGTTCGGTTTTGGCGAGCTCCTCGAGATGGTAGTTCTCGCGCAGCTTGGTCCCAACGTCTGACCCCAGCTTGTTGAGGTCGCCGTC
>VBHQ01000096.1 GCA_005880395.1 Chloroflexota bacterium
TGGAGCACCTGGAACGCTTTGGCATCCACGAGCATTTCGATGCGATCGTCTGCCGTGAAGACGTGAAACAGACGAAGCCTGACCCCGCTCTCTATCGCGTCGCACTCGAACGTCTTGGAGCTCGTCCTGAACAGGGCATCGCCCTCGAGGACTCGAGCAATGGCATCCGGGCCGCCAAAGCCGCCGGGATGTTCTGCGTCGCCGTACCGAACGCCATGACCGCCGACCTCGATCTCAGTGCCGCGGATCTCAAGATCGATTCGCTCGACGGCGTACCGCTCGCGCAGCTCGTGGCTCGCGCTACCGGTTCGTCCACGATCTGACCAGCAAGCTCAGCTATAGGTGATGTACAGCGGGCTCAACCGTGACGAACGTTTGCTCGCCCTGCTTACTCGAATTCGGCCTATTGACGCGGGCTCGACGGAAAGGGCAGACTGATCTTTGAGCGTTCCCCTGCGACCTCCTCCTTCGCATCGACGCGCCGGGAGGGTTGGCGTAAACGGCGCCGGCTCCTCCCCGTCGCGTCGTTCCGGAGCACCAGGAAACGGCCGGTTTCCATCCAGGCGACCGCGATTCCAAGTGGGACCAGCAGTAGCTCAACTGGGATGGCGGTCGTCAAAGCCCGTCCCGGCATGATCGTCGGTAACTGCTCGCCCATGAGGAGCGCGATCGTCAACGAGAGACCGGCGGTGGCGACTCCAGCGAGGGCAGCGACCAGCGCGACCGCCGCCTCATAGGGATGGGGGGTAGCCAGGGATCCCGACAGCCGGCGCCGTCCGACTTCGAGAGCACCGACCAGGAGAACGCTCCCGAGGATGAGTTCGCTGAAGCGGGTCAACTCAGCAAAGACGGCGATGTTTGGCTGGATCAGCGCATGGATCAGCGGTGCCAGCAGGCCGGAATGGGTTCCAGGGCTGGCGCCGACAAAAAGGCTGAAGTTCCGGATGAAGTTCGGGTCTGCGAACTTGTTCAGACCCGACAGGAAGAATTCGATGCCGAGCGCCGCCTGGATCATCGCGGAGGCTGCAAGACCGGCGTTGCCACTGGCGGGAATGCGTTTCATCTCACTCTTATTTATGCCCATGATCGGGACACATCAGGACCTGATGCTGGGTGGCCGACGACCTGATGGCACCCGGCTGGTTACCCGACGGTTTCGTGTTCGCCGCGCCGGTTGCGGAAGGCGAGGTACAGCGTTCCGTCGTAGGCCAGTTTCAGGCCGCCCGCCAGGTAGAAGGGGAGACCCAGGACGGCCCCCTGGATGGCGGCGCCGGAGATCAGTGGTCCGGCGGCCTGCGCCAATCCGCGAACCAGCCCGGTAAAGGCGACGGCTCCAGCTCGTTCGGCGGGCTGGACGACGGAGACGCAGCACGTTACTCGGAACATGGGTGAAGACCATCGTGCGGATCAAGCCGATGCGATTGGCAAGGCGGCCCGAGACCTCATAGGAGGCCGACTGGAGGAGCGCAATCGCGGTAAAGGTCGAGCCAAGCGCCGCGGCACTGGCCCCAAAGCGCACGTGGAGCCAGTAGGCGATGACCGCATTCGCCACCAGGCCACCACCCACGGCATCGACGGCGAACAGTGCCGATAGCGGCGCCAGGACTCGAACCTGAGCGGCAGACAGCGACGCGCTGCTAACCGGGCCTTCGGCGCGTGCGGAAAGCAGCAACGCCAGAGTCGCCGTCACCGCGCCAACCAGCGCGTAACCGCCAAACAGCAGGCGCCCACGCGGGAGGTCGGTCGCGGTTGCCGCCAGGGCGGCGCCCGCGGCTGTCGCAAGACCGCCAGTCAGGGAATAGCGGGCAAAGGCGAGATTCCGCGGGCGAGGTTCAGCGGACTCAGCCAGAGACGCCTGTTCGACCGACGCATAGGCACCCAGATCGATGCTTGCGGTTCCCAACATTCCGGTGATGGCGGCGATGCCGATCAGGACCGGCGAGCTGGCCACTGCCAGGTCGGCGCCGGTGACGGCCATCAGGATGCCGGCCAGCGCCAGCGTGTAGCGGCGGCCGATCCTCGATGAGAGGTTGGCGGCCGCTAGCCCGGTAACCGCGGCGCTGAGCAGAGCGATGGTCAGGATCAGCCCGATGCCGCCGGCGGACAACCCAAGCCGCTCGAGATGCAAGCCGATCAAGACCGCCGACATGCCGAAGGCGGCGCCTCGCAGCAGCCGGGCGGCGAGGATCAGCCGAAGATCGCGGCGGGCAGGGTCGGCCGCCGCTATTTTCTAGCCACGATCGTGGCGGGCGCGACCACCTGCCCCGTCAGGCTCTTGCACCACGTGTAGAGGGCGTCGTACATCGGCGTCTCCAGCCGGATTTTCTCGTGGTCGTCCTCGGCGTGCAGCAGAGCAAAGCCTCTGGCAATCGCGTTCAAGCCCGCCGACTCCGCGGTCAGGCTGACATCAGCGCTGACGTCGGCGCCATGCACAATTCGGGCCAGCCGTATCAAGGCGGGATCCTTCAATCCGTACTTCAGGACGATCGACTCGAAGCTGCAGCGCCCATCCACGTGGCCGAGTTCCACATCCGGGACGTCGAAGGGAATCGCCTCTTCGCGCTCGGCCGTCGCCATGACCTCGGGTCCAGGAACGAAAAGGAATTCGGCGTCAGGGTCGATAAAGCGCGCGATCAACCAGGGACACGCAATTCGATCGACGTTGGCGTTGGCTCGGGTGATCCACTTCATTGGGTTCGACACAGCTTATTCTTAAGGCGAGGAGGTGGGCATGGCGCAGACCCTGGCGGTGGAGACCCACGGCCTGACCAAGCGATATCGCACCGGCGTGCTTGCAGTCAGCGACCTCAACCTTAGCGTGCGCACCGGCGAGGTCTATGGCTTTCTCGGGCCGAACGGCGCCGGAAAGACGACCACCCTGCGGATGCTTTCCGGGCTGCTGCATCCAACCTCGGGCACGGCGGTGGTTGCCGGCGCATCGCCTGGCAGTCCATTGAGTCTTACCCGCATGGGAGCGATGGTCGAGACGCCGGCCTTTTATCCCTACCTGTCCGGGCTGGACAACCTGCGCGTGGTGGCGCGCTACGGCGGGGTGCCGGCATCCCGCATCGATCCCGCGCTGGAGCAGGTCGACATGGAGGATCGGGCACGTCACAAGTTCAAGACCTACTCGACCGGGATGAAACAGCGTCTCGGGGTTGCGGCCGCTCTCCTGAAGGACCCGCAGCTCCTGATCCTGGACGAGCCGACCAGCGGCCTGGATCCGCAGGGAACGGTCGAGATGCGCGAGCTGATCAAGGAACTTCGCCGCGACGGCCGCACCGTGCTGCTCTCGAGCCACCTGCTCAACGAGGTCGAGTTGACCTGCGATCGGGTGGGCGTAATCACCGCGGGAAGACTCGTGGCTGAAGGCACGATCGAGGAAATGCGATCGCGTGGTGGGCACGCGCTGCTCATCCGTGCCACTCCGCTCGATCAGGCTCGCCGCCTGGTGGAGGCCGTGTTCAGTCGGGATCGGGTCTCCGAGCAAGATGGGGTGCTGTCTTTGCAAGTCGATCGCTCGCAGGCGGCCTCAATCAATCGCCGGCTGGTCGCCGATGGGGTCGACGTCAGCGAGCTGCGGATGTCCGAGCAGTCGCTCGAGGATGTCTTCCTCCAGCTGACCGAAAAGGCCCCTTCAACCCCATCCCCCTCCGGGGGAGGGCAGGGTGGTGGCGCTTCATGATCGCGAGCTATCGCGCCGAGCTTCTCAAATCGCGAAAGCGGTGGGCCAACTGGATCCTTTTCGGCATCCTGGTCGTGCTCCTGCTCGCCTTTGGATACGTGCTGAGCTACGTCATCCTCACCCATCCGCCGCGGAATTTCCAGAGCCGGATTCCCGCGAGCGTGCTGAAGCGCGAGACCTTCCCCGAGAACCTGTTGCCCAACGTGTTCAGCTCGATGACCTCGCTGGGCGCCGCGATCATGATCATCATGGGCGGCCTGAGCACCGCCAGCGAGTACGGCTGGCTGACCGTGCAAACGATCCTCGTGCAGAAACCGGGGCGGACCTCGGTGCTTCTGGGAAAGCTCCTGAACCTCGCGATCACCACGTTGCTGATCACAATCGCCGTCCTCGCAGCCGCGGCGGTGACCAGCTACATCCTGGTCAGCATCGATGGCAGCACCAGCAGCTGGCCATCGACCACGACGTTACTGAAGGGCTTCGGCGCGCTCTGGCTGCAGCTCGCGGTCTGGACGGTCTTCGGCATGTTTCTGGGCATCGCGTTTCGCAGTACGGCGGCCGCGATCGGAGGCGGGCTGACCTATCTCTTTGTCGGCGAGGCGCTCGTTGCCCAGTTGCTCCGCGACGTGTCCGGCGTCAAGGAGATCCTCAAGTTCCTTCCCGGCGTCAATGCCAGCGCCGTCAACGCGAGTTTTCCGCTCAGCTATCGGGGTTCTGAAGCAGGCGCGCCGCTCGTCTCCGCCGGCCGCGGAGTCATCACACTCGTCGTTTACCTGGTCATCTTCACGCTGCTCGGCCTCTTGATCTTTCAGCGTCGGGACGTGACGGGAGCCTAGCGCTCAGTCGCCGGGGGTGATCAAGCCAGACTCATAAGCGAAGACCACCGCCTGCACGCGGTCGCGGAGGTCCAGCTTGGGCAAGATTCGCGCGACGTGGGTCTTGACCGTCGTCTCACTCAGAAAAAGGCGCTCGGCGATTTCGGCGTTGCTCAGCCCGCGCGCCATCAACCGCAGGACTTCCAATTCCCGGGCGGTCAACGTCGAAAGGTCGGCGGTCCCGCGCGAAGTTGTATCCGGGCGAGCGAAACGCTCGACTAATCGCCGGGTGATCGATGGTGCCAGCAACGCGTCCCCGTTCAGGACGATGCGGATCGAGGAGACCAGCTGCTCGGGCGTCAGGTCCTTGAGGAGAAACCCGCTGGCGCCGGCGCGCAGCGCCGCGTAGACGTATTCATCGAGGTCAAAGGTGGTCAGGATGACGACCCGCGTGCCGTCGCCCCCATCTTTCAGGATTCGCCGAGAGGCCTCGAGGCCGTCGAGCTTCGGCATGCGCACGTCCATCAGGAT
>VBHQ01000038.1 GCA_005880395.1 Chloroflexota bacterium
ACGCTGATGAACGTCATCGGCTGCCTCGATCTCCCAAGCGCGGGCACCTACATCCTCGACGGCTATGACGTCTCCGACTTGACCGAGGACCAGCTGGCCTGGGTCCGCAACCGGAAGATCGGCTTTGTCTTTCAGTCGTTCAACCTGATCCCGCGGGTGAGCGCGATCCACAACGTGGAGATGCCGCTGATCTATGCCGGTGATGTGCAGCAGCGCCAGGAACGGGCGCTGGCATCACTCGAGGCGGTCGGTCTGCTTGCGCGTGCCCATCATGTGCCGAGCGAGCTCTCAGGCGGGCAGCAGCAGCGAGTTGCGATCGCCCGGGCGCTGGTCACGGACCCCGCCCTCCTGCTGGCCGACGAGCCGACCGGCAATCTCGACTCCGAGTCGAGCACCGAGATCATGAAGCTTCTGCGCGACCTGAACGAGCAGGGCCGCACCATCGTCCTTATCACGCACGAGCCGGACATCGCTGCCTTTGCGCAACGGGTTGTGCGCTTGCGTGACGGGATCGTCGTCAGCGACGAACGCCGGCCGGATCAAACCCAGGTCACGGGGGTGGCGGGCTTCTCCCCGCGTCTGCAATGAGCATCCTCGAGGGGTTGCGTCTCGCGGTCAGCGGATTGGTCGCCAACCGCTTGCGCTCGGCGTTGACCATGCTCGGCATCCTGATCGGCGTTTCCGCCGTCATCCTGCTGGTCGGCGTCGGCAACGGCTCGTCGATCGCGGTGCAGCAGCAAATCCAATCCCTGGGCTCCAACCTCCTGACCGTCTTTCCCTCCAACGCTCGCGCCGTTGGCGGGGTCGCCCAGGGCTTCGGCACCGGCTCCAGCCTGACGCTCGACGACGTCACGGCAATCACCAACAAGCAGGCGGCGCCCGATGTCGTGACCGCGATCCCGAGCGCGAACGGACGCGCCCAGCTGATCTACCAGAACCAGAACTGGAGCAGCAGCCTAACTGGGACCACGCAGAACTTTCCCTCGGTCAGAAACTATCAGCTGGCGAGCGGCCAGTTCTTCACCGCGGCCGACGTCGACGGCTCGAGCCGCGTGGCGGTGATTGGGCAGACGACCGTCACGAACCTGTTCGGCGCCAATGATCCCATCGGCCAGACGATGAAGGTCAACGGCCAGAGCTTCCGGGTCATCGGCGTCTTTGCGCAAAAGGGCTCCTCCGGCGGCTTCAACAACCAGGATGACATCGTGGTCGTCCCGATCACGTCCGCGTGGAACTACCTCCTGGGCGGGCGGGGTCGCAATGTGCAGCAGATCTACGTCGAGGCCACGAGTGCGAGCGCAACCACCGCGGCCAACACCGAAGTTACCCAGATCCTGCTCGACCGGCATCACATCTCCGACCCGGCGCAGGCCGATTTTCAAATCCTGAGCCAGCAGGATGTCCTGAACAGCGCATCGCAAACCACCGGCGTGCTGACCTTGATGCTGGGGGCGATCGCCGGCATCTCGCTGGTCGTCGGCGGCATCGGAATCATGAACATCATGCTGGTCACCGTCACCGAGCGGACTCGGGAGATCGGCATCCGCAAGGCGATCGGGGCTCGCCGCCAGGACATCCTGCTGCAGTTCCTGATTGAATCGATGTTCCTCTCCGGGGTGGGTGGCGCGCTCGGCATCCTGATTGCCTTCGGGCTGGCTCCGGTCCTTCCATTGCTGGTTTCCGCCTTGCCGAGTCCGATCATCTCGATGCCGTCGGTCTTCATGGCCTTCGGCATTTCGGTCGGCATCGGGTTGTTCTTCGGTCTCTATCCCGCCAATCGGGCGGCACGGCTCCGCCCGATCGAGGCGCTTCGCTACGAATGAATCCCAAGGAGGTCATACATTGATCAAGCTGCCGATCGCTGCACTCGTCATCGTCGTCGCCCTGCTGGGCGGTTTTTACGGTGGTTACAAGATTGGAGGTGGTGGCACGGCGAACGCCGCCGCAGCCAACAACGGCACGGGCAACGCGAACCGCGGTGGCGCGACCGGCTTCGGCGGCCGGCTGGCCGCCGCTTGCCCAAGCCCTGGCGCGTCGCCGTCGGCCGCTGCGTCAGGTGCGGCCGCCCGCCGCGGCGCTACCGGTACGGTCACCAATCTGACCAGTAACTCGCTGACCGTGCATGACGCCCGCTGCAATACCGACGTCAAAGTCACCTTCGACCCGAGCGTGATCGTGCGCAAGACGGTCGTCGGCCAGAGCTCGGATCTGCAAGAGAGTCAGAACGTGACCGTGGTCGGCACTCGCCAGGCTGATGGCACAGTCAAGGCCAACAGCATCACGATCGTTCCGGCGGGCGCGGGCGCCGGCGGTTTCGGTGGCTTTGGAGCTGGGGCAGGCTCAACCGGCGGTTGATTGGACCGACTGACCTGGTTGGTGCTGGCTGCCGTGCTGGTGCTCGGCGGCCTCTACCTCCACCTGCATCAGGTCGCTGACTGGCTGACGTACCTTACGGCTGGGGTGGGTGCCGGCATCGGCCTGGCGCTCACCGGCAGCGTGATCCACGACGCGTTCTCAAGTCCACGTGAGCGGCCTTAAGCCGTGGCTTCGGCGCTCTTCCGCATCGGATCGATCCGGTAGCCGGCTCCGCGGACGGTGACGATCTGAAAGCCGAGCTTGCCGAAGCGGCCTAGCTTTTCGCGGAGCCAGCGAATATGCACGTCGACGGTCTTGCGGTCGCCGAGGTAGCTGTAGCCCCAGACTTGCTCGAGTAGGATCTCGCGGGTGAAAACGCGACCGGGGCGGCGCACCAGGTAGGCCAGCAGCTCCCATTCCTTGGGAGCGAGCTTCAATTCCGTGTCATCGATCATGGCCCGGCGTCCGGCTCGGTCGATCGTTAGGCGACCGAGCCGATCCTCGTCGACCGCGGCGGGTAGCGCCCGTTGCTCGCTGCGGCGCAGGACCGCGGTCATACGGGCGAAGAGCTCCCGTAACGAGAACGGCTTGGTGATGTAATCATCGGCGCCCAACTGCAGCCCGACGACCTTGTCCACCTCGCTGTCTTTAGCGGTCAGCATGATGATCGGGACGTCCCCCTCCTGCCGCAGCACCCGGCAGACCTCGAGGCCGCTCATCTCCGGCAGCATCAGGTCGAGTAGGACCAGGTCGGGTCGAGCTGTTCGCGCGCTCCTCAGCGCCTCGGCGCCGTCCTGCGCGGCCAACACGAGATACCCTTCTTTCTTGATGTTGAAGCTCAGCGTCTCTCGAATCGTTGCATCGTCCTCGACGACAAGGATCCGCTTAGGCAATTAGAAGGATTGTCACGATTGGGATCCTATACCTGAGACCTTTCCAGGACTCTCCTGCCGGGGTTCGAGCGGAAACCGCCTTGAAGGATGTCCTCGTAGCGTTTTGCTAGATTCCGGCGAGGCATGAAATGGCGATTTGGCGGAAGGTCTTCGCCAGGGCACCAACCAGAGTTGGCTGACGAGGTGCTCGACCACCTCGAGGATGGCATTGTCGTACTTGAGGGCGGAGTCGTCAGCTGGCTGAATCCAGCGGCGACGCTGATGTTTCCAGGGGTGGCGGACGCCGCCGGCCGACCTCTCCTTGAGATGGTGCGAGAACATCGCATCAACGCTCTTGCGGCGAAGGCCCTTCAGCGAGGCCAAGAGGAGGCTGCTGAAGTTGGTCTCTCGATCTCCAACCGCACGCTCTATGTCCGGGCTGTGCCTCTAAACGCTGGCGGGCTGCTTTTGTTGTTTCGCGATCTCACACGATTTCGTCACCTGGAGACGGTCCGTCAACAGTTCGTTGCCAATCTTGCCCACGAGATGCGAACGCCCCTTGCCGGTCTTGACCTGGCCGCCCAGACGCTCGCCGATGAGCTGCCCGCCGAGGGCGATGCGCGTCTTTTTCTGAACCGCCTCCTACAGGAATCCCGGCGGCTGCAGTCAACGGTTGCCAATCTCAGCCAGCTTGCGGCCCTCGATGATGAAGGTGTCCCGGTCGATCGCGCTCCCTTCGACGCTCGCGCACTCGTCGAGGACAACGCGTTGAAGTTCACAAATGAGGGGGAAGTGGTGATGAGGGGTCGGAGCGAGGGCAATCGGGTTGAGATTGTTGTTTCCGATACAGGTCCGGGAATTCCGGCACGGGACCTGCCGAGAGTCTTCGAGCGTTTCTACAAAGCCGATCGCTCGAGAGGCGCCAAGCCAGGGAGCGGGCTGGGGCTCTCGCTCGCCCGTCACTTGATCGAACTGCAGGGTGGCACCATAATCGCCGAAAGCACGCCGAATATTGGCACCCGGATGCGCATTCGGCTTCCGCGCGGCTCTTTAACCTCGGCTTAACCAGCAGCACATCGACGGATTACACACCGCCCCTACAATCAGCCATAGCTTGAGGTGTTCAGGGTGCGTCCCACGATAGGCGGAGGTCTGGTATGAGGCTAAGCCTCGTACCCGAGGAGCGCCGCTTTTATGCCCTTTTTACCCGGCAGGGTCAGCTGGTCAACGAGGCGCTCGAGCAATTACGCAACGGCCTGCTGGAAGGTCAAACGCGGCATCCCCGGCTGCGCGAGCTCGAACATGAGTGTGATGACGTCACGCACGAGATCTACAACCTGATCAATCACACCTTCGTCACGCCGCTTGAACGCGAGGACATCTACGCGCTCGCGTCGTCGCTGGACGAGGTGGTCGACCTCGCCGAGGAAGTCTCCGACAAGATCGATCTTTACCGCGTGAAGGAGATTTCCAGCCATGCCCGCCGGATGGGCGAGGCGCTGGCCAAGGCGGGAAAGGAGCTGGAGCAGGCGGTCGCCGGCCTCGAGGGGTTTCGCGACCTGGGGCCTCATCGGCTGGCCATCCACAGCCTGGAAAACGAGGGCGACCGGATCACCCGCGAGGCGTTGGCCCAGCTCTTTACCGACGGCGCGACGCCCACCGACCTGGTGAAGTGGAAGGACCTCTACGACCTGCTGGAGGCCACCATGGACCAGTGCGAGCACGTCGCCAACGTGCTCGAGGCGACTTCGATCAAGAATGCCTGAGCAGCTGCTGCTGCTGATCACCATCCTCATCGCGCTCGGCTTCGACTTCACGAACGGCTTTCACGACACCGCCAATGCGATCGCGACCTCGGTGTCAACCCGCGCGCTCTCGCCCCGGATGGCGGTGCTGATCTCGTCCGTCCTGAACCTCGCGGGTGCCATCGTTACGGTCGTCTTCTTTCAAGCGAAAGTGTCCAACACGATCGGCCAGATCGTCGCGTTCAAGGCGGGGCTCGTCGTCATCATCTCGGCGCTGGTCGGGGCGATCACATGGAACCTGATCACCTGGTACCTGGGCCTACCAAGCAGCTCGACTCATGCGCTGGTGGGGGCCCTCAGCGGCGCGGCGATCGCCGCCTCGCACGGGCTGAGCGGCGTGAAGGGCTCCCAGTTCTGGAAGACTGTGCTGTCCCTGGTTGTGTCGCCTCCGGCTGGTTTCCTGATCGCGGCGATCCTGATGACCATCCTGCTCGCCGTCTTCCATCGGTCTCGCCCCGCTCCCTTGAATCGGACCTTTCGCCGCCTGCAGATTTTGACCGGTGCACTGGTTTCGTACTCGCACGGCGCCAATGACGCCCAGAAGACGATGGCCGTCATCACGCTCGCGCTGGTGGCGACCGGCCGTCTCTCGACGTTCAAAGTGCCGATCTGGGTTGTTCTGCTATCGGCGTCGGCGATCGCCTTCGGCACCTACGCCGGCGGCTGGCGCATCATCCGCACGCTCGGCTGGCGCATCTACAAGCTCGATCCGGCAACAGGCATGGCGGCGCAGCTGACCGGAGCGGCGGTGATTCAGTTTGCGACCCAGTTCGGCCTTCCCGTGTCGACCACGCACGTTGTCACGGGATCCGTCATGGGCGCCGGCGCATCCCGCCGCCTCTCCGCTCTGCGGTGGGGGATCGGTGCCAACATCGTCGCCGCCTGGATCGTAACGATTCCCGCCGCCGGCCTGGTCGCCTGGGTGGCGTACGCGATCCTGAACACCGCGGGGCTGCGCGGCTAGCACGTGCGAGCCACACGGACGACGAAGATGCAAAAGGGGTGTCCTGCCGGGTCGGCGTAGACACGCAGCGGCTCCTCGGGATCGTCCGAGCGGTCGCGGAGCAACGTTGCCCCAAGAGAAAGGGCCCGGTCGTGTTGGGCATGGAGCTCCTCGATCGTGGATACCGTCAGGTCCAGATGCAGCTGCTGGGGGATCGGGCCTTCCGGCCATGTGACCTTGAAGAGCTTTGCCACCTGCTGGAAGGCCAGCCGGTTAGCACCGCGGGGGTCACGCAACACGAGCCAGTCATGCCCTCTCGCGTCGGGTTCGCCAGAGGCTGGCGGCTGGTCTCCTGCTCGGTACTCGAAACCGAGCAGCTGCCGGTAGAACTCCGCGAGTGCGCGCGCATCGGTGCAATCCAGGACGGTTTGCAGAAGCTGCGGGACCCCTCGTCCAGACGTCACTGATTCAACTCGTCTGATGGTGCGTCACGCGGAGCGACCAAAGAACATGGAGCGGGTGACGAGACTCGAACTCGCGACTTCAACCTTGGGAAGGTTGCACTCTACCAACTGAGTTACACCCGCTCGGCTAGGCGGATTTTACCCCCCGCAAGTCACGGCACATCGGCCACAGGACCTGGGTCAGCTCGGCGATCCGGCCGGCCATCGAGGCCACCAGCGCGCTGTCGAAAACGTCGACGGGGTACGTCTCGTAGAGACGGATCCACCCCTTGTCCCAGGGTTCCAGGTCGAGCCGGCCGCCCAACCGGGCATTGATCATCAACATCTGACGGGAAAGCCCGGCCGCAATGCGCTCGTTCAACGCCGGCGGACCCTCGAGATGCAGGCCGAGCTCGAGTCGGCCGGTCTTCGCATGCCACCAGGCTTCGATATGCAACCGCGGATCGTCATACCACCACTGCGCCTGGCTCGAGCGCGCCCGATGGTTGACGTCGCGAAGCGCCAGGGGCAAGATCGCCTTGACCTTTCCGGGCAGCGCCCGGAAGAAGGGCGCGGTTCGGATGAACCGATCAGTTCGGCGTGAGCGCGTCGCCAGAAGAGCCTTGACCAACGGCCGTCTTCACCAACGCGCTGTAGCGATCGGCGAGCTCGCGCGCCTGCTTTGAGTCTTCCATGCTGACGATGATGTGATACCGAGGCATATCCGGGTCCGGTAACACGAGCACCCAGCCACCGTCGACGAAGACTTTGATCCCGTCGGCGAGGTCGACCGGCGCGTCACGGTGCATCTCGACCATCGTGCGCATCACCCGTCCCTTCGCGTCCCAGGGAACCGTTTGCAGCCGGTGCTCGTAGGCTGCCCGCGGGATCTCCTCGCGGACCTGGGAAACTGTCCGGCCGTCTTTGGCCAGCAGTTCGAGCAGCTTGATCAAGGTGAAGATCGCATCGAATCCGACGAGGAAGTCGGGAAATGCGTAGCCGCCGTTGGCATCGGATGCCAGCCGCGCCTGATGCTGCTGGCCGGCACGCAGCAACGCCGGTGGCTCGGCCTTGCCCGGCACGAAGTGGGAGCCGGGGAGCTGCCGAACCAGCGCGGCGATGGTTTGCGGAACGGTCGCCGGCGCGACCAGCACGCCCGGCTTTGCCTTCAGGGCGAGGAGCGCGAGCACGCCGAGGGCCTCGTGATGATCGAGCAACTCACCCTTCTCGTCGATCAAGAAGATTCGTTCTGAGCCGTAGTCGATGTAGGCACCCAGGTTGCAGCCGAGCGTCCGCGTGATCAGGGCGGATTGGCGCCGGGCTTCGTCGAAGGCTTCATTGGTCTTCGATTGATAGGTCTCGTCGAAGCCGGCGTTGAGTGGGATCGCCTCGATGTTCAGCTCCTTGAAGAGCCGCGGCAGCACCAGCGACCCGCTGCCATGGTCGAAGTCGACCAGCACCTTCTGATGCGCCTGCCGAATGGCTTCGACATCGACCTGGCCGACCAGGCCATCGATGTAGGAGTCGATCGTGTCCTGCGGATAGCTGATGTCGCCCATCTCGTAGAAGTGGACGCGCCGGATGTCCTCGCGGAAGAAGATGTTTTCCAGCTTCCGCTCCGCTCGCTTGTCGAGGACGATGCCGTTGCCGTCGAACATCCGGATATCGGCCGAGCGGCTGTCGAGCGGCGACATCTGCACGTGCACCGATCCGGCGACGTGGTGTTCCCGTGTATAGAACTGCACCACCGGAATCGGCAACTCGCTGAGGTCGATGATCTCGGCGCCCGACGACATCATGCCCGAAACCATCGCCCGCTTGATCATCCGCGATGGCCGCTGCCCATCGCGGGCCGCCCCGATCGCCGCCCCCTTGGGAAAGAGCGCCCCAAACGACGCGCCGAGGCGCGCGCAGTATTCAGGGGTCAGCTCGATATTGACCAGTCCGACGAGCCCATAAGACGAGAACAACCCGCGCTTATAGTGCCCTGCCCAGATGATGCTCTCGTGCACGGTCGATCCGGGCTCGATCTCCTTATCGGGCCAGATCTTGACCCCCGCATCGATTGTGGTGCCCTCGCCGACGACCACGTCGTCGCCGATCACCGCGCCTTCTTCGAGCAGGCAATTGTTCTTGATCGTGCAGTGCCGGCAGACGATCGCCTGCCGCAGCCGGGAGTTCTCACCCAGGTACGAATAGGTCCAGATCACCGAGTTGCTGACCTTCGTGTTCTCGTCCACGACGGAAAAGTTGCCGATGCAGACCGGCCCGTTGATGAACACGCCTGCCTTGAGCTTGCAATCGTTGCCGATGTAAGCGGAGCCTTCGATCCGAACGCCCAGTCCGACTTCGACGTTCTCTCCCATCCAGACGTTGCCGTGACGGCGCTCGCCCGCGATCTCGACGTCGACCCGGCCTTCGAGCGCATCCCAGTTCGCCTGGTAATAGGTCTGGATATTTCCGATGTCACACCAGTAGCCGGACGCAAGGTACCCATACAGCGGCATCGCGTTGGTGAGCATCTTGGGAAAGACATCGCCGCTCCAGTCGACGACCGTGGCCGGCGGCAGGAGGTCGAGCACGGTAGGCTCGATGACGTAGATCCCGGTATTGACCTGGTCGGAAAAGACCTCGCCCCAGGACGGCTTTTCCAGGAAGCGATTGATCGTCCCATCCTGGTTCGTGATGACGACGCCGTACTCGAGAGGATTGGCGACCGACGTCAGGACGATCGTCGCGGCGGCGCCCTTCTCCCGATGGTAGGCCATGACGCGGGTGAGGTCGATGTCGGTGAGCGCATCGCCGCTGATCACGATGAACGGCTCGTCCAGGTATTCCTGCGCGTTCTTCACACTGCCCGCCGTCCCCAACGGCGCATCTTCGACGACGTAGGTGATGTCAACGCCGAAGTCCGAGCCATCGCCGAAGTAGTCGCGGATCGCCGAGCCGAGGTACTGCAGGGTCACGATCACATCGCTGACGCCGTGCTGGCGCAGCAGCCGGAGGATATGCTCCATCACCGGCTTGCCCACCACCGGAACCAGCGGCTTGGGAATCCCGCTCGTCAAGGGGCGCAGCCTGGATCCCTCGCCGCCAGCCATCACCACCGCTTTCATGCTGGCTGTCCGACCTTTTTCTGGATCCGGTCGCGGAGGAAGGCCGCGGAATCCTCCGGCTTGACGACGTTGATCCACATCCCCGTTCCCAATTCGAAGCCGGCGGCGGTGCTGAGCTTGGGGATCAGCTCCAAATGCCAGTGATAATCGCGATCGACGCTGGCTTTCAGGGGCGCGCTATGGATGTAATAGTTGAAAGGCGGGTCGTTCAAGCCTTCGTGCAGCGCGGTGAGCGTCAGTTGCAGTGCCTCCGCGAAGGCCGCTTTCTCGCTCGACAGATCGAGTTCGCCAAAGGAGGCGCGATGGCGCCGGGGCATGATCCAGGTCTCAAACGGCGTTCGGGCCGCAAACGGTGCGAAGACGACGAAGGCGTCATTCTCGAAAACGATCCGCGATCCAGCCGCCCGCTCGTCCTCCATCGTCCGGCAGAAGGCGCAGCCCGCCTGGGCATCGAGAAAGCGCCGAGCACCGCCGAGCTCGTCATTGAAGGTCGGCGGCACCAGGTTGATGGCATAGAGCTGGGAGTGCGGGTGCTCGAGCGAGGCGCCCGCCGGCCGGCCGTGGTTATACAGAATCAGTACATGTTCTAACGCCGGATTCTGCGCATGGTGGCGGTAGCGGTCAACATACGATTGAACGATCTCCTCGACCTGCCGGCGCGGCAACAACGGGGTCGGCGCGCGATGGTCAGGGCTCGAGATCAGCACCTCGCAGGCGCCGATCGCATCTCGCTGCGAGAACCGACCCTCCCGGCGCTCCTGGCCGTCCGCTTCGAGGCGAAACGCGGCATAAAGATTTGGCACGACCCTGATCCACCAACCTTCGCCGTTGGCGGGACTGCCGGGGGCGCGATAGGCGAGCACCTCGGGCGGCGTCATCGACTCGTGCCCGGGACAGAAGGGGCAGACGTCGCGGGCCGCGACCGCTTCCTTGGCTGCCTGGGTGAATGAATCGGGCCGCCTGGCACGTTCGGTCGCGACGGCCACCCATCGGCCGGTGATCAGATCTTGGCGAAGCTGGGGCAGGGCAAAACTCCTGGGGAAATACGCGAAAAGTGAGGTTTCATTATGCCGTAAGGTTTGCAGGCGGTGATTCCTTGCAACACCTTCGGTATTGTTGCTGCCGACCCCGCTGACGGCGAATAGCCGCTATGCGATACGCTGCCCGCCCTTAAACACGGTCCACACCCGCCAGAGCGCTCGCGGGTCGCTGAGCGGATCGCCGTGTACCAGCACGAGGTCAGCGGGATCCCCCGGCTGCAGCCGGCCCGCGTGCTCCACGTCCAGCAGTTCGCCGGCGCGCCACGTCACGGCGGCCAGCGCCTCGTGAGGCGGGAGGCCTGCCTCGACCAGCTGCTCCACCTCCCATGCCAGATGTCCGGCCCGTACAGAACCTCCGCCAAAATCGGACCCGGCCGCGATCCGTACTCCAGCGCGGTAGGCGGCCCTGATGGCGGCGAAGGCGCCCTCCCGCCGAGCCGCCAGTTTGCGCTTTCCCTCCTCGCCGGCGAACCGCTCGATCCGCGTCGTCCGGGCAAACGTGGCCCAGCTCGCAAGTACGGACAGCGTCGACACGAGGGCGACGTTGTTCGCGTGCATCGTCGCCGCAATCTCATCGTCGAGTTCCATCCCGTGCTCGATTGAATCGACGCCGGCTTCCGCGCCAACGCGCGCGCCGTCGAGGATCGTGGCGTGTGCCGTGATTCGTCGGCCTCGTCGGTGCACGGCGTCAACCGCCAGGCGGACGTCGTCGACCGTAAACGGACAGCGATCGGACCGGTCGGGAGGGTCGAGCATGATTTTGACGAAATCGGCACCGGCATCGAGCTGCACCAGCGCCGCATCGCGCAGGCCATCGCCGTCCGCGACCGCGATCGTCATCGGCAGGTAGCCCTCCTTGGCAATCCAGGTGCCCGCCACCCGGATGTAGGGCGAGTTCTGCTGCTGGCTCATGTCCGACCGAACGGCCAGGCTGATGGCACGACCGTCCGGGCCGGCCGGCGACCCGACATCACGCGCCCAGAGGATGCCAGCTTCTACCAGTCGCGCCGCATTGCGCCGGGCAACGTCGCGCAATCGTTCAGGCGGATCCGATCCTCGCTCGATCCAATGGCTACCGCCGGGCATCGTCAGGTGGCTGTGCGCATCGACCAGCGCGGGAACGATGGTGGCGCCTCCGGCGTCGAGAACCTCGGCGTCGCCCGCATCTGATTCACCGTGCGGTCGCAACCACGCAATGCGGCCGTCTTCAATCATCAGGTCGACGCCCACCTCGAGTGCCGGCGAGCGCCCATCCGCAAGGCAGGCTTCCTGGATCAGCAGTCGATGGCTCATGCGCCGACCGGGGCGGGCTGTTCCTTGAGAGCAACCACCGGCCCCAGCAGTAACCATAGGGCGGCGAAAACCGAGATCAGGCTGCCCACCACGATCGTCTGCACGACGCCGATCGCCGTGCCCAGAATGCCGCCAACGAACGCCCCGAACGGAATCGTCCCCCACACGATGGTTCGCATGGTCGCGTTCATTCGACCCTGGACCCGATCGGGCGTAATCGCCTGCCGCAAGCTGACCTGGTTGATGTTGTAGATGGGCACCGTCAGGTTGTTCAGGAAACCGAGCACCGCGAGAACTACCACCGGTGCACCAAGCAGCGCCAGTGGGGTCGCCAGTGTGATCAAGCCGCCGAGGAGAATCGCCAGTGCCAGCGTCAAACCGAGGCCGAGGCTGCGCGCGGCCCAGGATGCGAGAAAGGCGCCCACCAGCCAGCCTCCGCTGCTGATCCCGAACACGATCCCGACGACGGCCGCCGAAAGATGCAGGTCGCGGTAGGCAAAGATCAGGAAAACCGCGCCGAAGACCATGTTCGATCCCAGGTTCGTAGTCGCCGTACAGCCGGCGATCCGCCAGAGATACGGATTCTTGAACACCACCTCGATGCCTTCGCGCATCTCGGCGAAGAACCCGGATCGTCCGGAGGCCGTGCCGGGATTTGGATTCGGCTCAGGCTTCCGGATCACGGCCAGCGCCAGCGCCGAGGCCAGGAACGAGATCGCATCGACGGCCACGGCGCGAGCGCCCCCAATCAACTGGATCAAGAAGCCCGCGACCGCAGGACCGGCGATCTGCGACCCGGAACGGGTCACCTCGAGCTTGGTATTGCCCTCGATCAGGTTGGTGCGTTCGACCAACGCGGGCAAATAGGACTGGTATGACACGTCGAAGAACACGTTGAAGATCCCGGTGAGCAGAGCCACGACATAAAGCTGGCCCAGCGTAAGCGCGTTGAGCGTAAAGGCGATCGGGATGGAGCCTAGTGCCAGGAGCCGGCCGATATCGCAGGCAATCATGATCGGCCGGCGCTTGATGCGGTCCGCATAGACGCCCGCCACGAGGCCGAGCGTCGGAAACGCGAGGAACTCGAGCGCCGACAGGATGCCTACCTGAAACGGCCCGGCGTGCAGTACCAGGATGGCGACCGTGGGGACGGCCAGCAACGTAACCTGCGACCCAAATTCGCTGACGGTCTCGCCGGCCCAGAGCTTGAGGAAATCCGGGTGGCGCCACAGCCTGCCTCGCAGCACCGCGCGATTCTATCCGGACCTAAACTGGCGGGGCAGCGATGTCCCAGACCTCTGGCTCGGTTCGGAATCTCGTCATCGGGATGCTGCTGGTCGCCGTCCCGTTTGCGATCGCATACCTGCTCACGCGGGCTAACTCGAATTCAGAGATCCTGCTGGTCGTCGCTGTCTTCTGTGTCGGGCTTGCCCTGGCGTTTGCGATGGCCTCGGGCTTGCAGCAGGTCGGCGGTCTCGCCATTCGGCTTTCTGGCAGATCCAGCCGCGACATCATGATCGTCGGTCTGGCCACGCTCAGCGTGCTGACCCCGTGGACGATTCAGATCGCGGTTGGCAACCTACCGCGCGTGTTCGGCTGGACGAATCCCCTGGCGTGGGTGGTCGCGGTCAGCCTGGTAGTAACCGTGATGGTGACCGCTCGTCCGTACCACGGCCGGGCGCTGCTGGCGGCCGGATTGGCCCTCGCCGCCTGGACTGGTTGGGCAACCTGGTTGCTGACAACCCCGAGTTTCCGTACCCTTCACTTTCATTTTGCGCCGGTTGACCTCATATCGACCGGCTGGTACGCCGGCGTCATCGGCTTCATTGTCGCCGTCGATGGCTTCGCCGCGCGCGAGGCACGAGAGCCGGGAGCGCCTCAAGCAAAGAACGTCTGGCCGTTGGCTCTGGTACCGGGGATGGGACTGCTCCGCCTCGGCTTCGCTGGCCGTGGCCGGATCTGGCTCGCCGCGGCGCTCCTCGCGCTGGCCTTTATAGGCGTATCAGCGGTAAACGACAGCGAGTTCACGTATTGGGCTCACTACAATACGACGCCGCCCGATCGGGGCCGGCTGGACGTCGTCATCGGGGCGGCCGCTCTGGCCCTCGTTTACCTGGGAAGCTGGATCGATACCTGGCGCAGCCTGCGGCGCATGCACGCCATGAGCGGCTGGCTGGCCCGGGTTACCGCGCCCTCGCGCGGCAGAAGCGGATAGCTGGTTCCAAGCATTTCCGCGTCAGGCGTAGTGACAGGCCGCCCACTGCCCTGAGGCCACCTCGCGTAGCGGCGGCTCGACCTCGGCACAGTAATCGGTTGCGATCGGGCAGCGCGTGCGGAAATGACAGCCCGACGGCGGGTTCGTAGGGCTGGGAATTTCTCCCTTCAAGACCTGCTGCTCGCGCTTGAGGGTCGGATCGGGAACCGGGACCACGGAAATCAGGGCCTTCGTGTATGGATGCCGGGGACTCCGCAGCAGCTGCTCGCTGGGAGCGAGCTCAACAATTTTGCCCAAGTACATGACGGCGATCCGATCGCTGACCTGCTCCACGACGGCCATGTTGTGAGCGACAAAGAGATAGGTCAGATTGAAGTCGTTCTGCAAGTCCTCGAGCAAGTTGAGGATCTGCGATTGGATCGAAACGTCGAGCGCCGACACCGGCTCGTCGGCGATGATCAGCTTTGGCCGAAGCGCCAGGGCGCGGGCGATACCGATGCGCTGCCGCTGCCCCCCACTGAATTCGTGAGGGAACCGGCCCCGATACTGCCCGCGCAAGCCGACGACTTCGAGCAGCTCACTGACGATGCGCTCACGTTCGTGGGCCGAACCGATGCCGTGGACGAGCAGTCCTTCGCCCACGATCTCCCCGACTGACATCCGCGGATTGAGAGACCCGTAGGGGTCCTGAAAGATGATCTGCACCTCCCGCCGAATTTCATGCAGCTCCTTCTTGCCAGCCTTGAAAATGCTGCGGCCTTCGAGCAGGGCGTCACCCGAGGTCGGCGGGATGAGCCTGAGGATGGTGCGTGCGACCGTGGATTTGCCCGAGCCGGATTCACCGATCAGTCCAAGCGTTTCACCTTGCTTGATGTCAAAACTCACGCCATCCACCGCTTTGACATTGGCGACCGTAGTCTGGAGCAGTCCCCCTTTAATTGGGAAGTACTTCACGAGGTCCTTCACGTCCAGCAGCGGATGGCCGTTTGGCTGCGCGGCTTCGGGCTTCTGCCGACTCCCCAGCTTGATCATCCGTATTGCCAGCAGGCGACCAGGTGCTCGGGGCCGACGGCCTTCAGGGCCGGCACGTCGGTGTCGCTGAGCGGGGCCTTGACCGGACAGCGCGGTCGGAAGGCGCAACCGGGCGGCAGGGACAGGGGGTTGGGAACGCTCCCGGTGATGACATGCAGGCGGTCCTGTTTCTT
>VBHQ01000097.1 GCA_005880395.1 Chloroflexota bacterium
GGATGACCTGGGCCGCACCCGCCGGCGTCGTCGTCACGCCATTGAAGATCAGCTCGCCGCAGGCAAAGAGAAAGAAGAGAATCGTCGCCGGCCAGTACCCCCACCAGCGCGGCCATTCGAGCCGCGCTCGAGGACCGACCAGGCGAGCCACGACATTCAGCGGACTGATGTAGGGCCAGTAATTGCCGACCACGGCGATGCTGATCGGGACCGCAATCCAGAAGACCAGCCAGAAGGCCGTGACGATCACATTGTCCGGCGTGCTCTGCGATCCGTAGAGCCCGCCGTAGATCATGGCCAAGCCGAGCAAGACCATCAACCACCCGGGCCAGCTCGGTGTTCTCGGAACGGCGGGGACGTCCTCGCCCGTGGGCCGCACGCGCAGCACCGGACGCTGCAGGACTAACAAGAACGACAGGAAGACGACGGCGCCGGCACCGATCAAAAACAGGTACAGGGGCGCAGGGAGGTCGTAACGGGTGCCGAATGCATGCAACGGGAGGAGTGTCATGGCAAACACGATAGCGCAGCCCCGGCTTATCGCTTCTTCACGGTCGACGGCCGGCGCTGTCGGCGTCGCCTGATCTCTTGCGCCACGGCGATGATGCCGAAGAGCAATACGAGCGCCAGGATGCCGTAGAACTCGAGATATCGGCTGAGGTCGCTGAACGGGCTGCTGGAGGTCGCCGTGCCGCTGCGGGCCATCGCCGCGTATTCACCAAACCCGGGTGCGTTGACACTCGCGTACGGATCCCCGCCGCCCGCGAAGAGGGTCGTTAGGTTGTGCCAGCTCTGGCCGTCGTAGTAGCGGATGTCGTTCACGGTCCCCGGAGGAATTCGCATCGTAAGGTGGAAGGTCGTGGTCGCCGTGACTTTGCCATTCGCCGGCTGGCCGACGCAATTGATGGCGTAGACATTCCCACGAAGTTCGACCCCGGCTGGCGGCGCGGGTGGGTTGGCGACCGGCTGAATCGTGCACGTGACGCTGCTCGTCCCCGCGGGTGCCTTGAGGGTTCCCAGTCCCCAGAAGGTGATGACCTGTTGATCGTCGGTCTGAACGCCACCACCTGCGACCGTCCCGTTCGGAGCTGGGAGAACCGCCTGGCCGCCCAGCGGTAGCTGATTGCCGTTACGCAAGTTTGGCGGTGGCGATTCATAGCGATAGGGCGCCGGGGGAACCACGATGCCGTCGTAGACGGGCGGCGCGCCGAGCCGGCCATGA
The DNA here is from genome assembly GCA_005880395.1 of Chloroflexota bacterium. Classification (GTDB taxonomy): domain Bacteria; phylum Chloroflexota; class Dormibacteria; order CF-121; family CF-121; genus CF-13. The sequence goes on from VBHQ01000097.1 coordinate 1,223, forward strand.
AGCAGCGCTGCGGAAAGCAAGCCGAGCAGCAGGGCAACCAGGCCGACGCGCCGGGCTTGCATCAGGCCCAGAACCAGGCGCCCCAATCGGCGATCGTGTGGGCCACCGCACAAGGGATGACTCGGCTCGTCACCGACCGGAGCCCACCCAGGGCCAGGCCTACCGCGAAGTCGAGCGGTAATGCGGTGAGACCGTAGCGCGGCAGATGGATGAGCGAAAAAACGACGGCGCCGATGGCAACCGCGGCGAGCGGGCCGGCTTCGGCGAGCCAGTGTCGATAGAGCACCCCGCGAATGGCCGTCTCCTCGAGGGATGCGACGATGGCCGCGATTGCCGCCCATGACCAGAAGTCGCCGATCGGTCGGTCAGCCAATCGATCGGTTATCGCCGGACCGATCAGCAACATCCCGACGACAACGCCGAGGAGCACACTCCAGGCCAAACGCCACGCTGGGGTCGCTCCCTCCCCCGCTACGGGGGAGGGTCTGAGTGCCCGCCCGTCGATTACCGCGATCGCGAGGAGGGAGGCAGCAAACACCGCCGTGCTGAACCCGTCGCCAATCGGCAGCAGCAAGGCTCGCACCACAGCCGCGCCGAGAACCAGGCTCGTCAGCAGCGCGGCCCGCCGCGGAGCGGCGAGTCGGGCCTGGATCACCTTGGCAGTGGGATAAAGCTCGGTGTGCCGGTCGCGAAGACCGCTGGATACACCGTGACGCTGTTGCGGATGCCCTGCCACTGCCAGATCACGCTCGCGGCGCGGCTGTTCTGGCCCGTCTGCTCGCCAGCCGTTGCAAACCTCACGCCGGCGCCATTCGCCAGCGTTCCGGCCGGCAAGTCCAGCGCTCGTGCAGCAGCCGCGAGTCCAGTCGCGCTCTTGAACCCAGCCGGCGGGCGGTCGGACGCAAAGACCCCGATCGCGTCGGCGCCCATCATCGCGCCGAAGTCCGGCACGCACTGGGCCATCGTCGAGCCGATGAAGGCGTCGACATGCAGACCACTCTTGAGCATCGCCCGACGAAAATCGACGCCATCAGCGATGTAGGACGACAGCACGAGGATGTTCGGTGACGTCGCGCGGACTTCATCGAGCACCGCTGGCCAGTCTGGAACGCGGGCATCGTACTGCACCTCCCCGACCACCGGAATCCCCTCCACCTGCGCCTGCTTCTTTACGGCGCTGGCGACCGAGGTGGGATAGCCGTCGACGTTGTGGACGATCACCATCCGCAACTGGCCGGGTGCCGTGTTGAGACGTGGCGCCAGCACCGTGGCGGCAAAGTGACTCGACATCGATCCAAGGTTGGAGCCTGTGGCGCCGACCCTGAAGACGAGCGGGTAGCCGCGGCCGGTGAGCTGGTCGGCGACGGCCCCGGCCTCCCAATAGAGCAGGCCATCGGCCTGGGCGGCGGCGCTGATTGGCATCGAGAGGCTGCTCGAATACCCGCCGATCACGCTCCTCACGCCGGCCTCTTTCAATTCGGCGACACGCGCGGCCGCCTGCGAGGTCTCGGTGATGTCTTTGGTGATCAGCGAAACCGGGACCCCATTGACCCCGCCGTCGGCGTTGACGAAGTCACGGGCGATCTGGACCCCGGCGTACTCTTGCCTCGCCAACGGAGCCTGGGGGCCGGTCAGCGGAAAAACCGCGCCTACTTTGATGGTTGCCTGGCTCGTTCCATTCGTTGCCGTCCCGCACGCGGAGAGCAAGAAGGCAAGAGCGACCACGATCGACTCGCGAACGCGCACCGACGCCATTTTAGGCAGCGGCCGTCTGGCCGGTCTTAAGAAGCGAACGTCGATACTGGTCGCGTGACGAATCGCGACCGGCCTCGCCAATTCAGCCTGAGTTATCCATGCGGCTGCTCCTTCGTTGCGTGGAAAGCTCCCGTTCGGCCGGCGGAAACCTATGGCTGGCATCTCTGCCCGGATCACATGGAGGCCTTTCATGCCTCGCAGCAGAGCCAGCGCCGCGAATTTCGAATCAAGCACCCGTGCCGCTGTCATTACGTCGTTTGGCTGACCAGCGATCGCGGCAACGCGTTTAGTTGGTACTTCTGCCCCGCTCATGCGGCCGAGTACAGCCGCTTTCAGGGTGAAGCTAGGCCTGCTCGATCCCCTTCAGCAGGATCGTGATCAGGGCACCTAATGCGGTGATGCCAACCAGCAGGTAGAAAACAAGGCCGACCTTGTTAAAGGGGAGATGCAGAAATGTTGCCGCAGCCGACCCGAACACCGTTAACGCGATGGCGAACGACGAGGCCCTCCCCCAGGGCGTATGCCGAACCCGCAACGTCCGGCGCCTGATGACGAGGAAGGCCAGCCCGCCAGCGATCGGGAGGGCATACCGGAACGTGACCAGCGCGGCCAGCCACTCCGGCAGCACGCCGATGGCGGCCAGTGAGATCGCCGCCACGCTGAAGAAAATGCCGTCGATGACCGGGTCGTAGAGGCGCCCCCATCGGGTTGAGGCATGCCGGCGTCGCGCCAGCCACCCATCCGCCAGGTCGGTAAATGCGGCGATCGCGAAGACGGCAACCAGGGGCAGGTAGGCGCCGCCGCTGGCCCAGTGGGCAGCCCAGGCAACCCAGACGGCGGCAAAACCGCGGATCTCGGTCAGCCGGTTGGGCCAGCCCAGTGTCTGTAACATCTCCCCCGATTCGAGATTCACCATCAGGCCGAGATGGAGCGACAGGTCGAACATCAGCAGGCTCCACCAGACCAGGCTGGTAAGCAGGAAGGGCAGCGCCTCCGCCAGGCCGAAGTACCAGAACACGGCGCCGCCGGCCGCCATGATCCCGATCGCTCCCGCAATGGTGAAGCGCAGCCATGACGCCCGAAGTTCGTCGCTCATTTGCAGAATCTGCATCGATCGGACCCAGGAGGCACGCCAGAATGCAGCCCACGCCTGCCGCGTGTACCCCGCGTTCCGGAGCTCGTGCAGCAGGCCGATAACAAAGATGTTCGGCGGGAGGTCGGGCTCTTCATTCTGGCCCGTACCCGCGTGCGGACGGCGGACCACGACTCTGAGTAAAGTCGCTTTCCGGCCAAGCGTCAAGGACCGATCGGCGGCGTTAGCCCCCGGTGTCGGCCGGCGGCGGAGGGCTCGCGTTCGGGTCTGGGCTTGCCGGCGCTGCCCCGCAGGCGGCTCGGGGCGCCGCCGGGTCCGGTGTAACGACCAAATCGGTCACCGCCAGGTCAGCAGAAACCTCCGCCGGCGCCGGCTGCCCGCTCAGCTTGCAGAGGGTCATCGACGAGACCTCGGCGGGATGGGTCCAGTCTGCGGGCTTCTTGCCGCGGTAGTAGCTGGTCATGAACTCGCGCCAGGAGAATGCCGGACCGACCTCGCCCCAGAGCCCGCCGTAGCGGCTGGTGGACATCGATTCGTTGTGCGGGGTGGGCTCGCTCACGGTTCGGCCCATCCACGAGGCCACGGCGAGATCGCTGGTGTAGCCGACGTACCAGGCGTCCTTGAAGTCGGTCGTCGTGCCCGACTTGGCGGCTACCGGGAAGCCCATCGAGGGATGAACGGCGCCCTTGAGGATGTCGGTGAGCAGGTAGGTCGCCGACGCCGGCAGCACCCGAGGACCCGCGTCGGTCTGCGGGGGATGCGACTCGAGAACATTGCCGGCGGCGTCGCGGATCTCCAGGATATCCATCGGCTGGATCTTCGTGCCGCCGTTGGCGAAGGCGCTGTATGCCGAGAGATGGTCGATCATCCGGACTTCACTGGCACCGAGCGTGGTTGGCAGCGTCGGATCGAGCTTGGTCGTGATCCCCATGCTGGTCGCGGTCGTCAGCACCTTCTGGACCCCGACTTCCTTGAAGAGATGGACGGATGAGATATTTCGCGACTGCTGGAGCGACTGGCGCAGCGTGATGGTTCCCAGCTCCTTGCCGTCCCAGTCGTGCACCGGGTAGCCGGGAAAGGCGTGGGCGCCGTTGCTATCGTCCAGCGGCGAGGCCGGCGTCCACCCGTTCAACAGCGCGGTGACATAGGTATACGGCTTGAAGGATGAGCCCGGCTGCCTGGGCTCGACCGTGTAATTCACCTCGCCACCGATCGAGGCGTTGCTGTAATCC
>VBHQ01000098.1 GCA_005880395.1 Chloroflexota bacterium
TCGAGTTAACCGTCCGGGCGGTCCGCAACAGTTGGCCCTCGAGCGGCCGGCCGTCAGGCTCGAGATCCATCGTTTGATAGAGGTCGCCTTCGGCGACGGAACTGATGACTCGCGCGACGGCAGAGAGGTTCTTCGTGTTGCGCTCGTTCAGCTCGATGATCCCGTTGATCTCGGCGGCGATCGCAGCCATTGGTCCGGTACTTCGGTCGGGGACGCGAACCGAGAAATTCCCCCGCTTGACCTCCCGGAGGACCGAGAGCAGGAGGTCGGCGTCCTGGGCCGAGATGCCCTGGCCGGCCCGCCCAACGGGGTCCGGCGACCCGGATCCGTTCGTCCCATTGCCGCCGCTGCCAGAAGGCTGGCGGCCGACCGATTCGATCTGGGCGCGCCGCCGCGGTCTAGCTTCCGGCACTATCCATCTGTATACAAAAGCGGGATGCGAAAGTCAAACAATTCATGCTATCCGGGCTAACCGGGATCGGGGTAGCTTACCAGTCAGGCCCGGCTTGCCTAACCTGACGGCGCCCCCAATTCCGGTGCCTCGCTACGGCGTCCGGTCGCTCGCTGAACTGATCCCATCATTGCTCAGTTCGCTCGGGCTGGCGGGGTTCGAGAACCGGCTTAGCCTCGAGTCCACCAGGCGAATCCTCCTCCTCCTGATCGACGGCCTTGGCTGGGAACTGGTTAAAGTCAACACTCCGTCGGCGCCGTTTCTCAATTCGATTGCCGGCGACCCCCTGACGGCCGGGTTCCCGGCAACGACGGCCGCCAGCCTGAGCTCGATCGCCACCGGGCGGCCGCCCGGCGAGCACGGGCTTGTTGGCTACACCATGGTGCTACCCGGCTACGACCGGGCGTTCAACGCTCTCACCTGGTCGCTTTACGGGGTCGGCCCGCGGCGGGACATGCTCGACGAACTGGTGCCCGAGCAATTCCAGCCCCGGCGGACACTGGCCGAGCAGGCTGGGGCGTCTGGCCTTCGGAGCCATCATCTCGGCCCGGCTTTCCACGAGGGCTCGGGGCTGACCCGAGCGATCGGACGAGGAGAGCGGTTCCACCCGGCCGATTCGCTCGCGGCGGTGTCCGAGACGGCCCTCCAGCTATTGCAGGCGCCGCGAACGTTCGTCTATGGCTATCACTCTGGGCTGGACGCGGCGGGGCACGTTCATGGCGTTGCCTCCCAGGCCTGGCGAAGCGAGCTGAGCAAGGTGGACAACGCGCTACGGATGCTTGTCGAACAGCTTCCAGCCGATACGCTGTTGGCGGTCACCGGTGACCACGGCATGGTCGATCTGCGGCCCGAGCAGCGGCTTGACCTGGCCGACCATCCGGCACTGGCGGCGGGCGTTTCGATGCTGGCCGGTGAGGCGCGTGCGCGATACGTGAGGACGGCGCCTGGGGCCGCCGCGGACGTTGTGAGCGCCTGGCGCTCCAACCTCGGCGACCGGATGTGGGTCTGGACCGCCGAGGAGGCGATCGCAACCGGCATCTTTGGTCCATCCGTCAGCGACCTGGCGCGACAACGGATCGGCGACGTCGTCGCGGCAGCCTTTGGTCCCGTCGGCATCGTCGAGCGCGCCATCGATCCGGCGCAGGCTCGGTTCAACGGCCACCACGGATCGCTGACATCAGCTGAGCAGCAGGTGCCCCTTTTCCTTTTTCGGGCGTGAGCATGAAACGTCACGCCGCTAAGCTGCCAGCGTGAGCGCCGCGGCGGGGAAGGAGAGGGGCGCTCTCCGCATCATCCTTGCCGAGCGCAGCGTCGCCGCGGTCATCGCCCTTGCCCTATTTATCAATCTCGGCACCGGGATCGTCCTGCCGATCCTGCCGCTCTACGCACGCTCGCTCGGAGCGGATTACGGCCAGACCGGGCTCATGGTGGGCGCGTACTACTTCGCACGGCTCATGTCGGATATTGCCGCCGGCGCCGTCTTGCGGCGGCTAGGCGTCCGGCGCGCTGCCGCGGCGGGGCTGAGCCTGCTCGCGATTGGCGCGTTGCTAACCGGCTTGAGCCCAAGCTTTCCGATTGCGCTCATCTGTTGGGCCGGGGCCGGTGCCGGCGGCGGCACTGTGTTCGCGGCGATGTACAACGCGCTCATCCTGGGAGTGGCGAAAGAGCGGATGGCGCGAGCCCTCAGCCTGTTCTACGGCGCCTTCAATGGCGGCGTCGTGGCTGGGGGATTCCTGGGCGGCGTCGTTGCGGGGCGCTTCGGGTTGAACGTCCCGCTGTTTTGTCTGGCCGCCATCGCCGCCGGGCTCGCGGCCGTGATGCTTCGGATGTTGGTTGAGAGCCCCCACCCTGCCCTCCCCCAAGGGGGGAGGGAAACTGTCCCGAGGGGGAGGGAAACCGCCCTGAGGGGGACGGAAAATTCCGTTCGAGCCCTGTTTCGGATTCGGGGGTTCGGGGGCTCGGTCATCTCGGTTCTGGCAAACCTCTGGATGTTCGGCGCGGTCTTCAACACCCTTGTGCCACTGTTCGCGCGGGACGTTCTCCATCTATCGACGTTCGGCATCGGTGTCCTCTACGCGGTATCGCTGGCCGCCGAGTTCGCGGTCTATTACCCGGCGGGAAAATGGGCGGACTCTCGCGGACGGCGTTTCGTACTGATTCCGGCGTTCGCGTTACTGGCGGTTGCCACGATGATCCTCGGCTGGTCGCCGACCGTCATCACGTTCGCCTTAGTCATGGCACTGCTTGGCGTCGCCTCCGGGTTCGCCGGCGTGCCTCCGGCTGCCATGCTCGCCGATGTCCTGCCAGAGCACGAATCGGCTCGCGGCGTCGCGACGTTTCGCTTTGGCGCGGACCTCGGCTATACGCTCGGCCCGCTGGTGGCCGGCCTCACGGCGGCGAGCGTTGGCTTCAAAGCAGCCTTTATCACCGCGGGCCTGCCTTCCGTTATTGCGCTCGTCGTCGTCACTCGCGGGCGGGAGACGTTGCCGCGGTCGCAAACCGCTTGAGGGAGTCCTCACGCGGCTTCAGGAATTTCTCGGCGGCATTCAACGAGCGCATGAAGTCGATCGCCTCCCGAAAGAGTGCTGCCCCTTCGCGTTCGTGGCGGCTCCAGACATTCGTCGATTCCTTGGGATCCTTCTCGAGGTCGTAGAGCTCGGGCGCTTCGTCCGGGCCACCCATGATCAAAGACCAACGCCGGTTCGACACCGTGACCGGCATGTGGCTGGCGATACGTCGGCGGCGCGAATCGACGGCGCTGCTCAGCTCGCCTTTCGCAAAGTACAGCGGCCATGAGCTGATGACGAAGGGGCGGTGTTCCGGCGCCTTCCCGGTGAGCGCCTCGCGAACCGATCGCCCCTTGATCTGCCCGAGCGGTTCCACGCCGGCGAGGTCAAGGATGGTCGCGGGGATATCGGGCGCGGTCGTCAGCGCCTGCCGTCGCGCCGGCTGGACGCCGGGCACCCGGATGATGAACGGAACGCGATAGAGCTCCTGATAGAGCGGCGACCAGCCGATGGTCAGCAGCCATGACTTCGAGAACCAGAGTGGGACGTCGGCGCCCTGAGAGATGACCGCATCGGGATCGTGGATCCATTCGGCCTTGCCAAAGTACTCGTGCTCGCCGAAGTAGTGCCCATGGTCGGAGGTAAAGACGACGATGGTGTTGTCGGCGATTCCGAGCACGTCGAGCTTGTTGAG
>VBHQ01000084.1 GCA_005880395.1 Chloroflexota bacterium
CTACGTCTCGCCGGAAAAACAGCTGTGGCATTGCTACGGCTGCCAGAAGGGCGGCGACCACTTCACCTTCATCCAGGACATCGAGCATCTCGACTTTCGCGGGGCTCTCCGATTGCTCGCCGAGAAGACGGGCGTTGTGCTGGAGGAGTCTCCGGGCGCCGGCCGTCAGCGAGAGCTAAAGAGGACGATTCACCGCCTCAACGGGATGGCTGCGCAGTATTACCACCACATCCTGCTGGAGAACCCGGCCGGCCGGACCGCGCTGATCCAGCTGGAGTCCCGTGGCGTCACCAGGCAGTCGATGGCCGAGTTCATGCTCGGATTCGCGCCGGCGGGGCAGCACCGAGACAACCTGGTGCGTTTCCTCCGAAAGCACGGTGTGTCGGATCGGGAGATGGTTGAGGCGGGGTTGGCGACGAAGTTGGAGGGTGGCGACCTATGGGACCGGTTTCGGCAGCGGATCATGATCCCGATCCACGACGAGCATGGCGAGCTGGTTGGCTTCGGCGGCCGCGTGATCGACGACAGCCAGCAGCCGAAGTACCTGAACACCTCGCAAACCGCGCTCTATGACAAGGGCCGGACGCTCTTCAACCTGTTCCGGGCCAGGAAACCGATCCACGAGCAGAAGCACGCTGTCCTGATGGAGGGCTACTTCGACGCGATCACGGCCTGGCAGGCCGGGGTGACGAACGTGGTCACGACGTCGGGGACGGCGCTGACCGAGCACCAGGTCCGGTTGCTCAAGCGCGAGACGCAGGAACTGCTGCTGGCGTTCGATCGGGACGACGCCGGGATGAACGCGACCCAGCGGGCGATCGAGCTGGCGTCGAAGTCGAGCATATATATAAAGGTTGTTCGCGTGCCGCAGGGCAAGGATCCCGACGACTATCTGCGGGCGCATCCTGATGGCTGGCCGGCCTTGCGCGAGCACGCGTTACCGGAATGGGATTACATGCTGCGCCAGGCGGTTGCCGGGCTGGATCTCACGGAAGCCGAGGATCGGCGGCGTGGCGCCGAATTAGTGATTCCCGTGCTGATGAAGATCCCGGAGGCGTCCGTGCTCGAGATCTATGCACAGCAGGCCGCAGGATTGCTCCGCATCGAGGCAGCGGCGCTGCTGCGCGATGTGAGGGGTGGAAACAAGGCCCCCACCCGAACGCCTCAAACGCTCGCATCGCACGTTCCGCGCGGCTCGCGTGGGCCGGCGGGCCCGGCCCTCCCCCGAGAGGCACGGGGAATTGGCGGAGGGAGATTTGAAAAGGATGAGGGCTATTTGCTGGGCTTGTTGATCGAGCGGCCAGATCTTCTGCCGGATGTCGCCGACCGGCTGCAGGGGCTGACGTTCTCGACCGAGGCCTACCAGCGGGTTTTCGCGAGGCTGCAACAGCTGGTCGATGCCGATCGAACGGTGATTCCAATCGACCGGCTTTCCGATTTCGAACGCGATGAACAGGCGCTGATTTCAGCGGTCGCCATGACCCGCTACCCCGAGCTGGACAGTGGGTCTGAAGCGGCGCTGCGCCAGTCGCTGGAGCAGTGCCTCCAAACTCTTAAAATAAACGCCGCCCAACGGCGCCTGAAAACGCTGGTGGCGGAGATGCGTGCGGCGCACGCGTCGGGGGATGAATCCCGGCTCGTAACTCTCATGCAGGAGAATGACCGGTTGGCCCGAGAGCTGGATTCGTTGAAAGCCGTGAGATATGGCCCAGGTTGATCTAAAGAAGGCCCCCACCCTGCCCTCCCCCAAAGGGGGAGGGTTAAAGAAGCCCGCGGGCCGTGCGGAGGACCCGATGGTGCTCTCCGCCGAGGCGCTGATTGTCAAAGGCAAAGACCAGGGCTTTCTCAGTCCCGACGACATCCTGGCCGGCTTCCCCGACGTCGAGCTTGACCCCGACCAGCTGTTCCGGATCTTCAACGTGTTCCGCGATATGGGGATCGAGGTCTCGGACGGCGAAAGGGACTTCGAGGAAGTCGTGGAGATCGACGATGCGCTGATCGCCACAATCGAGGCGATGGACTCGGTCTCGCTCGATGACCCGGTCCGGATGTATTTGAAAGAGATCGGACGAGTGTCGTTGCTGAAGGCGGAGCAGGAAGTGACGCTGGCGAAGGCGATCGAGGCCGGCAGCGACGGCGCCAAGCATGCGCTGACCGAAGCCAACCTCCGGCTGGTGGTGTCGATCGCCAAGAAGTACATCGGTCGCGGGATGGGGTTCCTGGACCTGATCCAGGAAGGGAACATGGGCCTGATCCGGGCGGTCGAGAAGTTCGATCACCGAAAGGGGTTCAAATTCTCGACCTACGCCACCTGGTGGATCCGCCAGGCGATCACCCGGGCGATCGCCGACCAGGCCCGGACGATCCGGATCCCCGTCCACATGGTCGAGACGATCAACAAGCTGGTCCGGGTTTCCCGGCGCCTGCTCCAGGAACTGGGCCGGGAGCCGACCGACGAGGAGATCGGGGACGAGATGGGAATCTCGCCCGAGAAGGTGCGGGAGATTGTCAAGGTATCGCAAGATCCGGTGTCCCTCGAGACTCCTATTGGTGAGGAGGAAGACTCGCATCTCGGCGACTTCGTCGAGGATAAGGAGGCCACCTCGCCGTCGGAGGCCGCGTCGCTGACCATGCTCCGATCGGAGGTGGAGGACATTCTCGATACGCTGACGCCGCGGGAGCGTAGAGTCCTCCAGCTACGCTTCGGTTTGATCGACGGTCACCAGCGAACTCTAGAAGAGGTAGGGAAGAGGTTTGGCGTTACCCGCGAGCGAATCCGGCAAATCGAGGCGAAGGCCCTCCGCAAGCTCCGGCATCCCAGCCGCAGCAAGAAGCTCAAAGATTACCTCGAGTAAGGGGCAGGAAAGCCCCCACCCTGCCCTCCCCCAGAATGGGAGGGAAACGGAAAGCACGCTTCCCCATAAGGGGAGGGTGAAGGTTGTGCCGAAGGGTGGTGGGGATAGTGAGCTGGCGAAGGCTGCCGAAGCCCTGATCGTCAAGGGCAAGGAGCAGGGCGTTCTCAGCCCGGACGACATCGCCGCCGGGTTCCCCGGCATCGAGTTGGAGCCGGATGACCTGATTCGGATCTCGACCGCCTTCCGCGACATGGGGATCAAGGTTGCCGACGGCGAAGAGGTGGTCGAAGTCGAGGACGAACTGATCGCCGAGGCCGAGGCGCTCGACTCGCTCTCGCTGGACGATCCCGTCCGGATGTATCTCAAGGAGATCGGACGGGTGGCGCTGCTGAAAGCGGAACAGGAAGTCACGCTGGCGAAAGCGATCGAGGCGTCCGACAGCCTGGCGAAGGCGCAGCTAACCGAGGCGAATTTGCGGCTGGTGGTGTCGATCGCGAGGAAGTACATCGGGCGCGGCATGTCGTTCCTGGACCTGATCCAGGAGGGAAACCTGGGCCTGATGCGCGCTGTCGAGAAGTTCGATTACCACAAAGGTTTCAAGTTCTCTACATACGCC
>VBHQ01000039.1 GCA_005880395.1 Chloroflexota bacterium
CGCAGGAGTTTCGAAATAGCGCCGTTATAATGCCGCTGACGTTCCGTTCCAATACGGCCATTCATCACTGCGAGGGCCATAAATTGAGCAGTTCCCAGGCCGGAAAACCTACCACTGTCACCGTCCGATTTCTTGATGACGAGATCATGGAGGGGCGTGTGAGCCAGGTCAGCCTGGAGCAGCCAAACCTGGAGCTCGATTTGCGCGATGACACCGGAAACAACGAGAGCGCGCTCGTGCCACTGCCCTCGATCAAGCGGATCACCCTCGCGGCCGGGCCTCCCACACCGGCAGAACGGGGGCACGAGGGCCGCAAGGTCGCGATCCGGTTCGTCGATGGTGAGGTGCTGAAGGGATACCTCGACGGCGACCTGCGGCACGCGACCTACGGCATCACCATGCGGCTGATGGCCGTCGAGAAGGACCGCATCGAAACGCTCGCCATCCCCTATACCGGGCTGAAAGCGCTCTTTTACCTCAAGAGCTGGGACACGCGGCCGCCGGAGTACGACGGCCTCGCGGACCGGCATCTTGGGACGCGACTTTCGTCGCCTCTCGTGGACCTGATCTCGGATATGGGTCAGCTCGACAAGCTTCGCCAGCGCGGGGCGATCACCGAGAGCGAATTCCAGCGAAAGCGCCGGAAGATCCTCGATAACATCTAAAATCGGCCGCCTGGCCCTGCTGCTCTTCCCTGTTTTGGCAGGCTGCAGTTCGCTGCCCGCGGTGCATGGATTCTCGCTGAGCAGTGCGACGCCGCTCGCGTCTCACTATCGGCCAGAGCCCGCGGGCCACGAGGGTGGGTCGATCGTCGTGGGCGATTGGGAGAGCCCAACCAACTTCTCGCCCCTGTTCAACCAGGAGGTTCCGGCCGCACAGATCGATGCCATGCTCTACGACGGGCTCGTCCGGCGCGACGCCAACCTGGATCCGGTCGCGGACCTGGTTGCGCGGGTGCCGACCCTGGACAATGGCGACGTCACCTGGAACCATGCCGCGGCCACCATGGACGTCACCTATTCGCTGCTGCCGGGGCTCCGCTGGTCGGATGGTCAACCACTGACCTCGGCGGACGTCGCCTTCACCTGGCGTCTGATCGTCAATCCGCAGGTCCAGGGCGTGCTCTCGGTCGACGGGTATTCCGCGATTTCCCGAATCGACATCCATGACGCGCGACGCTTCACGCTCCACTTCGATCACATCTACCCGAAATACCTGGATCTGTTCCCCGCGGTGTTGCCCCAGCATCGGCTGGCTGGCATCTCCCCGGCGGGGCTCGGCGACGACCCGTTCTGGAGCCTCCCGGACGTGGTCAGCGGTCCCTTCAAGATCTCGGACCTGATCCCCGACGACCATGTCACGCTGGTCCGCAACGACGCCTGGTCACAGGGACGCTCCGGGCGGCGGCCGCACCTGGACCGGATCCTCTATAAGGTCTATCCCGATGCCGGCCAATTGATCTCGGCGGCGAAGGCCGGTCAGGTGGCGCTCGCCCTTGAAATTCCCGATGAGCAGCTCGCCGGCCTGGGCAAGGTGGGCGAGCTGACGGTCGAGCATCAATCGCAGCTTGCGTACGAGCAGGTGACCTTCAACCAGGCGGATCCCAATCCCATGACCGGTCATCCAGCGCCGTGGAAAAGTGACCCGATGCTGCTCCAGGCGCTCCGGATGGCGGTCGATCGCCCCGCCATGCTCAAAAAGTTCTTCAACAACCAGGCCGTGGTCCCGGAGTCGCCGATCCCCAGCGTGCTGACAGCCTTCCATGACCCGGACGTCTCCCTGGCGTACGACCTGGCAGGTGCCACGCGCCTGCTTGATGCCGACGGCTGGAAAGCCGGCGCCGACGGCATTCGCGTCAAGAACGGCCGGCGGCTCAGCTTTCAGCTTGTCACCGAGCTCGGCAGTCCGGTCCGTGACGCCGTCCGGGACGGGCTGGTCGCGCAATGGCGAAAGCTGGGAGCCGAGGTCAGCGCCGGCGACGTCCATCCCAGCGAGCTCTTCAGCGGATATGCCCAGGGCGGCGTGCTGGAACGTGGTCAGTTTGAGGCGGGGCTCTGGACCTGGAGCATCGGCCCGGACCCGGATGGGATCTATCCGATCGAGGACTCGACGCAGATCCCCTCCGACCAAAACCAGGGGCAGGGATCGAACTTCGGGCGATTCAGCAATGCCGAGATCGATCGAGACCTCGATCGTGGACGCAACTCGCTCAACCTCGGAGACCGCGCTCGAGCCTATGCCGCCTTCGAGCGAGCGTATGCGCGCCTCGGCTACGAGCTGCCGCTCTTCGAACGGGTGCTGGTGGTGGTGGCGACGCCACATCTACACAACCTGGCGCCCAACCCGGCGCCGGACACCAGCTTCTGGAATGCGGCCGATTGGTGGCTCGAGTGATGCGCCGTGTTAGCCAAGGTTAGAAAACGCCAGCTTTCTTTGACCCGATGGGCCGGTCCTTCGTAGAATGCAGCCCGCTATCAGCGCCATTCCAGGCGGCCTTCGCTCCCGGAGGGTGCTTGCAGCGGCTTTAAGCAGCGCGTTGCTGCTGGAGGCCTGCTCCCCTGGCACCTCGTCGACGAACAGCTCCCCAAGGCCGGGTGGCAGCGTCACGGTCGCCTCCTGGCAGGAGCAAGACAGCCTGCTTTCCTGCAACATCACGGCGGCCTCGCCCCACACCTGTGCGTATGTCAACCCCGCGATGGAAGGCCTGCTGACGGTGAAGGCCAACCAGGATATCCCCAACAATCCCAAGCTGGCCGATTACTGGGCGCCGGAACTGGCCACCGAAGTCCCCACGCTGGAGAAAGAATCCGACGCCACTGGTCTCGACCAGTGGCTGGGACCAGGTGGACAGCATCGATACGCCCGATGCCTACACCGTCGTGGTCCATTTCCATATCGTCTACGCGGCCTATCTCACGTTGGGCACGGGACCCTACGGCATTCTTCCCGACCACCTCCTGGAGCAGGTGTGGGCGCAGACCGGGGACCTGACTCATGACAAGGTCACGATCAATATTCCCGGCGGCTATAGAGGCGCGGACACGCTGGACAAGGTGATGGTCGGCACCGGCCCCTTCATGTTCAAGGAATGGGTCCCCGGCGACCACCTGACCCTGGTTCGCAACCCCCACTGGTGGGGCGGCGGCGGCCGGCCCTTCCTCACCCAGATTCGCGTCAAGTTTGACGGCGACCCCAATCAGGAGCTCACCGAGTTGCAGGGCAACACGATCGACATGGGCCTTGACATGCGGCCCTCCTTGCTCCCGCCGCTCTCCCGGCTGAGCGACGTCACGACGGTCACGATCCTCGACAGTGCCGCCGAGCATCTCGACATCAACCTGCACAACACGTTTCTCATGGATGTGACATTGCGACGAGCGATCCTGATGGCGATCGATCGGCAGAAGATGGTTGACACCTTGCTCCTGGGAAAGACGGTCGTGCCGCCGGATGCCTGGATGTGCATCCAGACCGGGTCCTGGTGCCTCGATCCCAACGCCAAGCACACGCAATACGATCCGAAAGGGGCCAACAAAATCCTCAACGACGCCGGATACCAGATGCAGACCGCGGGTCCATGCAAGGGCTACCGGACCGACCCGCAGGGCCGCTGTGTCAGCCTCCATCTCATTTCGACCACGCTGCCGCTCCGCGAAGAGCAAGAGATTCTGGTCGAATCCGACCTCGCGGCGATCGGCATCCAGGTCATTCGTCCCTTCGCCAACGTGCCGGCCAGCCGCATGTTCGGTTCCTGCACCAGCGGCGGCGTGATCTACAGCCACAACTTCGACCTCGCCATGTACACCAACAACTACAGTTACCCGGCGGAGCCCGACTCGCTCGCCTACACCGCGTACCACAGCTCGCAGATTCCAACCGACGGCAACGGGTGTGTGGGACAAAACACCACGTTCACCAGCGATCCGCAGCTCGACCAGGCGCTGGATCAAGCCCGGCTGTCGGTCAAGCTCTCCGACCGAAAGGACAAGTACGTCGTCGCCCAGCGCCGGCTTGCCGACCTCCTTCCCGAGATCCCGCTCTACCAGGCGGTGGACGTCGAGGCCTACAACAAGCGCCTGGCCGGCTACAAGGGGAATGAATTCTGGTGGATGAACCAAACCGCCGACTGGTTCATTAATCAATAACCCGCAGGGTCTCAGCCGTAGGGGCGTTCACGTCGCTGCGCTAACCGCGCCAATCGTTACGCTCTGTCCATGAAGGACATCGCGGAAGCCGCGCTCAATGCGGCCCAGGTGAAGGGAGCCGGCTACGCCGACGTTCGCGTCGACGAGCGGGTTCAACAGGATCTGGTGGTCAAGAACGGCCAACTGGCGGCCGTATCGGATGATGCCAGCCAGGGGTTCGGCGTCCGGGTCCTGGTCGACGGCGCCTGGGGCTTTGCCGGGAGCGACCGGCTCGAGAAGGCGGAGGTGGAAGAGGTCGTGGCGCGCGCCGTGAGGATCGCGCGTGCCAGTGCGCGGGTTCGGTCGAAGCCCGTCGATCTCGGGCCGCCGGTGACCTCCCGAGGGACGTATCGAACACCGGTCGAGCGGGATCCATTCACGGTTTCGCTGAGTGAGAAAGTCGACGTGCTGATGCGCGCCGACCAGGCGATGGGGTCGGTCAAGGACGTTCGAACCCGCGAGGGGTCGATGGAGTTCATCCGGCAGAGGAAGCTGTTTGCCTCAACGGAGGGGGCCTGGACGGAGCAGGACCTGTATGAAAGCGGTGCGGGCATCGAGGCGACCGCCACCTCTCCGGATGACGTGCAGAGCCGCTCGTACCCGAACTCCTTCGGACGGCACCAGGGGTCCGGCGGCTTCGAGTTCATCACCGCCCTGGAGCTCGACAAGCACGGCGAGCGCATCGGCGAGGAGGCCGTGGCCCTGCTCACGGCGGTCCAGTGTCCGAGTGGGATCAAGACGCTGATCCTGGACGCGAGCCAGGTTGGGCTGCAGATCCACGAATCGTGCGGCCATCCGACCGAGCTCGACCGCGTCTTCGGCATGGAGGCCGCCTACGCCGGCACCAGTTTCATGACGCCGGAAAAGCTCAATCATCTGCGCTACGGGTCACCGAAGGTCACGATCACCGCCGATGCGCTCACGCCGACCGGCCTGGGCACCTTCGGTTGGGACGATGAAGGCATCCCGGCGCAGCGGTCCCATCTGGTGAAGGAAGGGCTGTTCGTCGGCTACCTGACTTCTCGAGAGACTGCCAGCGTTCTCGGCCAGCAAAGCAATGGCACCATGCGCGCCGATGGGTGGAACCGTATTCCGTTGATCCGGATGACCAACGTCAGCCTCGAGCCGGGCGACACCTCGCTCGAGCAGATGATCGCCGACACCAAGGACGGCGTCTATATGGAGACGAATCGCAGCTGGAGCATCGACGACCGCCGCCTCAATTTTCAGTTCGGGACGCAGCTTGCTTATGAGATCGTCGCCGGCAAGCGCGGCCGGATGCTCAAGAACGCCACCTACGCGGGGATCACGCCGGAGTTCTGGAATTCCTGCGACGCGGTCGCCGGCAGGGCGGAGTGGAAGGTCTGGGGGCTGGCCAACTGCGGCAAGGGGCAACCGCCCCAGGTCGCGCACGTGGCGCATGGCGCGGCCCCAGCGCGCTTTCAGAACGTCAAGGTGGGGATTCTGAAATGAAAAGCATGGAAGCCGCGCGTCTAACCGAGGGCGCCGAGCTCAAGCGGTTCATGGACGGTCTCCTGCAGCGCTCGACGGCGGAGCAAACCGAGGTGATGGTGACCGAGTGGGACAGCGCGCTTACCCGATTCGCGAACAACGGCATTCACCAGAACGTGGCGGAACGAAATGCGCAGGTCCGGGTGCGGGTCGTGAAAGACGGGAGAACTGGCGTCGCCTCCGTGAACCAGATGGATGAGCGGGCGGCTAACGACGTGTTACGGCGTGCGATCGAGATCGCCGCGCTGCAACCGAAGGCTGAGGTGGTGCCGATGCCGGGACCGGCCCCAAGCCGGGAGGCGGATGCCTGGTCGTCGGCGACCGCCGATGCCACGCCCGAGGAGCGCGCGGAGTTTGTCGCAACCATCTGTAACCGCGCCGAGAAGGCGGGCCTGAAGGCATTCGGCGCCTTCAGCACCAGCGCCGGCCAGCTGGCGATCGGGAACTCGCTCGGCGTCTTTCATCAGCATCGAGGCACACAGGCCACCGTCAACTCCGTCGTGATGGGCGACGCAGGTTCGGGGTACGCGGACCGCGGCGCGATCGATGTGGCCCAGCTCAACAAGGATGAGCTTGCTGAGGAAGTCATCGAGAAGGCAAAGCGCAACCAGAACGCGCAGCCGATCGAGCCGGGCGTCTACGAGGTCGTGCTCGAAGAGTACGCGGTGGCCGAGATGCTCGAGTTCATGAGCTACATCGGGTTCAGCGCGCTGGCGGCGCAGGAAGAGCGCAGCTTCATGCGCCACGGTGAGCGGATCACCGGTGATGCCGTCTCGATCTGGGACGATGGGCTCGACCCGTCCGGTCTGCCGGCGCCGTTTGACTTCGAAGGCGTGCCGAAGCAGCGGGTGGATCTCATCAAGAACGGCGTCGCCAGCGGGCTCGTCTATGACATGCAAACCGCGACCCGGGAAGGGCGCGCCTCAACTGGCCATGGGCTCCCGGCGCCCAACACCGACGGCCCCTTCGCCGTCAATCTCTTCATGCAACCCGGCGCCACGCCCAAAGCTGAGCTTGCCTCCGAGATCAAGCGGGGCATCTGGGTGACGCGCTTCTGGTACGTGCGGATCGTCCAGCCGAAAGCATCGATCATCACCGGCATGACCCGGGAGGGCACCTTTCTGATCGAGGACGGTCGGATTACCCGACCGGTCAAGGACCTGCGCTTCACGCAGAGCATGCTCGAGGCGCTGGAGGGCACCCTGGCCATCAGTCGCGGGACCAAGCTCCAGATCGGCGAGTTCATCGGCGCCTCGCGGGTGCCCGCATTGCGCCTCAAGGCCTTTACGTTCACCAGTTGACGCGCTACCCGCTCGTCGGCCTGCCGACGCTGGCGATCCCGCCAGGGCCGAAGCCGGCGCGCTTCGGCATCAACCAGAGTTACGTCCGGGCGCTGGCCGCCTCCGGCTGTGCCCCGGTGTTGATCCCGCTGCTCTCGGACGACGAGCGGCTGCGGTCGATCTATGAGCGGCTCGATGGCATGGTCTTCCCGGGCGGCGACGACATCGCGCCCGATCGATATGGCGAAAATCCGATCGACAACCTCAACGTCGTCGAGCCGGAGCGTGACAGCGTCGAGCTCAAGCTCGCCCGCTGGGCGTTCGATGACGATTTGCCCACGCTGGGAATTTGCCGTGGTCAGCAGTTGCTGAATGTGGCGCTTGGCGGCACCCTGTATCAGGACCTGCGCCACCAGGGAAGGACGTCAGTCGACCATTCGGGTGCCGACGGCCGGCCGAGAGACAAGCTGGTCCATCGGGTCCGCCTCGACCCGGAATCGCGACTGGCGCAGATGATCGACGAGACCAGCGTCGAGGTCAACAGCCTCCATCACCAGGCCATCAAAGACGTGGCCCCAGCGCTCCGCGTGACGGGGACGGCCGACGACGGCGTCATCGAGGCTGTCGAGTCGCCCGATCGCCGCTTCTGGATCGCGGTGCAATGGCACCCCGAAGAGATCGACGACCTTCCCTGGGTGCGACGGCTGTTCGATGGCTTGGCCAGGGCGGTCCACCGTCCGAGTTAGCGCAGCCACCTCACTCGCGACGAATGGACTGGCGATCGGTGTGCGGCTGTGGTGGCGCGGCAAGCCACTCGTTGGGCCCGCGTCGAATGGACCAGCCCCCTTCATGAACCATCCGGTGATGTGGCCGGCAAAGGAGCGCGAGGTTGGCAAGCGAGCTGTCACCACCTCTCGTCCACCATGCGAGGTGATGGCCGTCGCACCAGACCTGCGGGCGGCCACAACCCGGCCAAACGCAGTGGCGGTCGCGCGCTTCGAGGGAGCGACGAGTCGACGCCGAGAAAGTTCGGGTTGCGTGGTTGAGCTCGCCGTCGAGCTCGCCTCGACCCATCAAGCGCACCAGTGCCGAATCGCACGCGTGGCGTTGCACGGTTTCGGCGGGCACGGTTCCACCGCCTTCCAGTTCGCCCGCATTCGCGCCCGCGACACCGGCAAGGGTGTCGAGGTCGGCCCGAATGATGAGTTGCGGGCGTGGGCCCGCGCTGGTGGCGCGGCCATTCGGAGCCTGGCGGCATAACTCGACCAGCGCATCGGCGCAGCGCTGGCCGTGCGTCCGATGGTCGTCTTTTAACGGTTTCATCAGCCCGCCAAGCGCCGCTCGCAGGGTCGCGCCACCCTCGGTATCGAGCAACCCATCGACGCGGACCACGCCGCCCGCAGCCTCGCCAACATGGAGGTATCGGCGCTCATAAGCGCGATTGGCCTCTGCCAGGGCGCCTGCCGGATCGACCCGGTGTTCGAAGTTTTTCGCGACCGTCGTGAATCGGCCCGGGTCCATCGATTGGGCGGCCTTCAAGAGGTTGCCCTCCTCGCTGCGAACGGCTGCTGCTCCGAGGCTCTCAGCAGTGCGGGCCATCACCGCGACGTGCTGATAGCCGAGCTGGCCCCTCGCAAACGCTTCTTCGGTTCTCGGAAGACGCTCCAGCTGCTTCCCGATCTCAATCCGCTCGGCGGCTGCGCCGCCCGAAAGCCGACATCGCCACTTTAGCCAGCTCACGACGCTCAGCGCGCCCTCGGCCGCGTAGTCACCCGATTTGTCGAAGCGCCGGACACCCGTGGCGAATGCTGCTTCCAACGGATCGATTCCGGTCTCCCGGATCAAGATCAACAACTCGCCGAGTTCGGCGCCCTCCGCTTGCTGGGCGCAGCTCAGCACTACCTTGACGGCGGCCGCGAGCTGCTGTCCAGCGGCCTCGGCAGCGGGGTGTCTCGGCTCGACGAGCATGGCTGGTGTGGCCATGCTGCGAGGATGCACCACGGCTCCGACAGCTGTCTGTCAATCACGCAAAGAAATGCCCGCTTCGCGATTTGTCACCACGGCCGTGCGCTTTGAGATACGACAGACAGCTGTCAAGCGTGCTAATTACCGTCGCCTCATGGCTACCTGTCCAGATTGTCAACAGGAGATGCGGCTCGCCCCCAGCTGCAGCTCCTTGTTCGCCGTCGTCGGGGAACGCAGGCTCGATCGCGTTCGACACGACGTCTCGGAAATCGCCCGCTGCGAGAGCTGTTACGTGATGCCCGGCGGCCTCCACCATTTCGGCTGCGACCTGGAGCGCTGCCCGAATTGCGGCGGACAGCTCATCGCCTGCACCGGCGACTAGCGATTCCGCCTGGACGCGTCAGGCCGGCTGCGGTTGCGGACTGATCAAGTTTGGCTGCCCGCGTCCTTAAGCCATGGAAGCGCGACGCTCAGCGGGCTGACCAGCAGCGCATACCGACCTGGCTCCAGCCGCCTGCGTGACGCCAGGCCGACGGCGGCGTCGCCGACTGCCCACCAGGTCGGGCTGTTGACGGCATCGCCGGAGCGCTGCGTGGCCGAGTCGAAAATCTCTCGATAGGAACCCTCGCCGAGCGCCTGCTGCGCCGCGTGACGTGCATCCTCGATCTCGGCGCGGCGCTGCAACCAGGCCTCTTGCTGCCGCCGCGCAATCAGGTTGCGCGCGGGATCCGAGAGACCCAACACGCCCTGGTAAAAACGATCGACGACCGAGCCCGAGGCCCGGTCGTCGTCCTCTTTCGTAAACGCTCGGCTCACGCCGGCTCAGGCGGCCAGTGGCACCGATGCCGCGACCGGCTCGAGCGCCCAGCCGAGAACCTGGCGAACGTCGCTCGCGAGGTGAATCGTCATCGCCGTCCGGACCGTCTCGGGCAGATCATCGAGATCCGCCTCGTTTCGGGCCGGCAGAATGACCTCGGTCAATCCCGCGCGGTGCGCGGCGAGCAGTTTCTGCTTCACCCCGCCGATCGGAAGGACCTTCCCTTGCAGGGTGACCTCGCCGGTCATCCCGACTGTGCCCTTGACCGGACGTGCCGTCAGCAGGCTCACCAGCGAGGTGACCATCGTCACACCGGCCGACGGCCCATCTTTGGGAATGGCGCCCGCCGGAACGTGCACGTGGATCGCCTTGCTCTCGAAGCCCGGCGCGATGCCCAGCTCGGCGGCATGTGACCGGACGTACGACAGCCCGATCTGCGCCGACTCCTTCATCACGTCACCAAGCTGGCCGGTCAACGTCAGGCCTTTATCGCCGGGCATTGCCGTCGACTCGACGAACAGCACCTCTCCGCCGATGCCGGTAACGGCCAGACCGGTCGCCACCCCGGGCACCTCGGTTCGTTCCGCCACCTCGGCATGGAACTTGGCGCGGCCGAGATAGGTCTTGACGTCGTCGCCGCCGACATGCACCGGAGCGACCGCCTTGCCGGCCTCGATCTGCGTCGCGACTTTCCGAAGCAGCCGTCCCAGCTCGCGCTCCAGGTTGCGGACGCCGGCCTCGCGCGTGTGGTCGACGATGATCCCGCGCAGCGCCTCGTCTTCGACCACAACATCATCCGCGGCCAGCCCGTTGCGGTCGAGCTGGCGCTTGAGGAGGTGATCCCTGGTGATGGCGAGCTTCTCTTCCTCGGTATAGCCGTCGAGCCGGATGATCTCCATCCGATCGAGCAGCGGCGCCGGGATGGTGTCCGCCACGTTCGCGGTCGGGATGAACAGGACTTCGGACAGATCCAGGTCCACCTCGAGGTAGTGGTCGCGGAACGAATGGTTCTGCGCCGGATCGAGCACCTCGAGCAGCGCCGACGATGGATCGCCGCGCCAGTCGCTGCCGACCTTGTCGATCTCGTCCAGCATGATCACCGGGTTGCGTGTCCCAGCCTCTTTCAGAGCACGCGCGATGCGGCCGGGCAGCGCACCAACGTAGGTACGGCGGTGGCCACGGATCTCGGCCTCGTCGTGAATTCCACCCAGCGAGATGCGGGTGAACTTCCGACCGAGCGCGCGGGCGACCGACTCGCCCAGTGACGTCTTGCCGACGCCGGGCGGTCCGACCAGGGTGATGATCGCTCCAGAGCCGCGCCCGCCGATGACCGACAGGCCGCGCGCCTCACGGCGCTTGCGCACCGCGAGGAACTCGATGATGCGATCCTTCACGTCTTCGAGCCCGGTGTGGTCCTGGTCGAGGATGTGCCGCGCTTCGACCACGTCGAACTGGTCGGTGGTGCGCTTGTTCCAGGGCATCTCCAGCATCCAGTCGAGGTAGTTTCGAATCCACCCGGCCTCCGGGTTCTGGTCGCTGGTCCGCTCGAGCCGGTCCAGCTCGCGCTCGACTTCCTTGCGGACCGCATCCGGCATGCCCGCATCCTCGATCTTCTTCCGATACTCGGCGGCGATGTCACCGTCGCCCTCGCCAAGCTCCTTCTTGATCGCCTCCATTTGCTGGCGCAGCAGGAATTCGCGCTGGCGCTTCTCCATCCCTTCCTGAACCTCGTTGCGGATCTTGTCCTTCAGCGAGGCCTCGGCGAGGATTTCCCGCGTCCAGGCGATCAGCTTCTGCAGCCGCGCCTCGACGTCGAGCGCTTCCAGGATCTCGACCTTTCGCTCGAGGGACAGATCGGGCGAGTATCCCGACAGGTCGGCGAGCTGGCTCGGCTTGTCGATGCCGCGCACCATCTGAATGACCTCGCTCGCGCCGCGCAGCTCGAGCAGGTTCTCGATCAGCGCCTTGTACTCGCGGGCAAGGACATGGGCTTTTTCGGTCAGCGGGTTGAGGTCGTCGGCCGGCTGCGCCAGCACCCGCAGGGCGGGCCCGGTGCCGGCAGCCGCGCTACCGACCGTCGCCCGATAGAGGCCCTGGAGGATTGCCACCTCGATGCCGTTGGGGAGCTTGCGGGAATCCTCGAGCCGGGCAGCCGTGCCGACCGTCGCATAGGTGCCTTCAACCCGCGGAACCAGCAGCACGACGCGGTCGCCCTCCCTGGCCGCGGCGACGGCAGCCTTCGCTTCGTCGCGCTCCAGCGGGATCGTGACCACCATTCCCGGGAGCACCACGCCATTGTTCAGGGGCAAAAGCGGAATCAATTCAGTTTTAACTTGGGACATCTTTCGTTGCTTCTCCTTTTCGTCTCTCCAGGGACAACCCGGCAGACCTTAGGTTTATGCCCAAGCGGGCCCGCCTCAAACGGCGTCCCGTGGCAGGGAGTCGATGACCTCCCGGATCGATGCCGCCACCGCGTCGGGCAGTCGAGTACCGTCGACGAGCCTGAGTTTGCTGTTCCGGCGGTAATAGTCGATCAACGGCGCCGTCTGCTCGAGGAAAACGTCGATTCGGTGAAGGATGACATCCGGCCGGTCATCGGAGCGCCCCTCGACCTCGGCGCGCTGCCCAAGCCGCTCGATCAAGGACTGGCGGTCCGCCTGCAGGTAGACCACCGCGTCGAGCGGACGGCCGAGCTCGACGAGCAGTCGGTCGAGGGCCTCGGCCTGCGGCACCGTGCGCGGAAAACCGTCGAGCACGAACCCATGCGTGGCATCGGCCTGGCCAAGCCGATGGCGAATGACGTCGATGACGAGGTCATCCGGGACCAACTCACCGCGTTCGAGGAAGGCCTTGACCCGCTGGCCGAGCGGTGTTCCGGCCTCGACCAGGGCCCGAAAGATGTCACCGGTGGCGATGTGCGGAATGCTAAGGGCGGCGCTCAACCGTGCCGCCTGTGTGCCCTTGCCCGAACCAGGAGGGCCAAGCAGGACGAGGTCAACGCCCATTACTTGCAAGGAAAGCCGATCGGCTCGTTGTAGGCCCGGCCTGCCTGGTCCTGACTGATGTACCCGTCGTGCGCCATCTGCGCCAGCACGTTGAACTGCCGCGCCCGTGCCGGACAAGGATTCCGATAGGGATCGTAGAAGGAGGGTGATTGCGGCAGCCCGGCAAGCATCGACGCGCGCGCCAGGTCGAGCGCGATCGGCGGTCGGTGAAAATAGACCGCCGACGCGGCGCCAATCCCATACGCGCCGTGGCCGTAATAGACGGCATTGAAGTAGTTCTCCAGGATGGTGTGCTTGTCGAAGCGCGCCTCGACCTTGAGCGTCAGGAGCAGGTCCTCGATCTTGCGGGCTCCATTATCGTTGTCGTTCAAGTAGACGACTTTGACCAGCTGTTGGGTCAGCGTGCTCCCGCCCTGGAGGGCGCGGTGACGGTAGAGATCGGTGAGGATGGCGCGGATCACGCCCTGGGTGTCGATGCCCCGATGCTGGTAAAAGCGCTCGTCCTCGATGGCGATCAGCGCCTCGCTCAGCTGATCGGGGACGCTGGCGAGCGGGACGCGCGTGGCCTCGTGGGCGCCCAGGATCGCATCGACCCGGGCGGGCAGGTCGTCGATCGGCCGGCTCAGCAGGAGTCCGAATGCGGTCACGACCCCGAGCGCGGCCGGGACCCCGAGGACGATGGCGACCAGCGCGGCAACCAGCTGCTGCCGCCGCGTTTGCCGGGCGCCCCGCATTGCGGATGAATTGTAAGGATGGGAAGCTAAAATGACCTTGATGGCGGAATTGACGCCGAACTCCGAGGATCGTCGGGGAACCTGGAAGGTCAAGGCGGGGCTCGCCGAGATGCTCAAGGGCGGCGTCATCATGGACGTCGTCACCGCGGAGCAGGCCAAAATTGCCGAGGATGCGGGGGCGGTTGCGGTCATGGCCCTGGAGCGCGTGCCGGCCGACATCCGCAAAGAAGGCGGCGTGGCGCGGATGAGTGACCCCGGATTGATCACCGCGATCATCGACGCGGTCACTATCCCCGTGATGGCGAAATGCCGGATCGGCCACTTCGTCGAAGCACAGGTTTGCCGTTCGTCTGCGGCTGCCGCGATCTCGGGGAGGCGCTGCGGCGCATCGCGGAAGGCGCGGCGATGATCCGCACCAAGGGCGAGGCTGGCACCGGCAACGTCGTCGAGGCGGTCCGTCACATGCGGGCCGTCACGGGGGCGACCCGCAAGCTGCAAGGCGCCGGCCCCGAGGAACTCGTGATGGAGGCGAAGCGAATCGGAGCGCCGCTCGACCTGCTGGAAGAAACCGCGCGCCTCGGCCGGCTTCCGGTCGTGAACTTTGCCGCCGGCGGCATTGCGACTCCGGCGGACGCCGCGCTGATGATGCAGCTTGGCTGCGACGGCATCTTCGTCGGCTCCGGCATCTTCAAGGCGGAGAATCCTTCCGCCCGCGCTAAGGCCATCGTGGCGGCGACCACGTATTACGACCGGCCGGACATTCTTGCCGATGCGTCCAAGAGCCTGGGCAAACCGATGCGGGGGTTGGAGATCGGGGTGATACCCCAGGAGGAACTGCTCGCCGGCAGAGGCTGGTGACCCGGCCGCGCCGAGTCGGCGTCCTCGCCCTGCAGGGGGATTTTCGAGAGCATCTGGCGGCGCTGCGCGCCTGTGAGGTGGAGGGTGTCCCTATCCGGCTCGCGCGCGATCTCGATGCCGTCGATGCCCTGATCCTCCCCGGTGGTGAAAGCACCACCATGGAGCGGCTGATGGAGCCTTCCCTGCGGCAGGCGATCGGCCTGCGCACGCAGGCCGGCATGCCGGTGATGGGCACCTGCGCGGGCATGATCCTGATGGCGAAAAGGGTGGAGGATGGTCGGGGTGACCAGCAACCGCTGGGACTGATGGACATCGATGTCCGACGAAACGCCTATGGCCGCCAGGTGGACAGCTTTGAGGCCGAGGTCGAATCGGACGCGATCGGCGGCAGCGGGCCCGCCGTCTTCATTCGGGCGCCACAGGTCACCGAGCACGGGCCGGAGGTCGTTCCGCTCGCCTCGCACGCCGGGCAGGAGGTTGCGATGGTGCAGGGCAAGCGCCTGGCGCTCGCCTTTCATCCCGAGCTGACGCCCGATCGACGCTGGCATCAATATTTCCTCTCGCTCGACGGCGAACGACGATGAGCGTCCAGGTCCGTCCGGCGCAGCTCAAGGATCTGGGCGCGATCGAAGGGCTTTACCGGCAGCAGCTGCGCGAGGCGGAGCGGCCGGCCTTGAAGAAACAGTTCGCCTCCTCGCGGTTGTGGTTCCTCCTCAATCACGCCTTTGCCTCGATCCTGCCGATCGCCTCTCCCGCCGACCATGTTTACGTGATGCAGGATTCGCGGCGGAAATCGATCCAGGGCTTCGTGCAGGCGGAGACCGCGAGCCTCGGCCCGGGTGCGTGGCAGATCCTCAACCTCTGCTTGAGCCCCGACCTCGAGCGCTTTGGCGGAGGGACGGCCTTGCTCGACCACCTCTTCAACGAGGGATTGAAACGCGGCGTGACCAAATTCGTCGTCCGCGTTCCGGTCGACGATCCCATCGCCGACCTCTTCAAGGCGCGAGGCTTCACGGCTTACGCCACCGAGCACGCGCTGCTGGCGGAGAATGTCGCGAGCCGTGCCGCCGCACCGCTCGCGGGCTGGCGGGCGATGCGTCGCGAAGATGAGCTCGGTCTCTACCTTCTCTATTGCGCCAGCACGCCGAAGGCCGTCGCGGCGGTCGAGGCCGCCAACTTCAGTGAATGGCGCCGAACCTTTGGCCTCGGCGCGCGGGCGGGACGCCTGCCGCGACGCGCCGGTCAGCCGCGCTTCGTGGTTGAGCGGGTCCAGGTCGTCGGCTGGATGAGCCTGTCTCCGGGGGCTGGCGGCCGGCCGCACACGCTGGGATTGCTGGCGGCCGCCCAGCCGCCCGACCTCTGGCCGTCGCTGGTGCAACGGGCCCTCGCCTATGTCGCGCAGCACCAGCCCGGGCCGGTCTGGTGCAGCTTGCGCCATTACGACCCGGTCGGCATTCGCTTGTTACAGCGCGAGGGTTTCGAGGTGATCGCCTCCCAGACGCTGCTGGTGCGCGAGCTGCCGATGAAGGTTCCCGCGAAAATCCGGGTAAGAATCAAGGACAAGCGGCTGGTGCCGCAGTATGGCTGAGCCAATCCACGAACTGAGGCGATCGCATAACGGGCTGGCGGCCGCCGATCCGGCAGAGCTGGACCTGCTCTTCCTGGCGCTCCCGCCGCACATCAACCGGGCGGTCAAGCGGCTCGATCACCAGGGCCTGCTGCTCGAGGTCGTGCTCGACCTCGGCCGGGAGCCGGAGGCTCGCTTCCCCGACAATGAGGTCATCCTCGACGAGACGCCGGTGACGTCTGAGGATCTCGAGTTTGTCGCGACCCGCGTCGGGTCGTTCGGCGATGACAACCGGGCGGGCATCGAGCGCACGCTGCACCGGATCTCCGCGATTCGCAATCGCTCGGGTCAGATCGTTGGCCTGACCTGCCGCGTCGGTCGCGCCATCACGGGGACGATCGACATCATCAAGGACATGGTCATCGGCGGAAAGAGCATCCTGCTGCTGGGTCGTCCCGGCATCGGCAAGACGACCATGCTGCGCGAATGCGCACGCGTGCTCGCCGACGAGATGAAAAAGCGCGTCGTCATCGTCGATACCTCGAACGAGATCGGCGGCGACGGCGACATCCCGCATCCCGGCATCGGCCGCTCGCGGCGCATGCAGGTCCGCACGCCGGCCCTGCAGCACGCGGTGATGATCGAGGCGGTCGAGAATCACATGCCCCAGGTGATCGTCATCGACGAGATCGGCACCGAGCTGGAGGCCGCCGCGGCGCGGACCATCGCCGAGCGTGGGGTGCAGCTGGTGGCGACCGCGCACGGCAACTCGCTCGAAAATCTCCTCGTCAACCCGACGCTCAACGACCTGCTGGGCGGCATCCAGACGGTGACCCTCTCCGATGAAGAGGCGCGCCGCCGGGGCACCCAGAAGTCGGTGCTCGAGCGGAAGTCGCCGCCGACATTTGATGTGCTGGTCGAGATCCATGACCGGGACCGCCTCGCGGTGCACCAGCCGCTGGCTGAGGTCGTCGACGCGGCGCTGCGCGGCGCACTGAAGCCGCCGCAGATGCGGATCCGTGGCGCCGACGGTGCCATCGTTGCCCGCATCGTGGAGGCGGCGCCGATGCGAACGGCCGCCGTCCGGGAACCGCTCGAGGCACCCCGCTCGCGCGGGATGCACGAGACCATCTCGGTGTTTCCCTACGGCGTCAGCCGGAACTACCTCGAGCAGGCGATCAATGAGCTCCGCGTGCCGATCCGGGTCCAGAACCACATCGAGGAGGCGGACCTGATCCTGACGCTGAAGAACTACTACCGTCGCAAGGACTCGCCGCTCAAAGACGCCGAGGCCGATGGCATTCCGATCCAGGTGTTGAAGAGCAACACGATCACGCAGATCAAGAACGCGCTCGGCCGGATGTACCAGCTCGATACCCCCGATCCCACGGAGTCGGCGTTGCAGGAGACGCTGGAAGGAATCAGCCGCGCGAAGGCGACCCATTCCATGGTCGAGCTCTCCCCCCAGAATGCCTACGTGCGCCGCCTCCAGCACCAGCTGGTTGAGCGCCACGAGCTCACCGCGCGCAGCACCGGGAAGGAGCCGAATCGCCGGCTCCGCATCTACACCGCGGCGGATTGAACTCGGTATAGTTCACGCCAGCCGATGGAAACCGCTGACAAACCGGGCGGCTTCTTCATCACCTTCGAGGGGCCTGAAGGCGGCGGCAAGTCGACCCAAATCCATCGTCTTGCGGCCGCGCTCGCCGATCACGGGTACCCTGTGTGGACGACACGGGAGCCTGGCGGCACGCGCGTCGGCGAGATGATCAGGCCGATCCTGCTGGGCCGCCAGGGAGCGCCGATTACACCGTGGTCGGAAGCCCTCCTGTTTACCGCGGCTCGTGCGCAGCATGTCGAGGAGGTCCTCCGCCCGAGGCTGGAACGTGGGGAGCTGGTGCTGTGCGATCGCTATGCCGATTCCACCCTCGCCTACCAGGGTTATGGCCGTGGCCTCGACCTCGACACCCTGCGGCAATTGCAGCGCCAGGCGACGGGAGGCCTGCAGCCTGACCTCACCATTCTGTTGAACCTCCCGGTGCAGGCTGGGCTGGCGCGGATTCCGCGTCCGAACCAGGACCGGCTCGACCAGGAAACCGAAGCCTTCCATCAGCGAGTCCGGGCCGGATATCAGCAGCTCGCCGCCGCCGATCCAGGGCGCTGGCGCGAGGTCGACGCGTCCGCCGTCGAGGAGCGCGTTGCCGGCCGCATCCTCGAGCTGGCCACCGTCGCCCTCGGGCAAGCGGGTGTCCGGCCGGCCCAGCGGCGCTCGGCATGAAGCTTCTGATTGCCGTCGTGCACAGCGAGGATGCGTCATCGACCATGGATGCGCTCAACGATCGCGGCATCTCCGTCACCCGCTTCGCCAGCTCCGGCGGATTCCTGCAGCACAAGAACGTGACGCTGATGTCCGGAATCGACGATGACCGGATCGAAGAGGTGCTGGCCTTGATCAAGGAAAACTGCCGGACGCGCAGCGAGTTCATGAACCCGATGCCGCCCCTGGTCGAGCCAGGTGACTTCTTCGTTCCCTACCCGGTCGAGGTCCAGGTGGGTGGCGCCACCGTCTTCATCATGAACGTCGACCGCTTCGAAAAGCTCTGATCCTGCGTGATCCCGGGTGCGGGCACGGTCCTGAACACCGGCACGGTGATCGTCGGCACCACCATCGGCCTGACACTCGGCCGGGTGATCCCCGACAGCCTGCAGCGCAGCATCCGGGTCGCGATCGGGCTGTTCGTCATCGTCATCGGCCTCCAGATGGCGCTCAAAACCCGAAATCCACTCGTGCTGCTGATCAGCATTCTCGTCGGGGTCGTCATCGGTGAGCTGCTTCGTCTCGATGCCGGCGTCCAGGCGATCGGTGCCTGGGCCGAGCGCCGCGTGCATCGCGGCGGCCAGCCAGGACGGGTATCGCTCGCCTTCGTCACCACCAGCCTCATCTTTTGTGTTGGACCGCTCACGGTGCTCGGCTCCTTCCTGGACGGCTCGCGGGGCGACATCACCCTGCTCGCGATCAAGTCGACACTCGATGGCTTCACATCGCTGGTCTTTGCCGCCACGCTCGGCTGGGGCGTCTATCTATCGGCCGGCAGTGTCCTCCTCGTCCAGGGAGTGCTCACCTTGCTCGCTTTCCTGATCCACGCCCGGCTGTCCGACGTCGTGGTCGCCGAGCTGACCGCCGCCGGCGGGATCGCGGTGCTTGCCATTGGCCTTGGTTTGCTCGAGCTGAAAAGCATCAAGGTCGCGAACTTCTTGCCGGCACTGCTGATCGCGCCACTGCTGGCGGCCTTCCTGCACGGGATCGGGCTGTTGTGATGCGTACACTTAGTCGGCGTCCATGGCGAGGTCTCAGGCGGGCGGCGGGCGACGCGTCGACTGGTTCGCCGCTGGTGTCGGCCTGGTGGTCGCGGTCGCCGTGCAACTGGTCGGCGGGACGCTCTTGTTCGGATCGAATCGACCGGCGCTTGTTTCCCAGGGGTTGCTGACTGGCGCGCTCGGACCACTGGGCCGCTTCGGGTCTGCGGGTCTCGATACGCTCGGACTGGTCGTCGATGATGTGCTGGTATTGAGCGGAGGAACCCTTGGCGGCCTGATCGCCGGAGCTGTTCGGAACCGGCGGCCTCCCGCAAACCGATGACGGCGATCGTCCGAGCGAACCTGACTGGAACGGATTCACACAAAAGGAAGTAGTAAGGATGCAGGTGGAGAGCGGCTCGGTCGAAACGCTTGGCGCGCGGATCGTTCAGAACGTCAGCCGGGTGCTGGTCGGGAAGGAGACCGAGGTGGAGCTCTGCGTGGTTGCGTTGCTCAGCCGCGGTCACATCTTGATCGAAGACGTGCCTGGCGTCGGCAAGACGATGCTGGCGAAATCCCTGGCCCGTTCGCTGGGCTGCACCTTCGAACGTCTGCAGTTCACGCCTGACCTGCTGCCGTCGGACGTCACCGGCGTCAATATCTACAGCCCCTCGACGCAGCAGTTCGAGTTCCGCCAGGGGCCGGTCTTCACGCAGGTCTTGCTTGCCGATGAGATCAACCGCGCCACACCCAAGACCCAATCGGCGCTGCTGGAAGCGATGGAAGAGCGGCAGGTGACAGTTGATGGCACGACCTACCCGTTGCCGAAGCCGTTTGTCGTCATGGCAACACAGAACCCGGTGGAGTTCGCCGGGACGTTTCCGCTGCCGGAGGCGCAGGTCGACCGCTTCCTGATGCGGATCAACCTGGGCTATCTCGACGTCGCGCACGAAGTCCAGGTGCTCGATCGATTCCAGCGGAACTCGCCCATCGAGCATCTGGAGCCGGTCGCGTCCGCGGACGAGGTGCTGGCCGCCCATCGCGCCGTCCAGGAGCTTTACGTCGACGACCAGCTCAAGGAGTACATCGCGCGCGTCACCCACCGGACTCGGTCACACGCCGACATCAGCTTGGGCGCATCCTCGCGTGGTTCGCTCGGCATCTTTCGCAGCGCGCAGGCGCGCGCCGCCCTGGAGGGCCGCGACTTCGTCACCCCGGATGACGTCAAGGCGCTGGTGCAGCCGGTACTCGCCCACCGCCTGGTGCTGAAGGCGAACGCTGAACTCCGCGGACTGACAGCCGAGAAGGTGCTCAACCAGATCCTGGAGACCGAGCCGGTGCCGCCGCCGAGCGTTGTCTCGCGCTTTGGTCGGCGGGTGGCAAGCTAGCCGGGCGGGAGATCGATGCGGCTGCCGCGCCTTCCGCTGATCACGGCGCTCGCGCTGCTCTTCTTCTTTGCCTACATCACGGGGATTCGCCTCGCCTACAGCCTCCTGTACGCGCTGATCCTGCTCTTCGCCGTCAGCTACCTCTGGAGCCGGCTGGCCGCCGACAACCTGGACGTCGAGCGGGTAAGCCCCGAAGGCCAGTTCGAAGTCGGTGATGAGTTCGTCGAGCAGTTCACGATCCACAACCGGTCATGGATCCCGGTGCCGTTGATCGAGCTGACGGACGACTCGAATCTCCCGGGCTACACGGCGGGTCGTGTCTTTAGCCTGAAAGGGCGCCGAACCCGGCGCTGGACGTCGCGCGGTCGCTTCAAGCAACGCGGTCTCTTCACTTTCGGGCCGGTGGAGCTTCGCTATGGCGATCCCTTCGGCCTCTTTCCACGGACGCTGCGGATTGCCGGGACGCGCTCGGTCGTCGTCTATCCGGTGATCCGGCCGATTGGCGCGCTGCAGGCCCTCGCCCCGAGCACCGCCGGCGATGAGCAGCTGCGGGGGCGGGTGCTCGATATTCCGCCGAACGCGACCACCATCCGCGAGTATGTGCCCACCGACAGTGTCAAGCGCATCCATTGGGCGTCGTCCGCGCGGCTGGGGCGGCTGATGAGCCGCAGCTTCGAGACGCGGGAGGGTGGCGATGCCTGGATCGTTCTCGATCTCCAGGCCAGGGTCCACGCCGGGGAGGCGCCCGATTCAACGCTCGAGTACGCGATGAGCATGGCGGGGGGCGGGTGCTCGATATTCCGCCGAACGCGACCACCATCCGCGAGTATGTGCCCACCGACAGTGTCAAGCGCATCCATTGGGCGTCGTCCGCGCGGCTGGGGCGGCTGATGAGCCGCAGCTTCGAGACGCGGGAGGGTGGCGATGCCTGGATCGTTCTCGATCTCCAGGCCAGGGTCCACGCCGGGGAGGCGCCCGATTCAACGCTCGAGTACGCGATGAGCATGGCGGCCTCCCTGACCGACGCCGCGCTGCGCCGGGGCAGTGCCATCGGGCTTGTCACCAACGATGGGCAGCTGAACGTGATCGAGGCGGCACGCGGCGACCAGCAACGGAACAAGCTCTTCGAATACTTCACGCTGGCTCAGGCGGATGGTACGGTCTCGCTGGCCAGTCTGCTCGCCTCCCAGAGACAGGAATGGCAGCATCGAGGCGGGTTGATCGTCATCACCCCGTCCAGCGACGAGCACTGGGTCGGGGCCCTCCTCGACCTTGGCGTCCGCGGCCACCGCAGCCTGGTGGTCTATCTCGATCCGCGAGGGTTTGGCGGCACCCAGCCGTCGCTCGCGGCCGCCGGACGTTGGCGGCAGGCGTTGAACTGGTGGATGGTCGAGGGGCCCGACGGCATCGCCGGCGCCCGCGAGGTACAGCGTGCCGCAGGTTAACCGGGGGACGGTACTCCTCCTGATCGCCGCGCTGCTTGGGGCGGCCTGGGCGGCCGGGCTCTTGCACGTCGAATACCGGGATGGCCGGCTGATGCTGGCCTTGCGGCGCGGCCCGCGATGGGCGACAGCCTTCGAGCTGCGCGACACCTGGCTGCTTCTGGGGTTCGGCCTGGTGATGGGCTGGGCGGTTGCGGCCGCGGTGGAGCGCTCCGCCTGGGTGCCGAATACGGATGGCCGGTTGGTTCCGGCGCTTGCCCTGGCCACCGCGCTGGGGTGGATCTTCGCCACCGTTCGCTTCTCCCGCCTTGCCTATCTGGCCGCCTCGGGGCCGGTCCTGATTCTGGGGCTTGCGCTGTTCACGCCGTCGCCGCTCACCAACGGGCCCACGATTGCGGCTCTGCAGAAGTGGATGACCGCACTCCCGGGCGACACCAACCTCCAGCTGTTGATCGGGCTGCTGTTGATGTTGCTGGTCACCGGGCTCTGGACCGGCTGGTGGATCTTCGCCCGGAAAAACGGGTTGGTCGCCTTGCTCCCCACCGGGACCATCCTCGCCGTCGAGATCATCAACGACACCAGCCTGGGGCTGATCTTCTACACGCTGGTCTGGCTCGCGGCCGCCGCGGCGGTGCTTCTGCGCATCAATTTCGTATCGCTAAAGCAGAGCTGGCGCCGTCGCCGGCTCCCGCACGCATCCGACACCGGATGGACCTTTGGCGAGATCGGCGTGGAAGCAACCGTGGCCATCCTCGCGGTGGCCTTCATCCTGCCTCCGCTGAGCAGCGCCGACATCAGCGGCATCCTGATTCCCGCTGTCGTCCGGCCCGACAGTTTCCACCCGTTCGGGATCGGCGCTTCGGGATCGACCGGGGCGCCGGTGGGCACGATCGGCTACAGCGACATCGTCCGTCCTGGTAGCCAGTTGAAGGCCAGGTCGGAGGTCGTGATGGTGGTCAGCGGCGACTCGCCGACCGTCTCTCCGTACTGGCGAGGCGTCGCCCTTGCCGGCTGGGACGGTATCCAGTGGTACAGCCTGCCGAGCACACCGGCGGTCCCGGTTCGACTTCAGCCGCTGCTGCGCTCTGGCACCAACATCCCGCGGGACGATCTCCCGGCCGATCCGCAACGGTCGCAAATCCTCCACGACACGTTCCGGCTGGTGGTCACGGCCGACCGGACCAAGGGAGCGGTCTTCAGCGCTGGGGAGGCGCTGGCGATCAGGAATTTGGCCACCTCCTTGCAGGGCATCATGACCGCCGAGACGGCCCCGACGGGCGGTGCCCCGCCGCTGGTCAATGTCCAGGGCGACAACAGCCAACCGGCCACCTTCGACACGATCGACCGGATCCAGCTCGCCAGGCCGGTTTCGCCGCCCTACACCTACGCGGTCACCGAGGCGGTGCCCAACGCCGATGTCGCCGACCTCCAGAAGGCAGGGAACGAGTATCCCGCGTGGCTTGCCCCCTATCAGTCGCTCTATTACGGCAACCGGCTC
Organism: Chloroflexota bacterium; assembly: GCA_005880395.1. Taxonomy (GTDB): domain Bacteria; phylum Chloroflexota; class Dormibacteria; order CF-121; family CF-121; genus CF-13. Next base: position 23,548 of record VBHQ01000039.1, read on the forward strand.
GCCGCCGGCTACTCGGTCGGTCGCGATAACGAGATCGGTGCGCTGGCGCAGTCGATCGTCAATGGCGCCCACGCGACCACCCCCTACGACCAGGCGAAGGCGATCGAGAACTGGTTCCGGGAGAAGGACCGCTTTACCTATACGTTGCTGCCGCCCAGGGCGCCGGTGGGCGTCCGCCCGCTGGACAACTTCCTGTTCAACTCGAAGAAGGGGTTCTGCCAGGACTTCTCGACAGCGATGAACGTGATGCTGCGGATGCTCGGGATCCCCAGCCGCCAGATGAGCGGCTTCGGGCTCGGCGCCTATGACGAGAAGACCCGCGAGTACACCGTCAATTCACTCGACGCCCACAGCTGGGTCGAGGTCTACTTCCCCGGCTACGGCTGGATTCCGTTCGAGCCCACGCCGGACAACAGCAATTTCCCGATCACCCTGCCCGCCGACCGCGCCCAGCTGAACGCCGGCGTGCAGGCGAGCGTCCCCGCCACCCAGACGCGACCGAACTTCAGAGAACCGGCCGGCGCCGGCTCCGGTGGCGCCTCAGCCGGCTCGCCGTTTCCCGATCTCCGGCGCCCGCTCCTGATCGCGGCCGGGGTGCTGGCCCTGCTTGGCCTGCTCGCCCTCTTGCTCGCGCTGCGCTGGCTGCTCGGCGTCAGCGACCTGTCTCGGATCTGGAAGCGCCTGGTCTTTCTCGGGGACCGGCTCAATGTGCCGCGCCGGCCGGGCGATACGCCCGAGGAGTTCGGCGGCCGTCTCTCGGCATCACTGCCAGCGTTGGATGCCGAACTGCGCCGCCTCGCCACGCTCTACACGCGAGCCAGCTTCCGGCAGGGCGGTCTTTCTACGGATGAGCTCGCTGAGGCGCGCCGCGCCTGGCTGCGCGTTCGGGCGAGCTACGCCCCGCTGGTGGCGCGCGCCTGGCGGGAGGCGGCGCGCCATGGCCGGGTGGTCAGCGCAGCGGCAGGGTCACGGTCTCGAAGTCGCGAGCCATCAGGGCCCCGCTGACCGCGCCATTGTCGCTGGCACGGTGGGTGATGATGAAGCGCGTATCCGGATGGCGCTGCATCAGCGACTGCACGTCGCGCCGGGCAAGGTGCATCGCTCCCGCCTCGGCGTCGTAAGTCATTTCCGTGATTAGGTGGTCGGCGGCGGAGACCAGGGCTTCCAGCTCCGGCGATAATTCCGCATCGCCCGTATAGCCGAGGCGCACCCCGTCACGCTCGATCACGAAGCCGAGGCAATTCAACCGGCTCGAATGCCGCATGCGAAAGGCGGTCGCCTGGCTGCCCTCGACCTCGAAGCGGTCGCTTCCCTGAAGCTCGGTGACGCCGAGCTCGAGGCGGTCCCAGGCCAGACGCCGCATGTCCTCTCCCCACGCGAGGTCGAGCAGTCGCTGGAGGTAGTCTGTCGTGCCGACGGGACCAAAGACCTTGAGCGACGGGGCGTTTTCGTTCGCCAACACGCGGCCCAGCATCAGCGCCGCCAGACCAAACGTGTGGTCGGCGTGGAAGTGACTCAGCAGGACGGAGCGCGGCGCATCCAGCGAGAGGCCCGCCTTGGGGAGATGGACCGCAAGCGGCGCCCCGGCATCGAGCAGAATGCTTCGATCGATCAGGATGCTGGCGTTGTAGGCGCTGGCTGAGAAGGCGGCTCCCGTCCCAAGGAACGTCAGCTCCACAGCGATGACGGTAGCAGAGACCGGGTAGAGTGCAGCGATGAGTACGGTCGAACAAGTGCGGCTGACGCAGTGGTCGCACGGAGCGGGTTGAGCCTGCAAGATCGGTCCTGATGACCTGGCTCAGGTCCTGAGCCACTTGCCCGCTCGAGTCGTGAATCCGCAGGTCCTGGTCGGCCTGGAAACCGGGGATGATGCCGCGGTCTACCAGCTGCGGCCCGATCTTGCGCTCGTCATCACGACGGATTTTTTCACGCCGGTGGTTGATGACGCGTATACCTTCGGCGCGATCGCAGCCGCGAATGCGCTCAGTGATATCTATGCGATGGGTGCGCGCCCACTGCTGGCCGTCAATCTAGTTGCGTTTCCCATCAAAGAGCTGCCCGCCACCGTGCTGGCCGACATCCTTCGCGGCGGACTGGAGAAAGTCCGGGAAGCGGGCGCCGACATCCTGGGCGGGCACAGCATCGATGACCACGAACCCAAATATGGCCTGGCGGTCACCGGCACGGTACACCCCGCGCGGGTCATCCGCAATCGCGGTGGCCAGGTCGGCGACCAGCTCGTCTTGACCAAACCGCTCGGCACCGGCATCATCACCACCGCCATCAAACACGGGGTGGCTCCCGCTGAGGCGCAGCGCGCGGCGATCGACAGTATGCTGGAACTCAACGCGGCCGCCGCTGACGCGATGGCCGAGGTCGCGGTTCATGCGGCCACCGACATCACCGGCTTCGGGTTGCTCGGCCATCTCCATTACCTGGCGCATGCCTCGGGCGTCGCGGCTCGGGTGGCGGCTGATTCGGTGCCCATCTTTCCGCATGCCGAAGCGCTTGCCGACGCCGGCGAGGTGCCAGGCGGAACCCATAACAACGAACGATTCCTCGCCAGCCGGGTTCGTTGGAGCGACGCGATTCCGCCGGGGCGACGCATCGTCTTGTGCGATGCCCAAACCTCCGGCGGCTTGCTGATTGCCGTGCCGCCCGAGCAAAGAGACCGGCTGATTACGGCGCTGGGCCGGCGCGGGGTCTCCGCCGCCCACATCGGCGAGTTGACCGCCGGCGAGCCCGGGCAGCTCGAGGTCCGCTGAGGCGTCGTAACGATCTCGCGACAACTGTGTGACGTCGCCATCGCGGCGTATTGGCGCTCACATATGGAGAGCCCCGCTTCGCGCGTATTAGAGGATGACCATGGGTTGGCCTATGCGCGCCGTCCGACTCGCCCGACGACATACGGCGGATAATGTCAGCCAGTGCGCGCAGTGGCCCGGGCGGCGTCCGATGATGATCGCCTTCTCATCGAGCGCGTGCGTCAAGGCGATCAGGACGCGGCCCGCACCCTTTATGAGCGGTATTTCGATCGCATCTACAACTATGTCTACGCGCGGCTCGGGCGCGTCGAAGACGCGGAGGACCTGGCCATCGACACCATGACCCGCAGCCTGACTCGCCTTGATCTCTTCCATGACCAGGGGGTGGCCTTCTCCTCGTGGGTCTACCGGATTGCGCACAACGCGACCATCGACCATTACCGGCGCCAGGGCAGGGTGATCCTCGTCTCGCTCGAGCACGCGACCCTGCCGGAGTCCTCGGATCCATCCGAGCTTGCCTTGCAGCAGCTCTCCAACGAGGAGCTCCGCGAGGCGCTGCGCCAGCTCACCGACGAGCAGCAACAGGTCTTGATCCTGCGCTTCTTTCAGGACCTCACCGCGGTGCAGGTTGGCGAGATCATTGGGAAATCGGTGGGTGCCGTGCAGGCGCTGCAACACCGGGCCCTGGCTTCGCTCGAGCGGGCGCTCCAGGGAAAGGCCATGCAATGAGACCGGAAGGCCAGCGGCTCGAGGCGCTTGCCGAGCGCCTTCGTGGCGTCGACCCGGTGCTGCCGTCGCCGGCGGGGAAGATCCGCGGCTGGAACCTGGTGGCCGCCGCGGTCGAGCATTCGGCGGCCAGGCGGCCGCGCGGGCGCCCCGCCTGGCGACTAACGCTGGCAGCAGCGGCGGCCGGCGTCCTGCTGGCGCTTGGCGCCGTCTCCGCTTCAGCGAACAGCCTGCCGGACTCGCCCTTTTACCCGATCAAGGGCGCGCTCGAGCAGGTTCGCGGTGACCTCGCCTTCAGCCCTTCCGATCGCCTTGGGTTTCACCTCGACCTGGCGCAGGCCCGGCTCACGGAGGCGGAGGCGATGATCGCCCGCCATCGGATCGATCTTGCCGACCAGGCGCTGGTGTCGATGGACGAGCAGTTTCAGGAGGCCGCCGACGTGGTTGCCGCCGAGCGGCGCGCCGGCCCGGCGCTCGCCGCCGACCTGCAGCATCGGCTCCAACAGGCAATCGAGAGCCACGACCGGCAGCTGGCCGGCCTGCAGGGAGAGGTGAGCAACCCGACGGCGCAGCAAGCCATCGTTCGGGCGCGCGACCGGGCGGCGCAGGTCCTCGAGGGCGTCGCGAACAACGCCGGCAACGGCAACCCGGGTGGCAATGCCGCCGGCAAGAGCCAGGGGCAAGGCCAGGCCCAGGGATCGGGGAAGGGATCGCCGACCGCCCACCCGACGCCGAAGAAGTAGCCTCCGCGCATCCGGCGCGTCGCCGTACCGTGATCCTTGCCGGGCTCGTCGGCGCGTTGGTCTTGGCCGTCGACCAGGGTACCAAGGCCTGGGCCCACGCCGGGCTGGCCGCGGGCCAAGAGACGAATGTGATCCACGGATGGCTCTGGTTTCGGCTGCTTCGGAATACCGGCGCGACGCTCGGCTTGCTCAGCGGCCACAGCCAGCTGGTCGGGACGCTCTCCCTCGTCATCGTGGCGTTCCTCGCCGTTCTGGTGTTGCAGGCGGCACCGGGAGGCACAGGCGGCGTCATCGGGCTGGGGATGGTGATCGGCGGGGCCTCGAGTAACCTGATCGATCGAGTCCGGTTGGGTGCGGTGACGGACTTCATCGAGGTTCATCTCTGGCCAACCAACTTCAACCTCGCCGACCTGGCGATCCGGGCGGGCGTCGTGGTCTTCCTGCTGAGCCTGCTGATCGAGGTCTTGGCAGGCAGCCGGCGAGGGCGGCGCCGCTAACTCGAGGCGATCTTCATCTCCCGGTTGTAGTTGTCGATCAGGGGTTGAAAGAGGTCGTTTTCCGCCTTGTCGATCGTCTTCTGGTCACTCGCCGCGAGCGTCTTCCCATCGGCTTCGACCGCGGCCACGTACTTTTGGACGCCGGCGCTATCGTTGGCCTGAACCGCCGAGATCAGCGCCTGCAAATCGTTGGCTGCTTGCTGCATCGCCTTGAGCATGGGGAGGAACGCGGCAGGGATGTCGGGCGGCTGGGCAAGCGCGATCGCCTTTCTCACGCTGGCACCGGTGGTTGGCAGTTGCGAGGCGGTGCCGGCAACGTCGTTGGCCTGCATCGTCTTGCCAACCGCGTCGAAGCTGGCGGCGGCATCGAAGACCGCATTCAGGAAGTCGATCTGCTTCTTGCTGATATCGATACCGCGCTGCGCGCTTCGCAACGCCGCCAGGGCGGCCTCGACCCGCTGGCGGTCGTGGTTGATCGACCCCTGCTCGGGCAGGGTGAGGAAGGACGGTTGCAGCTGCGGTCGAACCGACTGCAGGGCCGCTCGATCCGAGCTCACCGAGGGCTCGACCCTGGCGAGCTTCTGCTTGTAGGCGGTCAACGCCGCCTTCGCCTTGGGAATGTCGCCCGTGCCGGTGCTCAAATCCACGCCCTTGAGCGGGTCTTCGTTGAGCACGTCGACGACCGAGTTTTCATGGTCGATGGTGCCGCGAAGCGCCTTGTCGGCCGATCCCACCGGGCCTCCCGCGGCGGCGGCCCCGCCAAGCACGTAGCCGATGATCAGCAGGAGGACGACGGCGATGGCGGCGATGATCGGCCACCTGCGCGCGGACCGGCGGTCACCGGCGCTTGGGCTCGCCGGGCCATCCGGCGTTGAGGCAGGCGCGCTTTCCGGGGCAATCGTCGGTTCCGCCGGCTCGTCCTGTTGCATCGGTCCTCGACCGTCCCGCGGCCGTGCTCCCCACCATACCGCGTTACCCTTAGTCCTGGAAGGGAGTCTGCGATCAAACAAGCCCTCGAGACCAGGCACGTACGGGAGATGGCCGCGAACCTGCTCCTTGGCCGGGCGCTGCAGCTACTCGATGCCACCGGCGGAATGGTCGTGTTCGAGGACGCCGAGGGTCGCTGGCAAACCGATCACTTTACCCTTCGCGGGCGGCCGGAGCAGCTGGATGCGGTGCGGCCGGTGCTGGAGGCCATCCTCGAGTGGACGCTTTAGGGGTGCGATCGCTGTCTATCGCGCCGGCCCGGTCGACGGGGTCATGCCGCTTCTCGGCCAGCTTGCCGAGCTTGCCACTGAGCCGCTGAGCTCGCTCGGCGCCACTCGCCCCGAAGGCGTGACCTAGATGCGAGCTGAGGCCTCCGTGCGTCGGCTTGACGCCGTACGCCGGCGCCTATCGGACTTGCAGCTCGATGGGGTGATGGTCACGACTGCGGAGAACATCCGCTATCTATCTGGTTTCACCGGCTCGCTCGGCTACCTCTTGATCGGGCAAGAGACGGCGGAGATTGTTGGCGACAGCCGGTACTGGATCCAGATGGAGGAAGAAGCTGCCGCGTTCACCCTGGTGCGAGCCGGTGCCTCGCAGGGCTTGTTCGCCCTGCTTGTCGATCGACTGAAGGCACTTCAGTGGCGGCGAACCGGCTTGGAAGCACAGAACCTGACGGTCGACCAGTACGAGCGGCTGGGTGGCGGTCTGGGGGACGGAGCGCTGCTCGTCCCCACCCGTGGGATGGTCGAAGAGCTTCGCATCGTGAAGACCCGGGATGAAGTTGCTCTGCTCCGCACCGTCGCCGGCATTGCCGGGCGGGCCTTCGATCGGGTTCGCCAGGCGATTCGTCCCGGAATACGCGAGCGCGATGTGGCGTTCCTCCTGGAGCAGACCTTTCGCGAGCTCGGCGCCGATGGCCCATCTTTCGAAACCATCGTCGCGGCCGGCGAGCGCGGCGCGCTCCCGCACGGCCGCGCCTCGGACCGCGTCATCGATTCGGGCGATCTGGTCGTCGTGGATTTCGGCGCACGGGCGGGTGGTTACAACAGTGACACGACCCGGACCATCGTGGTCGGTACGCCGACCCCCGAGCAGGAGCGGGTGATCGAGGCGGTCCGTCGTGCGCAGCAGGAGTCGATGGCGCTGATGCGACCGGGCGTCACGGCCGACGCGATCGACCGACGGGCCCGAGAGACCCTGGCCGGCGAGGTGCACGCCTTCGGCCACGGGCTGGGGCACGGCATTGGCTTGATGGTGCACGAGCGTCCCTTTCTGTCGGCGAGCGACCAGACAATCCTCCAGGCCGGCATGGTCATCACCAATGAGCCCGGCATCTACATTCCCGGATGGGGCGGGGTCCGACTGGAGGAGATGGTGTTGATTACCGAGTCCGGGCCTGAGGTGATCACGCCGGCCAGCAGCGAGGTCGGGCTGGCATGACGCCTGCGGAGCTGCGCGAGACGCTGGAAGTCTCGGTGTTTCCCGACGACCTCTTTGCCGAAAACTGCTTCATCATCCGGCGTCGTGACACCAGCCACTGCCTGGTGGTTGACCCGGGACTGCAGGTGCGGCGGGTGCAGGATGTGCTCCATCGAGACGCGCTGCAGGTCGAGCGGATCCTGGTGACGCATGGACACATCGACCACGTTGCCGGCGTCCCGGCGCTGCGGCGGGAGCAGGGAACGGTGGTCGCGATGCACCCGGATGACCTCGCCATCCTCGACTGGGACCAGTTAGCCGGCCTGCCGTTTCTTCCGGAGGGTTTCGCGCCGTTCGACGTCGACGAGCCGCTGGCCCACGGGATGACGATCCGGTTCGAGGACCTCATCTTGAAAGTGCTGCACACCCCCGGTCACACCCAGGGGTCCGTGTGCTTTCTCTTCGGCCTTGACTGCTTTGCCGGCGATACGCTGTTTCAGCGGGGCATCGGCCGCACCGATCTGCCGGGCGGCGACATGGCGAAGATCGTCTTCTCGATTCGCAACGTGTTGTATCGCCTGCCGCCGAAGACGGTCGTGTACCCGGGGCACGGGCCGACGACCACCATCGAAGAGGAGCAGCTGCTCAACCCGTTCGTGCCGGCCTCCTAGGTTGGACGACGACCGGCTGAGCGTAACGACGCGCGAGCTGCGGATCGTCTCCTTGCTACCGAGCGCGACCGAAATCGTGTGCGCGCTCGGCCTCGAACAGCAGCTGGTCGGCGTCACGCATGAATGCGACTATCCGCATTCCGTCCGCGGCAAGCCCGTGCTCACCAGCAGCGTGCTCGACGGTAGGTTGACGAGCAAGGACGTCGACCGCCATATCCGGGCGCTGGTCCATCGCGGCAGCAGCATCTACCAGCTCGACGCCGGCCGCCTCGATGCACTGCGACCGGACCTCGTGCTTACGCAGGAACTCTGTCGGGTTTGCGCCGTCTCGTATTCGATCGTCGAGCAGGCCGTCCGCCGCATCGACGGCACGCCACAGCTGGTCTCACTAGAGCCGGAAAGTCTGGAAGACGCCTGGCGAACCATCGAAGCCGTCGGCCGGCTGACCGGTCAGCTCGATCGCGCCCAGGAGCTGATCGCCAGTCTTCGCCATCGGCTTGCCGCGGTCCGCGCCGCCGTCGCCGGCCGGCCGCTGCGTCGAGTGGTGTGTCTCGAATGGATCGACCCACCATTCAGCTGCGGTCACTGGACACCGGAGCTGGTCTCGCTCGCCGGCGGGCAGGAGCTGCTCGGCGCCGGCGGCCGGCCGGCAGCGCCGGTCAGCCTGGAGGCCGTCGCAGATATTCAGCCGGAGGTCGTGGTCATCATGGCCTGTGGCTTTGGCCTGAAGCGCAGCCTCGAGGAGCTGGGTCGACTGGACGATGCCTTCAACGAGCTAGCGCCTGAACTGTGGGTGGTCGACGGGAATGCCTACTTCAGCCGCCCCGGGCCGCGGCTGGTGGACAGTGTCGAAATCCTGGCCGGCATTCTGCACCCAGAAGCCATCGCGGCGCCTCCGCCCGGGTCGGCATCGCGCCGGCGCTAGATCGGGCTATTGCCCGTACAGGAAGCCAAAGAAGATCGCCGCTATCACGAGCACGAGGACTCCGCCACCGAGGACCAGGACAATGGCAGCGATCGTGAAACCGAGTACACGTCCAAACGCCATCCGCAGTTCCTCCTCTTCGGATGGCTCGTCGGGCGGCGGGTTCAGCGCCGGGATAATGCCGGCCCGCTGGCTTCTGTCGTCCATGCTGGAAAGGGTCCACGCGGCGACCCGAGCTCGTCGATGGTCCATCGGTCAACGGTGGCGAGTGCCTGGTCAAGCTGGGCGCGCAGCGTGGATGCCCCGGCTCGGCGGTCGTAGACCGCGACTTTCTGGGAACGCAGGCGCCGCGTGCGCTGCTCGCGATCGTCGATCCACCAGGTGGCGCTGATGTCGAGCACGTGGCCGGTTCGTTCCCGATAGCTGATCGTGATGACGGCCTCACCACCAAGCTGGCGTTCAAAGCGAAGTTCCCATGCGGCCTTTCCGTGCCGGTAGCGCTCGATCAGCAGTTCGTGCTCACGCGCGAATGCCTCGACGGCTGGAGCGATGGCTCGAAAGGCATCCACAATCTCCACGGGAATCGGAGCGAGCCGAGCAGAAGGCGCCATCGAAGCATTGTAGATTTGACCTGGTGTGGCAGGCGTCTGACGTCATCGATCGGATCTTCGAGACCGCGCATACGATTGCCGTCGTTGGTTTGAGCCCTGATCCGCGACGCCCGAGCCATGGGGTAGCGCGTTACCTTCAACGGGCCGGATATCGCATCATCCCGGTCAATCCCAATGTCGGCGAGGTGCTCGGGGAGGCGGCCTACCCGGGCCTCCGTGATGTGCCTATGTCAATCGACGTCGTCGATGTCTTCCGGCGTTCAGAGTTTGTCGGGCCGATCGTCGACGACGCGATCGCGATCAAGGCGCGCGCGGTTTGGCTGCAAGACGGGGTCATCGACGAGCTTGCCGCGAACCGCGCTCGCGCCGCCGGGCTCGATGTGATCATGGACGACTGCATGATGCGGCGCCACGCGACCCGCGGCGGGGATTAGCCGAGCCGCGCTCGCAGCCGACCCTCGGCGATCTCCTCGGCTGACTTACGGCTCGAGACCCGGTTGCGCCGGGACCGCTCCAGCAACTCGCGAGTGGTGCTCCGCAGCTGGCGGCTGGTTTCGCCGAAGATCGATTCCAGGGTAGGTTCGAGCCGCTTCTCCAGCAGTCCGCAGAAGAGAAAGGCGGCGGCGGCGTTGGCAACGAAGTCGGGCAACAGGGTGATGCCTCGCCGCTCCAGCGATTCCTCGGCCTCATCGGTCACCGGATTATTCGCTCCCTCGACCAGCAGGCGGCAGCGTAACTCGGCCTGGTTTTCGCGGTGGATGGCATTGCCGATCGCGGCGGGGATCACGATGTCGACCGGCTGCTGCAGCCAGGCCGGCTCTGCAGCGCAGCGGGCACCGGCCGGAAGACGCTGGCGATCGATGCGGCCGAAGCGGTCGCGAGCGGCGAGCAAGGCGGGAACATCAAGGCCGCGTGCATCGATGATCGCGCCTTCGATGTCGGCGACCGCCACCAGCTTGACACCAGCCCGATCGAGATATCGGGCGGCAGCTCCCCCAACGTTGCCGAAGCCCTGCAGCGCGAGCGTGGCGCCGCGCAGGGAGAGGCCGATCACATCGGCGGCTTCAGCTGTGCACTCAGCGACGCCATAACCAGCCATCAGCTCGGTGATCGGGATGCCTTCGCTGCGCAATCCGAGCGCCTGCTTGACTCGGGTGAGTCCGGCGCCGCCCTCGCTCTTGAAGCCGGCTTGCAAGGGATGGGTGAGACCGACCAGCTGGCAGGCGGCGATGATCTCGTCCTCATGGGTGCCCAGATCGGCGCCGGTGGCGTAGCGCTCGGCGATGAAAGGCCGGATCGCCTCGATGAAGCCGCGCAGGACCGCCGGCGCCTGCGGCGACGCGGAATCGAAATCGATCCCCGACTTTGCGCCGCCATAGGGGATGTCGAGCACCGCCATCTTATGTGACATGGTTCGTGCCAGCGCGGTCACCTCATCCGGAGTGACGCCTGGCCGCATACGGATCCCGCCAGAACACATGCCGCCGACCAGCCGGTCGATGACAAACCAACCACGGGCGCCAGTGGCCACGTCGTGCCACTCGGTGACGAGATACGGCGCCTCGACTTGCGCCGTCAGTAGACTCGACCTCCGAGCGGGACATCGTTTGTCGGCTCGAGGAGGACGACCTCGCCGGTCGCATCGGGGACGCCGAGCACGAGCACCTCAGACCGGACCGGTCCAATCTGTCGGGGCGGGAAATTCGTAACCGCGACGATCAGTCTGCCAATCAGCTCGTTCGGCTGGTAGTGGGCGGTCAGCTGCGCGCTCGAACGGCGCACTCCGAGCGAGCCGAAATCGATGCGCAGCTTGTACGCAGGCTTACGGGCTTCGGGGAAGGGCTCTGCTTCGAGAATCCGACCAACGCGCATCTCGACTCGCTCGAAATCGGCGACGCCGATTGTGGCAACCTCGCCCAACCCTCCTAGTGTAGTGTGCGATACGAATGTCGCTGGCGCGTGAAACTCCAGCGGCCGATCGAACGTTGAACAAGCGTGGCCCTTCTGCCTATGGTGAATCCGCCCCTGAACACCACGCCCGCCTCGCCGCCCCGCGCCAGGTTCTGGCAGCGTGTCCAGCGCGAGCTTGGCCGCGAGACCCAACCAGTCGACACCATCGTCCGGCTGATCATCCTGGAGCGCGCCATCCGCGGCAGTCTCGTCTTCATCCTGGGGCTGGCCTTGCTCACGCGAAGCCAGTCCATCGTCAACCTGGTGCGCGGCTGGGTTGCCCAACTTAACGTCAACCCCGAACGCCGTCTCATTCCACGCATGCTGGTGACGGTGCTACGCCCGGTTGGCCAATTCTCCACCCGGACCGTCCTGATCACCGGCGTCGGGGCATTGCTCTTCGGCGCGCTCGAACTGACCGAAGCGATTGGCCTGGCTCGACGCCGGCGCTGGGCCGAGTACCTAACCGTCATCGCCGGCTGCATCGGAGTTCCCTTCGAGATCGGCGAAGTCATGCGGCGGCAGACGCCGATCCGGGTCAGCATTCTCCTCATCAACATCGCGATCGTCATCTACCTCGCCTGGCAGAAGCACCTTTTCGGCTTACGTGGCGGGGTCGCAACCGAAACCGAAAGCAGCTAGCGTTCAGCCAAGCGGAATTCCGACGCCTGCAACGCCCAGTGGACCGGCATGACGGGTCAGCATTCCGACGAGAAAGCCGAGCACCCGGTCAGCCGATGGGCCATCCGAAATGGTGGCGAGCAAGGTGGGTTCCGGGTTGCGGAAGGCGCCCAGGGCGCCGGCACGGGCGGCCCGGCTGAAGCTGGGGGTCCCGGCCGGAACGAACGTCACGCGGATCTTGGTATATCGATCGCCCGAATGCACGAGCGTGAGGGGAGCCTTCTTCTTGACCTCCCACGCGCGAATCTCCTCGTTCTTGAGCCGGCGTTGCAGCGTGCTGATCAGTTTCTTGCCGCCTGGATCGCGATCGGCGTAGATCGCCACCTGCACGCCGCCATGATACCGAGTCCCGTTAAGTCTTGCCCAGGTCCTCGAAGAAGCGTCGCATCGCGGTGCGAACCGGCTGGGAAGGGGTCGGCTGGGAAGGGTTCGGATGGTTCAGCGGCGGTGACGCGGGAAGGCCTCGAAGCGCGCGCAGCTCCTCGCGATTCTGCTGCCAGACAACCCAGACTCTCTGGACCGCGGTGAAATTGGTGCCGATCGCGAGGATGACGAGCGCCACCGTCAAGGGCGTCGCTCCGCCGATCTTGAGGCCCATCGCCTCGAGCAGCAGGCCGGCGACGATGATGACGACGCGCTCCGGACGAGCCAGGATGCCAACATCGCAGGTGAAGCCGAGGCTTTGTGCCCGTGCCCGAACGTAGCTGACCAGAAACGATCCGGCGAGCGCGACCAGCACCACGATCGGCCGCCAGCCGTCGTGACGGTCGAGGAAATAGATCAGGATGCCGAGGTAGACGACGCCCTCCGAGTAGCGGTCGACCGTCGAGTCGAGAAAGGCGCCGTAGCGATAGACCTTTCCCGCCGCCCGGGCCAGCGCGCCATCGAAGACGTCGAAGAAGCCGGCGAAGGCGAGCACGATGCCGCCCGGGAGCAGCAGGCCGACGGCGACCAGCAGCGCCCCCAGCCCTGTGATGACCAGGCCGAAGAGCGTGAGCATGTTGGGCGTGAGCGGCGAATCGCGGAAGACCCCCACGAGACGCTCCGCCCAGCGCCGGACCCAGGCCTGGAATTTTTGCGTGAACATCAGCGGGGACTCAGGCTGGGCTCGAGCCGAACCGCAGCCGCCGGCTGAGCGGAATCAACCGCCTTCCGGTAGACGTCGGAGACCTGGTCGATGACCCGCTCCCAATCGAAGTTCCGCGCCTTCAGCTGGCCGGCCCGCCCGAGTTCGCGGCGCAAGTCGGCATTGCTGATGAGCGTCTGCAATGCGTAGGCGAGCTGGCGACGGCTTTTGCGTTCGACCAGCAGCCCCTCGCGGCCGTGGTCGACGACTTCGCGGAAGCCGTCGATACTGGTGGCGACGATCGCCTTGCTCGAGGCCATCGCCTCTAGCAGCACGATGCCGAAGCTCTCGTCGCCGGTGGCCGGTGAACAGAAGATGTCGCAGCTCGCGTAGTAGCGGGGCAGTTCCGCCGGGTCGACGTACCCGGCCATGACCACGTCCTCGAGCTGCTTGCGAGCGATGAAGTTGCCATACCAGCGGCGCAGCGGCCCGTCGCCCACGATGATCAGGCGAAGGTTGGGATACTGCGGCTTCAGCTGTTCGTAGGCGCGCAAGAGATAGCCGAGGCCCTTTCGATACTCGAGGCGGCCGACGAAGAGGAGGTTGCACATGCCATCCCGAAGATCGGGGAAGGGCTGCTGGTTCTGGAAGCGATGGAAGTCGATTCCGTTGGGAATCACCCGGTAGTCGCCCGGGAAGTAATGGCGGACGAACTCACGGGCCGGATTGGAGACGGCAATTCGAGCATGCAGCCGCCTCACATAACGCTTGAGCAGCGGTTTGCCGTAGTAATAGCCGACGTTGGAGCGGGCGAAGGCGTGAAAGGTGCCGACGTTGATCGTGCGCGAGAAGCGAAGCGCCGTGATCGGTAACACCGGCATCAGCGGCTCGTGGTAGTGGATGACGTCGAAGCCGCCCTCGCGCACCATGTGCTTGATCCGGTTCGTCAGGTGCAGCCCGACCGTGATCCGGGCGACCGATCCGTGCATCGGAATCGGAAAAGGCCGGCCCACCCGAACGAAGTCGTGGTCCCGGTCGGACAGCTCCCGGTCGGAGCAGGGAGCGAGCACGGTGACGTCGTGACCGCGCCGGCGCAACCCCGCCGCCAGGTAGCGGACGTGCTCGGTAACGCCGCCTGGGTGCGCGAAGTCGTAGGCGGAGACGAGCGCGACCTTCATTTCAATCCCCTCCCCCTCGGGGGAGCGTCAGGGTGAGGACCGTGCTTCCCCTCACCGACTACCCGCCGCAGACAGCGCGCACTGCGGAGCGGCCGGCGCGCGCCCAGTTACGGCCGATCCGGCGGAACTTCAGTTGCGCAATGCGGCGATGCGTCAAGAAGTCCCAGTATTCCCCGTGCGCCTTGGTCTGGCCCGCCAGCACCGACGTCTTCAGGTCGTGTGCCGATTTGCCATCAAAGGTCGTGTAGCCGGTGCCAATCCCTTCCAGATGATGGCTGTCGGAACATCCCACCTCGGGCAGGTGAAAGCGGCTTCGGTTGAGGCGGTCGATCTTGGCCGCGCAGGTGCGTCCCGCCACCGACGGATTGAAGGTCTCCACCGCATCGAAGTAGATCTCAGGCGAGGCATTCTTCATGATGCCGTCGAAGGACCGGTAGCCGATGCTGCGGGTTAGCATGGAAAACGGGTGGACCGCGATCGCCAGGCCGCCCTGCTCGTGGATCTTGCCGATCGTCCAGTCGAGGGGACGCCACATCGGGATCGGCTTGTCGAGGAAGAGCCCCAGCAGGTGCCCATGCAGCGTCGTGATTTCACAGCCCATGAAGACGTCGAACGGGTATTCATTCGCCAGCTCCATCGCCTCATAGCTGCCGGTCAGCCGGTCATGATCCGTGATCGCCACGGCGTCGAGGTCCGTCCGATCGCGCACGTAGTCGAGCACCTCTCGCACGGTGGCCGTGCCGTCGTTGAGCGAGGTGTGCATATGAAAGTCGGCTTTGCCCACGAGATCCTCCTTAATCGCCCACAGCGGCTTGCGCCGGCGGTGACGGGATGGTGACGGCCGGGACGACGGGCTTCTCCGGCCAGATGGGCTCGAGCACGTGCCACTGGTCCGGATACCTCTTTATATACCGTTCAAACGTCGCCAGGATCCGTTCCATGGCACCCCGGACGTCGGCCTCGTGATCTTCACTCGGGGTGAGGAAAAAAGGCGCCTCGCCGACGGCGACGTAGGCATCATGGCGGTCGCGGATGCAGAAAGCCGGCAGGATCGGCGCCCCGGTCTTGAGCGCGATCTCCACCGGGCCGGTCGGAAACTTGGCCGAGCGTCCGAAGAAGCGAAACCAGGCTCCGGTATTGAGGATGTCGCGGTCCATCGCCAGGACCACCATGCGGTGGTCTTTGAGGAGGCGCATGATGTCCCGAGCACCGGTGCGGCTGAGCGGAATCACCCGGATGCCCAGTCGCGAGCGCAATCGATAGACATGATCGAAGAGTCGTCGGGGTTCGATCTGCTCGACCATGATGCCGATTTCACCGAAGGTTGCCGCCCAGCTGGCCGCCGCCAGCTCCCACGAGCCCATGTGGGGCGCGACCACGATCACGCCGCGTCCAGCCGCCATCGCGGTGTCGAGATGTTCCACGCCGATCGGGGTCAGCAGCGCGCTCAGCCGCCCTTTTTCCATCCGGGGAATCTTGAAGAAATCGATCCAGGCCTTGCAATAGTTGAGCCAGTTTCGCCAGGCCAGCTTGCGCAGCTCCGGAGCCGGCATGTCCGGCAAGACATGGTGCAGGTTCGATTCGAGCGCCTTTCGCTGCCTCGCCAACAGGGGAAAAGCCAGGGTGCTGACGATCACGCCGATGGCGTAGGCAACCCGGCGCGGCAGCCGCGCGATCACCGCCTCAATAAGCCGGAATCCCAGGTAGGTCATGAGGGATCGAGCGCCGGCTGCATTGGTGATCCTGGCGTCCCCGCCACCTTCTGCGGACGCCAGACCGGCAAGAACACGAGCCACTGATCGGGCTCGCGGCGGATGATGCGCTCGAAGAACTGCACGATCCGCTCCGTCGTCAGCTGCACGTCCCGCGCGGTGTCGCCGGTGCGGCTGACCTCGATCGGCTCCTCAACTTCGGCGACATAGAGATTGTCCGGTTGCCGGCGAATCCATACCGGAAGAATCGGTGCCCCGGTCTTCAAGGCGATCGCCGCCGGGCCGGAAGGGAAGGTTGCGGGGCGGTTGAAAAATGGCACGCGCACGCCACGATCGCCACTGTACAGGTCACTCGCGAGCGCGACCACTTCGTTGCGCGCAAGCGCCTTGAGAATCTGGCGGAGACTTCCGGGGCCGAGCCCGATCATCTTCATCCCGATCCGCTCCCTGGAGGCGACCACCAGTTCGTTGAGCCCGCCGCTCGGTAGCTCGTTGGTCACCGCACTGATTGGATAGCCGTATACGGCGGAGGCCGCCGCCAGCATGTCCCAATTGGAGACATGAGCGGTGACGACGATCGCCCCCTTGCCCTGAGCGAGCACCCGATCGAGTCGCTCCCGTCCTTCCGGCCGCACCATGCGGCGGATCTCTTCCGGTTTGAGCGTGAACATCAGCATGAAGTCGGCGAACATCTTGAAGTAGTTGCCGAAGGCATGCCGTGCCGTCCGCTTGACCAGTCCGTCGCTCGGTGGCCGGCCCAGCACCTGACCAAAGTTCTCGAACGTGACCCGGCGCCGGCGCGGCATCAAATAGAAGGCACAACGACCGGTGACCGCCGCCAGGGGATAACGAACCCCGGGCGGCAGTACCCGCATGACCCAGTTCCCCCGTCAGTGTATTGAATTGGGGGTGACTTCATGAAGTAGGCGGATGGCCCCTCCAGCGCCCCGCCCAGCTTGCGGTCAAGGCCGAGCTTGCAGCAGCGGATGGCATCGATCACCACCCCGGCTGAGTTCGGCGAATCCCAGACCTCGAGCTTGAGCTCAACGTTGAGGGGCACGTCGCCGAAGGAACGGCCCTCGAGCCGGATGTAGGCCCACTTGCGGTCGCCCAGCCAGGGCACGTAGTCGGAAGGACCGATGTGGATGTTTTCGGCGCCGATGTCCGCCTTCATCTGCGACTTGACGCTGTTGGTCTTCGAGATCTTCTTGGAGGTCAGCCGCTCGCGCTCCAGCATGTTGAGGAAGTCGGTGTTGCCACCGAAGTTCA
>VBHQ01000040.1 GCA_005880395.1 Chloroflexota bacterium
GCTTCCTCGCTGCCCACCGGCAGGTAGTTCACGACGACATCGGTCTTCGTCGCTTTGAGGATGCCGACGATGTCGGCGGTCGGCCCCGGCGCCTTGGTGATGATCTCCGAGAGATATTTGCCAAGTCCGTCGTGGGTCATCCCTCGCTCCACCTTGATGCCAAGGTGAGGAACCTCCGCGAACTTGACGGTATTGTTGTGCCCGGCAAAGATCGCCTCGGAGAGGTCCTTGCCCACCTTGTCCTTGTCGATGTCGAACGCCGCCGAAAACTCGATGTCGCGGATGTGATAGCCGCCGAGATCGACATGCATCAGGCCGGGGATCGCATCGCCCGGCCTGGCATCGCGGTAGTACTCGATTCCCTGGACCAGCGACGAGGCGCAGTTGCCTACGCCGAGAATCGCGACCCGCACCTTGCGTCGCGAACGTCCATCCGTGCGTGCCGTCGTGGGTCGGGACACCTTGCCGTTATGCCGGCTGCCGTTTTTCTCTGCCATCGCTTGTTACACCTCGCTCAATTCGTGTTGCAGCGCCCGGACCCGCGGTCGAGGCGCAATCAGGGTTGTTAGCTCTCGATGAAAGGCATTGATGCCCTCGCGATTCAATGAGTAATACACCGCCCGGCCGGCGCGGTTTGCATGCACGAGGTGGCCACGCCGCAGCATCCGGAGGTGCCAGCTCAGCCGTGGCTGGCTGATCCCCAGCGCGTCCGCCAGTTCCAGGACCGTGATCTGCGGGATGCCCGCCAGGTACTGAAGAATGCGCAGCCGCGTGATGCTGGCGAGCGCCTGATAGTGCGCCCGGAACTCGCGTAGTGAAGGATTGTGGAGCAACGGAGAAGACGCCATATAAAGAAACCTTTATGGATTATAGCACCGGCATTTTTCCCTTCCCTCCCCTCTGGGATGGGGCCAGGGTGGGGGCTTCCCTCCTTAGGGAAGGGCCAGGGTGGGGCCGACGGTATTCCCTGCCCCTTTGGGGGAGGGTCAGGGTGGGGGTGTTAGCAGGTTCCCGGGCAGGCGCGAGCGAATTCGCAGTCGGCCTTGTAGCGGCAATCCATGATGCCGTTCTTGGCCCTGGCGATCACCGCCTGCAGTTCCCTGATCTTGTCTTGCTTTTCGGTGTCTTCCGCATCCATCGAGTTCGCTTGCCTTGACGTATGAGTGGGACGTGGGCGACGCGAGCGGTCGAACCTGACAGCCGTGCTGTCCGGAAACGGCTACAGCTTATGAGCGTCCTTCGCGGAGCGTCAAGGAAAGACTTGTTAAGGTGTTTGCGATGCCGGCCACCCGAACTCGACGCGGGGCTGTATCCGGCTCTGCAATTGCGACCGGCTTTGCGGTAGTGGGCGGCCACGGTCGCGTCATCGAGATGCTCAAGGCGCACCGACACAGCGGCAGGCTGGCCCACGCCTATTGCTTCACCGGCGAAGAAGGGATCGGAAAGGCGACGCTGGCCCGCGCGCTCGCCGAAGAGCTGTTGCTCGGCGATGGCCAGCCGCCTCGGCTCGAGGTCCATCCCGACTACTGGGAGGACGATCGGAGCGAGGCGATCAGTATCGACGAAATTCGGTTTCACCCAGAGCGCGGGGCGCAGGCCCACGACCAATCGCTGCAACAGTTCCTCAGTCTCAAGCCGTTTGTGGCTCCCACGCGAGTCGCGTTGCTTGCCAATGTCGAGAGGATGACCGAGGCGGCACAGAACTGCGTCTTGAAAACATTGGAGGAGCCACCGACGAATACGGTGTTGGTACTGACGACCGCCTATCCGGATCACCTTCTTCCCACCGTCCTGTCGCGCTGCCAGGTGGTTGGACTGTCGAGCGTTGGCCGAGACGCTCTCGTCGATCTGCTGGTCCGCAGGAAGCAGAGCTCGGCGGAGGCGGAAGCGCTCTCCAGCCTTGCGCATGGGCGTCCGGGTTGGGCGATCCGCGCGCTGAGTGATCGGGAATGGGTGGCGCGCAGCGATCGCTGGTCACAACATCTCGCCGCGCTCGCTTTCGAGGACGTGGACGGGGTGTTGAGCTATGCGGCCCGATTCGGCCAGGGTCCTCAGGCCGAGATGCGTGGCGTCACGTCCGATGCGCTGCGCGGGTTTACGGCCTTTCTTCGGGATGCCATGCTGCTCCAGGCCGGTCTGTTGCAGACGATGCCGGCCGAACGGAAGGCGGCGCTGGAGGCCTGGACGAACCGGGTGCCCGCCGATCACGTTCGCCGGTCGCTCGCGGCGGCGCAGCGCACTCAGCTGCTGATCGATCAGAATGTGAACCCTCGGCTGGCGATGGAAGTAATGTTGCTCGACTTGCGGATAAGAAAGAGCACATGAGCAGCGTCTTCGTGACCTTGCCGCTGCCTTCGCCGGGCATCGATATGCTTCGCGAGCGCTTCGACGTCACCATGATGGAGGCTGAGGGAATGCCTCCGGAGACGCTCAAGGGACATCTCAGCGAAACCGATCCGATCGGGATCGTCGGCATGGTCAACGTGCCGATTACCGACGACATCATGAGCGCCGCACCACATCTCCGGGTGATCGCCAATTATGCGGTCGGCTACAACAACGTCGACGTCGCTGCTGCCACACGGCGCGGCGTGCTGGTCACCAACACGCCGGGCGTCCTCACCGAGGCGACGGCCGATCTCGCCTTCGCGCTGCTGCTTGCCGTTGCCAGGCGGGTGGTCGAATCTGACCGGTTCCTGCGACAGGGCAAGTTCAAAGGATGGAAGGCCGATCTGCTGCTTGGCAACGATGTCTACGGGCGGACGCTCGGCATCATCGGCTTCGGCCGCATCGGGCAGGCGGTCGCTCGTCGCGGGCTCGGCTTCAACATGTCCATCCTCTATTCCGATGCTCGTCGAGTCGGTCCTGAGGTCGAGTCGGAGTTGCGAGCGCAGTATGTGCCGCTCGACGAGCTCCTGCGGAAAGCGGACTACGTCACGATTCACGCCGATCTCAATGATCAGACGCGTCACATGATCGGCGAACGTGAGCTGAAGCTCATGGGGCCCGAGCACTATCTGATCAATGCCGCCCGCGGGCCGATCGTTGACGAAAAGGCGCTGGTCCGGGCGCTGAAGGAACGGTGGATTAAAGGTGCCGGCCTCGATGTCTATGAAAAGGAGCCCCAAACCGAAGCCGGGCTGACCGACTGCTGGAATGCCGTCCTGCTGCCTCACCTTGGGAGTGCCACCGTCACCGCTCGCGCGGCGATGGCCGAGACCGCCGCCAGCAATCTGATCGCGGCGGTTGAAGGACAACGGCCGCCAAACCTCGTCAATCCCGACGCGCTTGCCGTTCGCCGTTAATTGACCATCCGCTTGCTGGCCATCGACCTCGATGGCACGCTAGTCAACCACCACCTCCAGATGGACCCACGCGATATCGCCGCCGTCAAGGCGGCCAGCGCCGCCGGGGTAACGGTCGTGCTGGCAACCGGCAGGATGTTCAAGTCGTCATTGCGCTATGCCGAACCGCTGGGCCTGCAGGGGCCGATTATCAACTACCAGGGCGCAGTCGTTCGGGAGATCTCGAGTGGCCAGGTCTGGTACCGCTGCGAACTCGCGGTCGACATTCAGCAGCGCGTGCTGGCGCTGGCCGAGCCCAGAGATTGGCACGTTAATGCCTATGTCGATGAGATCGTCTATACGGCCCGCGCCCGTCCGGAGGCCGATCTTTACGCCAGGGTTGCGATGGTCCCGTACGAGGTGGTCGGCCCGCTATCGAAGTGGGTGCATGCGGAAGCCACCAAGATGGTGCTGGTGAGCCTCGATCCCCAGGATGTCCCCGGCCGAATGGCGGAGCTTACTGCATGGATGGGTGATGTGGGCAGGGTTACCCGTTCGCTCGACTGGTTTGTGGAAGTTGTCGATCCTCGGGTCTCGAAGTCGAGCGCCCTGGCGATGGTCGCGGACCGACTCGCTATCGACCGATCCGAGGTCTGCGCTATCGGTGACAACCTGAACGACGAGGACATGGTCGCGTGGGCGGGGTTTGGCGTCGCGATGGGCAACGCTCCGGAGGCGCTGAAAGCGGCAGCGCAGTACGTTACGGCACCAATCGACCAGGCCGGCGTGGCGCAGGTAATCGAGCGTTTTGTCATCGGGAAAGAGGAGCCGGCGATCCGGGTTTAGCCGCGCCGCATCCTATATATACTGTGGGTTCCCGCGGCCCCGTGGTGTAGCGGTCTAACATGCCTCCCTGTCACGGAGGAGATCGGCGGTTCGAATCCGCTCGGGGTCGTAAATACCACCTGAAAGCCTCGGCGTATACCGGGTATATGTCCACGTCGACAAGAATTTGGAGGAGCGACCTCTGGCAGCTTAGACTGGGCCCAGGACGGCCTGAAATGTCGGTGTCGGGGATAGTTTCCTTCGGGTTGCTGACACTCCTCGGCCTTCTCGCTTTGCCCCAGATGCCTCGCCTCTGGCGTCATGAAACAACCTTCTATGATCGCGTGCCTGCCTGGTGGAGCTGGGGGGCCGGGGGCTGGGTGGCCTGGGTCCGGTCGCTGCCCGCCGGCGCAGCCGGAGCTTATGCGGCCATCCTCTTGGGGCTCTATCTTTTCTTCGTCTCGCCAATCTTCAAGCTCTCGCGCCAGGCGGATCTCGTCGTAATTTGGGTTCTTCTGCCGGTGGTTTGTATCCTCTTCCTGATTTTTGGGTCGATATTCTTCTTCGGCCGACCGAAATTCCTCATTCCGCCGCATTTGCGGGAGGCTGCCACCACACGCCACACACTCTCTTAAGGCTCCGTTTAGCCGCAAGCGCCGAAGACGGCAGCCCCGTCGGATCCGTCTTCTTCTTGCTGGTCCTGGGCGGCTTCCTTCTTGCCTCTGGTTGGTATTACTACCAGGGGCGGAGCGCCGCCAGGCTCCTGAGGGGTCAAGTCCTGTTACGGATGTTCCCAGGAGCGGCTTGCGCTATACCCCTTTGGCGGCCTCGCGTGTATCGGCTTGGCGATCGGCTTCGTCATCTCGCAGCCCATCAAACTGTGGGTACTTGCGATTTCCTTACTCGTCGGGCTGGTTGCTTTGGTTTTTATGGGGTGGTGCCCGAAAGTGTTGTTGCCGACCTGGGCGCGCGACACGCTATGAACCGTTGGTCTGAAACGCGAGGCTGAGTCCGATGGTTGGTTCGAGGTTGATGCTGCGCTCTCGCCGCAGCCTTTGCGCTCCTCGATAAGCCATTGTTCTCGATCACTGATCCCGATCACACCGCGGCGAACTCTGGCGGACGTTGGTGAACGTCGGCGGACGAAACGTGCTGGCGTGAAATACAGCGCGGCGTCAGCGAACGTCCGCGAACGGTAGCGGACGATTCAAAAGTGGCCTTGAAAACCGCTTGGACGAACGGGTTTACAGCTTTCTTTAGCCCACTGTCTCGAACGAATTTGAGCAGGACTGGTGGTCCTTGCGCCCCCGAGTCCGTCCTGGATCGCCACCTGCGGTCGAGTACCGGCCTTAGCGCGCTTTCTTGCTGTCGAGGACTTCGCGAAGTTTGCGCGCGAACTCTTCAGGCTTACCCGCATATCCGCCCATTTCGGGGCCCACGAATCCGCCGTGGTGGCTCGGGAAGACTATCGCCTGGTGACCGAGCAGCTCAGCGACAGCCAACGACGTGCGCCAGGTCACCGTGCCCTGCGACTCTTCGCCAACGCCAATTACGATCCGCGTCGGTGCCCCGGACAGCGCTTTGACGTCTGGACGGTAGGCGGTGATCGGCCGGGATCTGCCTGATAGCAGGGGGTCGTCACGCGAGCCGTCATCGTCCGCGGGCATCCCGAGTTTAGTTGGATCCGCCGCGGGCTGCGCGAAGTACTTGTCGTTGAACTCGCCCTGCCACGACGTCATCCTGATGAAAGTCGCCATACCGGCCCATCGCCCGTTGGCCTCGTAAGCGTTGCGAACGCCGTCCTCAGCCCGGTCGGCCTCCTTGGCGTCCGGAAGAAGTGCGAGGAGCGGCGGCTCATGTGCCACCAAGGTGGTCACGTCCCGCGGATAGGCCGCTACGAGTGCGAGCGCCGTCACGGCGCCACCACTGCTCGCGAACATCTCGACCGGGCCGGCCCTTAGCGCTTCGATCAGCGCGTGAAGGTCGCGCGCCTGAACGTTCGGTGCGTTTTCGACCCGACCGTCTTTGCGGTTGCTGCGGCCGAGGCCGCGCGGGTCATAGGTGACAACTGTGCGGTCGGGGAAGTGTGAGGCCAACGTCTGGAACCCACTGGCGTCCATGGGCTGGCCGATCATGAAGAGCGCTGGGCGGCCATCGGCGGTGGGCAGCGGCCCTAGGACGTCGTAGACGATGTCGGCCTCGGGAGTTTCGAGCGTGTGCGTCGTCTTGATTTCAGCTTCGGACGTCCCCTGTTTCATAACGGGTCCGATTTTACAGAGCGTCTTGGCGGCAGCCGCTCGCCGGCCGTGATCCATTCGCTGAATTTAGGAAAGAGAGTCATAGCCAGCGCGAAGCCACAATGGATCGTCATCGCCGGCGACGGACTAAGGCAAGGGTCGACGACCGCCACGCGTCCGCTGACCGAGCGCTGACCGTCCGCCAAGCGTTAGCCAGCCGTGCCTCGACAAGCCAAAGCTCCGCGTTTGTATTCAGATTGAGCTCGAAACTCATCCGGTTGGGGTCGCCACCCAGATCAAGTTTCGGAAGAACCTCGCCGACCTTAAGAAAACCCTCGAAGTCGTGGCTGATTCGCCGACCAAGGCTTGCCTCGGCCGTAATGAACCCGCGGTTCCAACGCCCACCCCAGAACACATTGACCTCATCGGCCCAGCTCCGAGGAATTCAAGGGAACTCGTGTCTGGCTAATCGCCGTGCGGGCTGGTCAAACTGGTTTTGAGAGGCCGATGGCGCCGGGTGCATCGCGAATCCACGCAACCAATGGTGCGATCACCTCTCGGGCATCCTCGCTCACACCTCTAAGTGTGTTGGAGGCAAAGGAACGCTGGAATTCAAGGCCGACGTAAACGAGTCCTAGATGCGTAACGGAGATGCCACCCACGTGGACCGGGGCTCCGAGTTCATCGAGAGCTCCAAGCTCCCGCAGATACTCGAGGCTGGGTTTGTAGCCGGTCGCAAGGATGATCGCATCGACCAGCTCAGTCTGGCCGTCGCTCCAGACCACACGATCGCCATCCAAGTGGTCGAACATGGGCCGCCGATCGAACCGCCCCTGGATTAGCTCCTTCTCGTGACCTCCACTATCAGTGACCACGGTGCCCCTAATGATCCTTGTCAGCCACTCGGGCGGGAGCGCGTCAAAGCCGGTCTCGCGATACCAGTAATGGACGTCTTTGCCGCGGAGGCGCTGGGGTATGAAGCGCACAGGTTTGCGTGTTGCCAGCGTGACCGTTGCCACAGAGGCCAAATCACTGGCGACCTGGACTGCTGAGTCGCCTGCCCCGACCACGACCACGCGTTGGCCGGCGTACGGCGCACGGTTGTGGTATTCGGAGACATGAAGGAGCTTTGCTGTGAAGTCGCGTTCGCCGGCGAGCGCCGGTCGGTACGGGTTAGCGAACGATCCGGTCGCGGCCACGATTCCCGATGCGCGGAGTAACCGCCCGTCAGTTGTGCGGATTATGAACTGACTGCCGTCCTGATTGATCGTCTCCACTTGGCTATCGGTTTGAATCTCGACATCGAGCGTGGCCGCGTATGCCGCTAAGTAGTCGGCTACCTCGTCGCGATGGGGATAGTGGCCTTGAGGCCCTGGAAATGTCAACCCCGGCATCGAGCTGAACTCAACCGGCGAAAACAGGTGCAGGCTGTCGTAATAGCGAGGCCATGACCCAACTGCGCGATCGCCAGCCTCGAGGATCAGCGTCGGCATGCCAAGATCGGCAAGTGCCCGGCCAGCTGCCAGGCCAGATTGGCCGCCACCAATCACGATGACCGGAGTATCGGCTCGCCGGCCGGAATCGTCATCGATTACCATCGATAGATGAATATCAATGAAACGCACACTTGTCAAGGCAGTAGCGTCTGCTGCGCATTCAATGAGCCGCTCTTGGCCAGCGGCGATCAGCACGATGAGGTCAGATCAGGGCACAGTTCGTTTTGCCTGGTGGTAGATGTTAGCCAGGATCGGAAGGCGGATATCTCCGATCCTGATGACCCTTGCTGCGGTTTTGTCTGTTATCTACTACGTGCTTATCGTTCGGAGTCAAGGTGGATCACCCGCTTGGTCGTTTTTCCTTCTGATGGTTCTAGTACTACTTGGCGCAGGAATTAGCTCCCTTCTAAACAGGGGCCGTGCTCGACAGGGGCTGTTACTGGCAACGGCCATCGTCGCTGCTGGCTTGGGGTTTATCACTCTTACATCAATTGGTTGGCCGCTCCTTTTGACAGCGGTTCTGGGGCTGATAGCGCTGGTGAGTTAATAGCTTCTGCGCGCATAGGCCCTGTTTTCCCGAACTTCGATGACACACCCCCGGTTGGATCAAAGTCCGACGGGGGATTTTCTTCAAAGCGCGGGGTACATGACGCTTAGTGACGGGTTGCCAACACCACCTGAGAGCGTTAACTCAATCGTACGAACGTCAGTGCTAGGTCCTTCTCCCAGGTCGCTCCCTCTCGTGACATTTCACCCACACCGACCATGTTGTTGCCGCCGTCTTGAATGGCAATGGTGAAACGCTGGGAAAAACTGGGCTCGTCGCGCCACCACTTCAATTGATTTCCGGTCATGGTCACGTCGTATTTTCTCGAGACACCACGTTCATCAAAGTAAAGCATGGAATATTTCTTAGCGACATCATCGCTGCCAAAAATTGCGACACCGCTGGAAAAGTTGGGGTCGTCAATCTTTGAGCGCATGATCAAGAAAGCGCCACCCTCAAGCCAATCAAAAGATGTGCGGCCGTGAAGGGTAGTACCGGGAAGGTAGGGATGTGACCCGGTGGTTTTCCATTCGCCCACCAAAATCTTGAAGGGTTGAAGCGCTGGGTTAGGTAAAGCTTCGCTCCCGATTTTCGTAGCCATGTTCTTGATTTTGCACGCCGTGCGTATTCAGCGGGCTGCGCGGCTCCCGGCGAGTCCTACTTGAGGAGGTGCACGACCGTCGTCTCAGTGTGGGCCGGATCCGGCGTCGGATCGCCATAAATCTCCCAGGAATGCCCAGCAGACACCCTTTGGTTCGCCGCCATCCAGTTGTCGATCGCGTCGTACGCCTCGTTCATGCGATCGTACGCCCCGCGATGCACGGCTACCGCAGCCTCGCCCCCTGGCGTCTCGGTCGCATAAACCTCGCCCGCGGTTTCAAAGGCACGCGTGACTTCGACGCCGAAGTCGCAGAGTAATGGCGCTCCCGGCTGCTTCGAGTGGTGGTAGAGGAAAATGTTGTGGCCGTCGGTCCACAGGCCCGGCTGGCTGCGAATAAATTCCCAGACCTTGCCCACCGCGGGCCGCCACGCCAAGCCAACCTCGCCCGGTGGGACTTCGCATCGCACCGCGGCCAACTTGCGGGGGTGAACGGTCCGTACGTTGACCAACACCGGCATGCCTCCATCGTAAACAGCGTTCGCGTTCGGGTATAGGTCGACGTCCCCCACACGGGCGTCGGTAATTTGTTCGCGTAGGATCGTCGCTGGTGTCTACCGAATATCTGGCGAAGGTAATCGCGGCGAAGACCGCCTTGGAAGGTCCCAGCCCAGAGGCCTGGTACGACCGTCTCGAGAGAGAAGAGTCCGAGCTTGAGGAGGCTCTCCAGGCCGCATGTATAGGTGATCCTGCGCTGGGCTTGCGCGCAACGCCGCTGCTCCAACGCTTCTGGTTCGCTCGAGGTCGTCTCGAACGCGGCCGTCGGTGGGTCGAGCGGCTGCTCTCGGCCGCAGGTGACAGCTCGGTCGATCGGGCGCAGGGACTCCTCGCCGCAGCCGCGCTGGCTTTCCGTCAGGGCGACACGGACGCGACAAGGCGCTACGCCTCAGAAGCGTTTGCCCTTGCAGAGGAGTTTGGAGAACCTGGCCTAAAAATCGATGCCGGATTAGCGCTCGCGCGAGTTGGCCTTCGGGAAGGGAATGTCGAGGTTGTGAGCCGGTTCGCCGGAGAGGCGCAGAGGCTTGCTCTTATCATCCGCGACGAGCCGCGCGAGTTGAGCGCCATTCATCACTTGGCTGAAGGTGCGCGCATCGGCGGCGACTACGGGCTGGCGCGAACGCTGTACGGAGAGAGCTTGGCTCGAAACCGGGCGCGAGGCAACCGCCTGATGGAAGCCGTGGAACTCGCGAACCTGTCCATGGTCGAGAAAAAGGAAGGCAACCTTCAACAGGCAGAGAGAAACCTGAATCAGGCGATTCAAATCTCACGCGAGATCAACAACAGCTACATCTTGGCTGGGAGCCTCATTGGACTCGCCGCGGTAGCAATGAGCGCCCGGCGTGCGCGTCAGGCAGCCCGCCTTCTCGGCCGCGCCGACGCAATCTACTCGGCGACCGGGCTCGTGATCGATCCTGCGGACAAGCCCGAATACGACCAGGCACTCGTTGCCGCCCGCTCAGAGCTCGGTGAGGAGACCTTCGCCGAGGCTCACGCTGAGGGGGCCGAACTGTCCATTGATCGACTGATCGAATGAAGGTATTGCCTTTCTGATATCAGTTCCCTCGTGCCAGACAAAATCTACTTTCTCGATTCGGGCGCACGCGTGAAAGGCGAGGAAGCCGAGATCTGGGAGTAATCGCCCCGTTTTCGGCGCCGTGTGGCTGAGCTGGTCGCACGTACGCGGACCTGCCCGTCCCGACTTGGTGGTCAGGCCCTGATTTATCAGATTCTTCATGAGTCAGTCCGCGATCGACGATAGCGCCGGGGAACAATTCGCCGTGTCCATGGACGGGACCACCGCTAGGCTGGAGTACAAGCTACGCGGCGATCGCTTGTACCTCCTGCACACCGAAGTCCCCGAAGCGTTTCGCGGACAAGGCGTCGGCGGCCGACTGGTCGAGGCGGCGCTTGCCAAAGCCCGGGCAGACCACCTGATGATCGTGCCCTGGTGCCCGTACGCACGCAGATGGCTGAAGGATCACGCCGACCAGATCAACGACGTCACCTTGGACTTCAAAGCGAGGCCGTCCCAGAAGTAGCGATGGGTAATAGTGCGC
>VBHQ01000060.1 GCA_005880395.1 Chloroflexota bacterium
GGCCGATATGGCGTAGCTTCCGACAAAGGACGGTTGGCCGGCAATCGGCGCTTTGCCGACCCACGTTTTCGGATCATTTGCTTTCCAGTCCCCGTTGAAGCCCATGGCGGCTGGCCCGTAGGTCACGACCGGAGCATCCAGCGGATCGGTGGTATTCATCTCCCGGCTGAATGCCAGGGTTGCCTGTACGAAGCCGGTGCCAATGGAGCTGTGCGCGTCGGCTCTATTCGTGTCAGGGAGCTGCGCCGCGCTGGGCACTCCGACCGTCGCGATGGTCACGATCGGGTTCTGGCTCGCCAGGTAACTCGTCGCGGTTGAGAGTTGCACTCCTACCAGCTGCTGGATACTCGGGCCGGTGCCCTGGCCCCACCAGTTGCTGTCCACGTTGGCGCCGGTTGTCGCGTTGACCCCAACACCCGAGCTGAAATCACTCTGGCTGACCGTCAAGGAGTTGTCGCCCTGCACCCCGCCCGATTGGATGCTCGAGCAGCGCAAGGTGACGGCGCCGCCGCTGGTGCTGACTGCCGGGCTAGCGTCATTCGTAAAGATATTGCGTTCGAGATCAGCCGGGGCATTCGTCAAGCGAATGGCATAACCCGACACATGGTCGAACTGGTCGTCAGTGATTTGATCGCTCGAACCGCTGTTGGCACTGTCAATCGCATCCCCCCCGACTCTGCTAAAGCCAACGTTCTCGATGCTCACGGGATACCCACTCGCGACGATTGCATTACTGGAGATGTCGTGCATCGCACCGCTCGCAAATTGCAAGGCTCCGCCCTTCACCGTCAGGCCGTCGTCGTAGGCAATGGTTGCGTTTGTCACGGACGCGGCGCCCTGAACCGTGATGCCTTTCCAGTCGCCAGCACCCACTGGACATTTCCCCGCGGTGTCTTGTTGAACAAAAGGAGAGCTGAACCCTGAGCTCAGGCTCGTCTTGTCGTCGCACGCCTTCAGCGGGACGGAGCTGTCGCCCAAGCTTGTGAAGGTCGTCACTGCCGTTGTGGGAACGCCGTTGACAAGCGTTCCATTGACGAGCAGGTTGCCGGTGACGGTGATGCCGCCTCCCAGCGCCTTGACGACGTCACCCGGGTTGGTCGTCAAATTTCCATCGACGGTCAGAGGACCGTCTAGCATGTAGCCGAGCGTTGGCGCTGGGGCCGGTAGCGGGGCGTATGGGACGGGAGTTGTGAACCAGCTTAACGACTTGGTCGCCTCACCGTGGAGCATTAGCGCGTCGATGCCGTTGCCAGAACCAGCATTCGCAGCAACGGTGAGAGAGGCTGGCACGGCTTCGAAATCCGCCTTGACACCATTGAGGTAATAGGCCGGGTATCGCAGCGGTGCGTTCGGGCCGCCACTCGTGTTCACCGTATTTCCCGTCATTCTGAGCTGGTCAGCGCCCACGAGAAGAATGCCGTAGGTATGAGCATCTGAAATGGTGTTGGTCTCAACGTCGACGGGGTTCCCCGCAAGACCGTTGGCGGCGATACCGTCGCTGCCCGTCGAGGCAATGTGGTTTCCGAGCAGCGTCAGCGCCTTGGCTGGTGGGCTGAAAAAGCTCGCAATGATTCCGTGTCCGCCGATGTTCGGCTGCGACGGCAGCGACGGATCACCGACGTACGTATCCTCAACGTCAAGCGGCGTGTCCACACTGTTGATTCCATCTTTCTTCGTGTTTACGATCCTCGAATTCTTGACGGTGAGCATGGGTGCGCCACCGATGATCGTCCCGCTGTCGATTGAGACCCCGGTGGCGGAATAGTTGATGAAGGAATGGTCAAGACTGCCCGACGCTCCGCTCCCAGTCAACACGAGGCCTCCCCAATCGCCCGGTGCCGCTCCGCATGGCGACAGAAACGATGGGCACGACACGAACGATCCGCCGGGATCTTTGATGCTGCTGAAGGTGATGGTGCCCGTGGCCCCGGCCCCATCTAGCGTTCCTCCACTGATCGTGATTGGTCCGCCGAGGCCTTTTACAACCGGATTGGCTTCTTTGAGGCTGAGCTTGCCTCCATCGAGCGTTACGGGTCCGCTGAGCATGTAACCAAGCGGCAAGGTGGCCGGGTTCAAGGCGTTTGGCGGCGTAACCCATTGCAAGTCACCTGTTAGTTGGCCATCGAACACGATGGCGTTGATGCCGTCGCCCTGGCCGACATTGCCCCGGATGTAGTTGGAAAAGTTCGAGGTGACGGCGGTAACATCGATCGCCGGATATGGGCCGCCAGCCCCGTTTCCGCTGGCGCTGATGTTGTTATTACGCAACACGATTTGATCGGCATTGGGCAGCCGAATGCCGAAGGTGCCGGCGTTCTGAATGTGGTTGTCGGTTATCCACAATGTGTGCCCGGAAAGCTGCCGGCCCACGACCGCTTCAGCCTGGGTGTTGTTGAACTGCGTGTTGCTGATTCGAAGCAGGGCAAGCGACGCGTCGGTGAAATCGACGGCCACGCCGTGCTGAGCCGCCTGGCGGTGCCGGTCGCCCGGCTGGTGTCGGCGATGCCTGTACCGGCATAGCGGATCGCGGCATTCACGAAGTCGCTACCGCTTCCGCTGACGGTCTGACTCACCGGGCTGAGGACGATGCCGCTCCAATCTCCGACTGCCGCCGAGCCGCTGCACGCCATCAGGATCGAGTGGCAGGCTGGTATCCCGGCGCTATCGTCCGTCAGGCTGGTGAACACCTTCGTACTGGCGGTCGTCACGCTATCGGCGCGGACCGCCCCTCCCGCGAGCGTGAGGCTGCCCTTGACCTTGACGATGTCCCCCGAGCTGACGGTTAGGTCACTGAGGCCGGCGGGCGGTTCATTCGTGATGTTCAGATCGCCGTCGACCAGATATCCGAGCGGGCCGGCCGCGTTGCGGGCGGTGACCCAGGTTAGTGCGGTCGTGACGGTCCCGTGAAAGACAAGCGCATTCAGACCATTGCGCGCTCCGGTATTGCCGCCGAATGATGAGGCAGGGCCCCTGAACCCATTGACGTAAATCGCCGGAAAGCTCGGCTTGCCTCCGAGCGGTTTCCCTGAATCCGCGATGTCGTTGTTGATCACCGTGAGCAAGCCATTCGACGTGGCATCGTCGGCGCTCTCGCGATTGATCCCATACGTTGCGGCCGCGGCGATCCGTGTGTTACTGACCTCAGCCATTAAGCCATCGAGTCCCCTGCTCACGATTGCCGCCTGGCCGATCGCCGTAAAAGTTGTGTTGCTGCCGCTTGGACTATCGACGCTAAGCGCCTGGCTTCCAGCTGGCGGCGGCAGTCCGGTCAAGTCCTGGTCGACACCGTTGCCACCAATGTCACTGAATGCACCCTGCACGATGGAAAGCGGCGTGAACGTGTGGATCGCGTCTCCGGTGACGTGCTGGACCGTACTGGTGCTGAACTGCAGCGTCCGAGATTGAAGCCGCCCCAAAAGTCTCCAGGCCCGGGGGAATCCGGACAGGTGCCGTTCACGGCCGGCATGAAGACCGAGCCGCAGGTCGGAAAGGCTGGCACACGCTGGCGCAAGCTTGTGACGGTGGCACCCGAATCGACGAGCTTGCCACCCGCCACCGTGATGTTTCCGCGAAGCACCGGGACATAGTCGCCTCCCGCCAGGGTGAGGTCGCCGTTGACGGTCAGGGCGTCGTCGAGAAAGTACCCGAGGATTGGCTGGGCGGTTCCCACCGCATTCGCGGCGCGGTTCGTTGGCGAGATCCATTTAAGGCTGGTGGTCGAACCATGGAAGCCGATCGCATCCAGTCCGTTGCCGCCGCCGCCGTTGCCGCAGATGTAAGGCACCAACGGAGTTGGGCATGCGGGGGGCTGGCCCGCTTGGGAGAGGAAGCTCGCTTGCGAGACGTTGTTGAGCCAGATCGCCGGATCTCTGGTCGGATTCGATGGGCTAAGCAATCCACTGTTGGTCACGTTGTTCATGAGGAGCTTGGGATTCTGTGCATCTCGGAGCTCGATCCCGGACAAACCGGCCTGATCCACCGTGTTGTTTTCGATGTCAATCTTTTGCCCGCCAAGCGAAACCGCAAGGATGCCCTGGCTGCCCGTCTCCAGGAATGTGTTCCTGAGCAGCTGAAGGCCGCCGCCGATCGCGGTCGGGGCGCCATGGATGTCCAGCGGTGCACCACTGAAATCAGCCATCACGCCCCGATCCCCGGTCGCCGGGCCGACGCAGGTCGCGTTTGGGGGACAGGTAAGCGTGGCTGGACCAAGGCAGGTGACGCCGGCGGCACAGCCGAAGACGTTGTCGGCCAGCAAGATCGGTGTGTTGAGCGCGTCGACTCCGTCGCCTAACGTGCGGCCGATGAAGCTGTTGGTCATCACGACCCCGTAGCTCGGGCTGTTCAGCGTCTGCTTGGCGCCGTTTACGACGTTGAGGCCGGTCGATGCGTACAAGATGTTCGCGTAATTGATGTTCGCGTTCGTGTTTGCGCCGGCGAGCGAGAGGCCGCTCCACTCATTGGACGGAAGCGGAACCGGACAGTTCTGCGCAAACACGGATCCACAGGCGTCAACCGCTGTCGTGTTGGCGTCTCGGAGGCTGGTAAATGTCGCCCGCCCGGGTGCGGAACCTAGCACCCAGAGCGTGGCATTGTTGAGCTTGATCGCGCCGCCCGCTACCTTGACGACATCGTTGGAGTTAACCGTGAGCTTGCTGTTGAGAATTTGAAGATCGCCGTTCGCGACCATGTAGCCAAGCTTGTGTACCGGCGGGGTGGGCGAGCTGTCACTGTCGGTTGTCGGCGTGACCCAGGTGAAGTCCTTGGTGATCGTGCCGTTCATGACCGTGGCGTCCAGGCCGTTCTGCTGGCCCCTGTTGTCGTGTACACCGACCGCGTTGTCCGCGGTGTCGAACGGATAGAGGGCCGCCCGAAGCGCGTCAAGGTACATGGCCGAATACTTGAGGCCGGTGCCGGTGCAGGTCGTCACCGGTGTGGCCGAGCCGCTGCCGTTGCAGGTAAAGCCGTTCGACGTGATGACAGGCGAGGAGGCCCCGTGCATTTCGACGCCGTAGGACCCGGCGCGGAAGAACTGGTTCCCGCTCAGGACGACTCCGGTCTGCCCAGTTAAGAAGTTGGCCTGGATGGCGTCGTTACCGATGGTGCCGGCGGCACACGGCTGCAGGGGAACGCAGGTCGTATCCGCGAACGCCACGGAACTGCCGAAGACTTCGTTTCGAACGTCGAGGGCGCGGCCGGGAAGCGCCAATAGCGAGTTGAACGTGATCTTCAAGCCCTGGGAACCAATGTTGTTGACGGTCCCGAAGCGCCCGTTGCCCGGCCCGGTCTGCCCAACCAGTTGCACCGGGGTATTCGTGGAATCGATGCCATCGAAGTAGGAGGGGCCGATGCCACCATTCGTGAAGATGAGCCCAAAACCGCCACTCAAGCTGGTCGCGCCGCTATCGATTTGAATCGAGGTCAAAGCGTGCTGGATGCTCGTGTAGTCGAACTGCCCCGTACCCGCCGCCAGCGGATCCGTCAGGGGCGTCCCGGTTGTGATCTTGATGCCATCCCAGGCGGCAACGTCCGGTTCCGCATCGAACGTCACGGTGTGGGCGATGTTGGCGGCGTCAACCCCCGTCCCGGCCGTTTGAATCTGGCCGCCCTGGACCGTGATTCCCGTTCCATGGGAAAAGATCTGCACCGGACCGTCGGTGGCGTCGATGACGAGGGTCGCGCCGACGGGCACGTAGAGGTCATCGGGGGTGCCGCCGGTGGTCAAGCAGTTCGGATGGGCCGCGTCGCCAGCACCCAGGCTGGGGTTGTTTGAAGGAAGGATGTATGGACTGCCCTCCGCGTTCCAGGTCGTCGTGCCGCCTGACAGTGGGGTACACGGGACGATCGTGGGGCCAAGCGACCCGGCAATCCCAAGGCGCTGGGATGAGATGTGGACCGGCGACTGGCGCGGCTCGCTCGCGCTTCGTGCCATCACCAGGACGACCGCGAGCAGGGCAAAACCGATCTTCCAGCCGTGCCTGAGAACGACGGCAATCGGGCCCGACCGCGCCGCCCGCTGACTGAGCCTCTCTACCCTCACTCCTTCCTCGACATCTGGTACAGGGAGACGCCCGCTGGCAATCCGAATCGGGGCGGCGAGAACGGACGTTAGGCGCAGGCTTTTGGACCGTCAAGCAAACTGCGCGAAACTCTGAGCCATTTGCCCATTCGGGCGTGGCCTCCTGCCCATTCGTCGGATCGACCAGCAGGCCTTCTGCCAGACGTGGTAGACCCGCTATCAGGACCTAAGCAGCAGCGGTGTCGGAATTCCCACCGATCGACTTCAAGGCGGCGACCACGAGGTCCTGTGCCGTGAGCGCATCGCCGTGATACTCGGCAGCCCCCCAGAGAATCGAGATGCGCTCGGACTGGAGCGCCGTCTCCACCCGCCTGGCGAGCGCCTCGCCCTGGACCGAATCGATGCCCGGCGCCAGGATTGCGAAGTTATCACCGATCCACCGCGAGGCGAGGTCGTCAGCGCGAATCGAGCTCCGGATGGCGTTCGCAATCCTTTTCAGCACGGCGTCGCCGGCACGATGACCGTAGGCGACGTTGGTCTCTCGAAGGTTGACCACGTCGAACATGAGCAGCGTCCCCCACGATTGCGGACGCAATAGGTGCTTGTTGACGGCGTCCTCGAACGCCCCACGGTTCATCAGCCCGGTCAGAGCATCGACACTGGCGGCGGAGGCCAGCCGATCGATTAACCGCGCATTGGCCATGGAGACGGCTGCCTGGTTGGCGAGGATAGTCAGCAGCCGGAGCTGGTCGAGCGAAAACTGATTGAGTCCCAACTTGAGGACGACGATGACGGCCAGCACCTCGTCCTCGAAGGCGACCGGCACAGCCAGCATCGACTCATCGATCACCTCGGTGCCATCGACATGCGCCATATAGATGATGTCGAGGCGTGCCCGATCCTCGCTCATCAGCAGCACGCGGCACTGGTCGTGCGGCACCAGCGACGCGACCGTCTCGCCGATGAGATCGCAGATGTCTTCCGTACTGGTCGTTCGCGCGAGCTGTTGTCCGAGCCCCTCAATCGTCTGCATGTGCTGCGCCCAGGAACGCGGACCCGAAACGGCCGACTCCGGGGCAGGTTGTCCCGAGGCTTGGGCTTGCGCACTGATATGAGGCCTGTCCTGCTCGATCAACTGCAGCATGACTTCAACCACACGAGGATCGAACTGTTGTCCGCTGCCCCGCCCAAATTCCGCCACGATGTCGGCGAGTGGAAGCGCCTGCCGGTAGGCCCGGTCTGAGGCCATGGCGTGGAAGGCGTCGCAGGCATGGATGATTCGGGATTCGATCGGAATCTCCTCGCCCTTCAGGCCGTCGGGATAGCCGGTCCCATTCCAGCGCTCGTGCTCGGCTCGGACGATGGGACCGAGCGGCGCGAGGAACTGGACCGAGACGAGGATCCGCTCGCCGATCACCGGATGTTCTCGCATGATGGCGAACTCCTCCGGGGTGAGCGGTCCAGGTTTCTGGAGGATGTAGCCGGGGATGCCGATCTTGCCGATGTCGTGCAAGAGTGCCCCGTATTCCACCAGTCGCAGCTGTTCGCCGGCGAGGCCCAGCCGCCGCCCGACATTGACGGCGAGCTCCGCGGTCTCACGCGAGTGCGCCTCGGTATAGCGGTCCTTGGCATCGAGCGCGGCCGCCAGCGCGCCGATGGTGGCGACATAGCTCTGCTCCTGCTCCTGGCGCCGCCGTTCGTACTCACGAAGCAGGGCCTGGCGGACCTGCGCAGGGATGTACGCCGACAGCATGGTCGCACCGCTGAGGACGATCAGCATACGGAAGTAATAGGCGTCCCAGCCCTCCAGGAACAGAGGTAGCGCCGCGGTGGCCGCCGTGAAGATCGCGATCGCGGCCCCCGCCCGAAAGCCGTAGGCCGCCGCCATGAAGACAGCAGGCGCGATGAAGATCGGCAGGATATGTGAGTGAATCCCGCCGGTGTACATGAGCATGAACCCG
The DNA here is from genome assembly GCA_005880395.1 of Chloroflexota bacterium. Classification (GTDB taxonomy): domain Bacteria; phylum Chloroflexota; class Dormibacteria; order CF-121; family CF-121; genus CF-13. The sequence goes on from VBHQ01000060.1 coordinate 7,978, forward strand.
AGCAGCGCCAGCCCGGGCAGGACGATGACGACCAGGAAGCGCTCGACGGGCAGCCGGTGCCAGGGGAAAAACCAGCTCACGACCGCGCCTACATAAGAAAGGATGCCGACGACGAGGATCGGCATGACGTTCAGGTTCGGCGCGCCAATGAAGCTGGTTCCGACGTCAACGGTTGCCGCCGTGACGAAGGCGATCGAGGCGATCCGGAACATGGCCTGGTGAAAGTCGACCGGAACGCGCTCGTTTTCAGCCATGGGCGCCAAATACAACGCGTATTCAGGGCCCTTCCAGCGAGAATGCGGCTATGGCAGGGCATCGTCCAAACGGCCAGGCGTCCGAACCGCCGGTTCGGATCGAGACTCGGGAGGAGCTCGTCTACCTCCTGGGCGAGGCCTGCGAGATCGAGCACGGCCTGCTCTGCGAGTACCTCTACGCGCAGTTCTCCCTTAAGCGCAGCGGCGATGAGGGGGTCAGCCCGAACGAACTGGAGCACATGCAAGCCTGGGAAACGACGCTGATCGACATCGCCAAGCAGGAGATGCTCCACCTGGCGCTGGCGACCAATATCCTCACGGCGGTCGGCGCCGCCCCGCACTTCGAGCGCCCGAACTTTCCGATCCTGACGCGTTGGTATCCGCCGGATGTCCAGATCGCCCTGGTGCCGTTTGGCGAGCGGGCGCTCCGGCACTTCATGTACCTCGAACGCCCGGAGGGGATGAGTCTCGACGATGCCGAAGGCTTCGGCCACGTCGGCCGGATGGAGCCGCTTCGCGTCGATGACCCGCAACTCACGCCCGGCCCGGAGGAATGGCGTACGGTCGGCCACCTGTACCGCGGGATCGAGGCCGGGCTCGCCCACCTGGTCAACCGATACGGCGAGGAGGCGGTCTTCATCGGACCGCCACGCGCCCAGGCGACAACGGAGATCTTTGAGTGGCCAGAGCTGACCGCCGTGACCGACCTCGCGTCGGCGAGCCGGGCGATCGAGGTGATCGTCGAACAGGGCGAGGGCGCTCGGGGTGACTGGGTCGACTCGCACTTCGGCCGATTCGTCGGTGTCCTCGAGGACTTTCTCGCCGTCCGCCGCCTCAACCCGAGCTTCGATCCGGCGCGCCCGGTGATCCCGGTGTATGTGCATGAGCCGCCTGACGTCGACGATCCGGTACTGATCGAGGAACCACTCACACGGCGGGTCGGCGATCTGTTCAGCGCCGTTTATGAAGTGACCCTGCAGCTGCAAAGCCGCTATTTCGTCCACCACGGGGAGACGCTCGAGGAGCTCGACACGCTGGCGAAAACGGTCAAGCACTTGATGAACTGGGTGATGCGCAACCTTGGCCCGGTGATGACGGCGCTGC
>VBHQ01000041.1 GCA_005880395.1 Chloroflexota bacterium
CCGGCATCTTCGCCAGCATACCACAGATTTGTATGTCTGTCATTACAATAGCGAGCCGCCGCCGAGCGCTCATTTTTGGCGGACAACAGCCCCGCGTATGCCGAGCCCAATGTCAAAAAACGGAGGCTTGTCCCAACCGTCCTGTCTACTCACTGAGCCGCTCTCGAGCCGATGATCGCGCGGCAGGCGCTGCCTGACAGCCGCCTGCCCTCTTGTCTAATGCCGATCGCGGAGGACATCCTTGAGCCTTTGTTCGTCCGCCGCCTGCAGGATTACGGTGAGGTTGCCGAGCGGCATCACCTGCTGGCCATCTCGGTTGACGTTGCCTGGACCGGGGCGAGGGATTGGGCCTCCATGGCGGCCGAGTGCGCTACCGTGCGGTGCAGCGGCCAAGAGCAGGGAACGGCCCGTGGGCTGAACTCTTTCTATCGGCTCTAGCCGTCTCGACCTAAGCCGGCCGAAGGATTGGCTCCGGAGCCCGGATTCGAACCGGGAACCGTCGCGTTAACAGCGCGCTGCTCTACCGTTGAGCTACTCCGGAACGGCCGGTCCAGTATATCCGCCTAGTACCGCTCAGCTTGCGATTCGGTGCGGCACCGACCGCCCGCTCTCACGGCCTATGCCGAGCCGGCCAGGTGCCTCCCCGGCGCGCTCCTCTTCCTGATACTCGGCATCGCTGTTGATCAGCCATGGGTCGTACCGCGACCCGGTCGCGATGTTCCTGGCAACCAGAATGCCCGTCATCATCGAGTGGTCCTGATTGTTGTACTGATGCACCCCATTGCGTCCCAGTAACCAGAGGTTCGGTAGCGCGCGCGCCAGCCACTCGCGAATCAGCGCCAGATGGTCGAGGTAGTTGGCATCGTAGACGGGATAGGCGTTCGGCTGCCGATGGACGGTCCCGGCCTTCACCTCGTCCGGCCGGCAGATGCCGAGCGCGACCAACTCACGGCGCGCGAGGTCGAGCAGCTCGGCGTCCGACATATGCCAGAGGCCATCGGTTTCAAAGCAGAAATACTCCATGCCAAGGCCGCTGAGCCCGCTATCTGACACCATGTCCCGGCTCAAATTCTTGAAGTTTGAAATTCGTGCAACCTTGACGCCCGGGTCGTGCACATAGATCCATTGATCCGGAAACACCCTGGCTCGGTCGACGACCACATTCACGGTGATGACATCTCGGTATCCCAGCGCCTCCGCGGCCGAGCGGATCATCGACGGCACCGCTGGGTGCAGTTTGGCGATCAGCTCGCGGACTGGCATCGTGTTGATGAATTCCGATCCAAGAACATCCAGCGTTCCACCGCGCCGGTCGCGCACGACCACCGACAGGACTCGCCCGCCGGCATGCCGCAAGGCGACAACCTCCTCGCCCAACCGCACGGAGTGCCCGGCCGCCGTAAGCCGGCTCGCCATCGCTTCCCACATCTGTCCGGCGCCGCGTCGCGGATAGTGGAACGACCCGGCAAGAGTCTTCGCGATTGTTCGCTCGCCACGACCGCGCAGCCCCGACGGCAGCACGGCATTGCCAATCACCTCCACCAGGTTCAGTCCACGGATTCGCTGGCCTGCCCAGTCGGCGGACAGCTCGCCTGTCGAGATACCCCAGACCTTTTCGGTGTACGTCTTGAAGAACATCTCGAAAAGCCGGTGCCCGAACTGATTCGAGGCCCAGTTCTCAAACGAGGTCGGACTCTCCACCGGCCTCAGCCGCGCCCGCGCGTAGCTTGCTAAGCAGCGCGCCGTCTCAACCGGACCAAGGGTCAGAAAGGCGTTCGACGTCCGGATCGGGTAATCGAAGAATTTGCCCCGATAGAGGATCCGGGTGAGTCGTGACACCGGCCGGATCTCGTGCCCCAGAATCTCGGTCCAGAGCGCCTCGATTTCCGGGCTCTCGGAGAAGAACCGGTGGGGGCCGACATCGAACCGGCAACCCATGAATTCCAGCGTGCGCGCGATCCCGCCGACCTGGCCTTCCTGCTCCATCACCGTCACCAGGGTCCGGTGCCGGCTCAATTCGTGGGCCGCCGAGAGGCCTGCCGGTCCGGCGCCAATCACAACCACATGCTGGCTCGACCCGGCCGAGTTCGGATCTGTCATAGCGCACAAGAACAATCTCCGGCCGGCGAGCCAACTTGCACCGGAGTTGGCCTACTACCTTACTATTGCGCCTCATGGCCGAATTCAGCGACGACCACAAGGCTCGGAGCAACCCGTTCCTCCAACGGCTACGGCGTGGAGCGCTCCTTGGCGACGGCGCTATGGGAACCCAGCTCCATGCCCGGGGGGTCGGCTTCGAGCGCTCCTTTGACGAGCTCAATCTCACGCAGCCCCAATTAATCGAAGAAATCCACCGGGCGTACATCTCGGCTGGCGCCGAACTGATCGAAACCAACACTTTCGGCGCCAACCGCATCAAGCTCGCCCGCCACGGCCTTGAAGCCCAGGTGCGAGACATCAATTTCAAGGCGGTCAAACTGGCGCGGGAGGCCCGCGAGATTTCCGGCGAGCCGATATTCGTCGCCGGGGCAGTCGGACCCATCGGCCAGCAGCTCGAGCCAATCGGCCGGATCACGATCGCCAAGGCGACCGCCGCCTTCGAGGAGCAGATCGCGGCGCTGCTCGAAGGCGGTGCCGACCTCCTCGTGCTGGAAACCTTCACCAATCTTCCAGAGCTGCTCGCCGCCGTCTTGGCGGCCCGACGCACGTCCGACCTACCGATCGTTGCCCAGATGACCTTCGCGGAGGACGGCCTGACCCTGAGCGCCGAGGAACCGACCCAGGTGGTCCAGGCCCTCGAGCAGGCTGGGGTCGACGTCATCGGTGTCAACTGCGGTGTCGGCCCGCAAGTCGCGCTCCAGGTGCTGGAGTCGATGCGCCCGCACACCGCCCTTCCCCTGTCCGGCCAGCCGAATGCCGGATTGCCGGCGCGGGTCGAAGGCCGTTTCTTCTACTTCGCGACTCCCGAGTATTTCGCGAACTTCGCGCGCCAGGCAGCCGAGCTGGGCGTCGCTTATATCGGTGGTTGCTGCGGCACCACGCCGGCGCACATCGCGGCGATGCGCGCCGCCCTCCGGCCCGACACCGCGGCCCCACAGACCCGGCAGCCGCCGAGCCACACTGCCGTCCCGATCGACCTGAATCCGTCAGAGCCGCTGCCACGAACACCATTTGCCCAGCGGCTGGCCGACCGCAGCTTCGTGGTCAGCGTCGAGATCGATCCACCACGCGGCCTCAACCCTGCCAAGTGCATCGCGGGCGCCCAACTGGTCAAAGCCGCCGGCGCCGACGCCGTCAACATCGGCGACAGCCCGATGGCCCGCGTCCGGATGAGCGCGCTGTCGCTGGCGGTCATGATCCACCGTGACGTCGGCATCGATACCCTGATCCACTTCACCTCACGCGACAAGAACCTGATGGCGCTTCAGGCGGAGCTGATCGGCGCTCACGCGCTCGGCATCCGAAACGTGATCGCGCTGACCGGTGACCCGCCACGCATCGGCGACTATCCGTCCGCGACCGGCGTCTGGGACGTCGACTCCATCGGCCTCATCAAGATCCTTCGTCGGCTCAACGAGGGCTACGACTGGCTTGGGACATCGATCGGCCGTCCGGCGACCTTCACGATCGCCTGCGCGGTCAACCCTTCGGCAGAAGACCTGCAACGCGAAATCGATCGATTTCGCCAGAAGATCGACGCCGGCGCGGACGTAGCCATGTCGCAGCCGCTCTACGATCGTCCGACGCTCGAGCGCTTTCTCGAGCGCACCGGCCCCCTGCCGATTCCGTTCCTGCTCGGCGTCCTTCCGCTGCAGTCGTCGCGCCATGCCGAGTTCATGCACAACGAGGTTCCCGGAATCACCGTGCCCCAGCCTCTTCGTGATCGGATGCGCCAGGCCGGGGAAAACGGCATCGCGGAAGGCCTTCAGCAATCTCGCGAGCTGCTCGAGGACACGAAAAACCTCGTCCAGGGCGTCTACCTCATGCCGTCGTTCGGCCGCTACGAAGTCGTGGCCGAACTCATCCGCTGGCTGCGCGGACAGGCAATCGCCGCGCCGACCCCCCGCTAGACTTCCCCACCGTTCCAAGCGCCCCGGAACCTTGCCACTTCAACATACTACCACAATCTTGTATATATGTCAACGCAATCACGCGGGCACCTCAACGACCCGCAGAAAACCCTGCACGCCGGCCCGCCGGCCTGCCGGCCCGCCAGCCCTCCAAATCCGTCCATCCTGTTATTTGTGCCTTGACACAATCGCGGTTGCACGGTAGACAGTAGGGCAGCACCGCCACCCAAGGAGGGGATATGGCAACAACTACTTCGACTGTCGGCGCCCCGGCAAGACCAGGAGAACTGCTCTCCGAACGAATCGCGCCCGGAATTCTTCCTAAAGTTCTCGGTCCCTTCGACATGGTCGCCATCTTCGTCGCCATCGTCCTGTTTGCGGTCCAGGGGTCGGTCGTCCAGCCGGCCGGAGCCTCCGCCTTCGTCTACTGGATCCTCGGCTTCCTCACATTCCTGATTCCCGGCGCTATCGTCACCGGCCAGCTCGGCCTCATGTTCCCCGGTGAGGGGTCGATCTATGTCTGGACCAACAAGGCGCTCGGCTCCTTCTGGGGCTTTTTCGCCGGCTTCTGCGCCTGGTGGCCGGGGACCCTCGTCATGGTGGCCACCGGCGTCCTGGTCGTCAACCTGCTCCAGTTCCTGGTCAGCCTGCCGCCCTTCAATGTCCAGAATCCATTGAGCGCCCTCTGGCAGCAGGGGGTCATCATCCTGGCGGTTATCTGGTTCTCATCGCTGCTCTCGATCATGCGCTTCCGCGCCACCCAGAATCTCGTCAACGGCGTCTTCGTCATCTACGGCGCCGCGATCCTCACGGTCGGGCTCGCCGGCCTCGCCTGGTTGCTTGGTGGCCATCCGGCCGCCAACGACTTCTCGCGCAGCGCCTTTGGCCTGAACTCCAACAACGCCACCTTCTACGGCCTGGTGATCCTCGCCCTGCTCGGCATCGAGGTCCCACTCAACATGGGGGTCGAAATCAAAGAGCGCAAGGCGATCACCAGCTACCTCTTGTGGGGTTCGATCGTCGTCATGGTCGGCTACCTGGTGCTCACCTTCGGCGCGATGGTCGTCGTCAAGACCAACAGCCCCAGCTTCAATTCGACGACCGCCATCCTGTCCGCGGTGCAGACGTCGCTGGGCGCCTTCGTGGCCGGCCTCGTCACCCTGGTCAAAACGCGGTGCTCGTTCAGGCGGTGATCACCACCATCCTGACGGCGATCGCCTACTTCGTCTTCGGTAGCAACGCCAACCTGTCGACCGGCATCTATATCGCGCTGCAGGCTGCCGTCACCGTGATCTGGTGCCTGTCGATGGTCTTCCTCTTCGTCGACGTCCTGATCATCCGCACCAAGTATCCGGAGGAATTCAAGCGCGAGCAGCTCGTTCCGGTCGGCGTCTTCTGGGCGGCGTCCATCATGGGCGCGATCGCCAGCGCCGTCGGCGTGCTCGTCACCCTGACCGGCGGCTGGGTCTTCACCGGCCAGCTCTCCGGCTCCTGGAACTCATCGATCATCGCCAACGGTCCCTGGATCCTGATCGTGGGCGGCGTGGGTGTCGCCTCGCTCTGCGTTGCCGTCGTCGTCTACCTCCTCGGCTTGAACACGGCTCGCCGCGCCGCGCTCGCGGCCGCCGCCTCAACCCGATAGGCCAGTAATGGCCACCGCGCTGACCGATACGACCACGACCGTCGACCTCGACAGTAAACGCCGCGAGATCGTCGCCCAGGCGGAGGCCGCGGGTCTCCGTCTGGTTCGATTTCTTTACTGCGATAACGACGGCATCATCCGCGGCAAGAGCTCGGGCATCAACGGCTTCGCCGATCGCCTCAACACCGGCATCGGCCTGACGCTCGCCATGCAGGCCTTCACCATGCTCGATCATCTCGCGACCGTCGATGGCATGGGCCCGGTCGGCGAAATCCGGCTCGTGCCCGACCCGACCACCTTCACCATCGCGCCCTACGCGCCGCACACCGGCACCGTCCTCGTCGATATGCAAACGCTCGACGGCCAACCCTACGCCGCCGACGGCCGGGCCTTTCTAAAACGGATGGTCGATCGCGCCGCGGAGCGCGACCTCGCCATCCTTGCGGCTTTCGAGCCCGAGTGGTCGCTCGCCCGCAAAACCGGCGAGCAATTCGACCCGATCGATGACAGCGGCTGCTTCACGCCCACCGGCATGAACATCGCCGCGGCGGTGATCGACGACATCGTCGCGGCCCTGCAGTCGCAGGGAATGCAGGTCGAGCAGTATTATGCTGAGCTCGGTTGGGGCCAGCAGGAATTATCGATCAGCCCCGCGCCGGCACTCACCGCGGCCGACCGCCACGTCCTCTATCGCGAGACAGTGCGCGGCGTGGCGCTGCAGCATGGGCTCTACGCCTCATTCGCGCCCAAGCCGTGGGGCGATCAGGCCGGCAACGGGTGTCATCTGCATTTCTCGGTGTGGGACCCGGACTATCGCACCAACCGCTTTTATCAGCAGGCCGCCGAATACCATCTGTCGCCGCTCGCGCGTCAGTTCATGGCCGGCATCCTCAACCATCTGCCGGCGCTGCTCGCGCTCACCTGCGCCTCCGTCAATTCCTATCGTCGACTGCAGCCGCAGATGTGGGCCTCGGCCTATCGCGCCTGGGGTCCCGATAATCGCGAAGGCGCGCTGCGGGTCGCGTCGCCCTTCAAAGGCCACGAGGCCGAGTCGACCAACGTCGAGCTGAAGTCGTCCGACTCCAGCGCCAATCCGTACCTCTCCCTCGCCGGCGTGATTGCCGCGGGATTGGATGGCATCGAACGCGGCCTCGCGCTGTCGCCCGCCGTGACCGTCGATCCGCACACACTCGACGATGCCCAGCGCAAAAAGATCGGCGCCGACCGCCTACCGGCCAGCTTGCAAGAGGCGATCGCCAACCTCAAACGCGACGACGTCCTCCTCAAGGCGATGGGCGAGCGACTCGCGACGTCGTACATCGCGGTCAAAGAGCTCGACATCGAGGCGTTCGGCCAGCAGGACGACGCCTTCGAGTTCCGGCAGCACATCTATAAGTACTGAGGCCAATAACCCTCCCCTTCTGGGGAAGGGCAGGGCGGGGGCTACCGCAACATCACTGCTCCGCGAATGGGCGCCGGTCCAGGCCATCGATCACCACTGCCATCCACTGCGTCGTTGGCCACTCACGGTTTCCGCGCTCGACCTTCGTTCCGCCTTCAGCGAGGCGCTCGATCCGCTGCTCGCCGAACACCATATCGTTCACACCGCCGCCTACCAGGGTGCACTGCGACGCATCGCGGCGCTGCTCGGCTGCGAGCCCGATGAACAAACGATCCTCGCGCGACGCAACACGGCGGACGCAGGCGCGCATGCCAGAAGGCTCCTCTCGGGAACCGGCATGATGCTGGTCGACGGCGGCTTTGCCTCCGCCGACACCTTCACCCTTGAAGAACAAGGGACCGCCCTCGCCATCCCGCAGCGTGAAATCGTTCGACTGGAAACGCTGGCCGAGCGCCTGCTCATCGGCGCCAGCACCCCGGCCGAATGGCTGGCGGCGATCCGCCACGAGCTGCAGCGGGCCGTCGATGCAGGCGCGATCGGCGTCAAGACGATCTGTGCCTACCGCGCGAGCCTCAAAGTCCGGCCAGCCTCCATGGATGAGCTCGCTGATGCCTTCCGCGCCCTCAAACAGCAACCACAGGCCGGCCAGACGTTCCGCCTTACGGGCGATGCCCTGTGCCACGCCGTCCTCCTCGACGCCGCCCGCGAGTGCGCCCGCCTCGACGTCCCGCTGCAGGTCCACTGCGGCTTCGGCGATCCCGACGAAGATCTCGCGGAAACCTCGCCACTGGGCCTGCGCCCGCTCTTTGTCGACCCGCAATATCGCGGCCTGCGCGTCATCCTCCTTCACTGCTATCCCTACCATCGCGAGGCGGCCTATCTGTGCGCCGTCTTCCCTGACGTCTACATGGATCTCTCGCTCACCATTCCATTCGCCGCGCTCGAGGGTCCGCGGGCGCTGAACGAGGCGCTCGGCCTCTGTCCCCACAGCAAGCTCATGTATGCCAGCGACGCCAGCCGCTATCCCGAGGTCTTCTACGTCGCCGCCGTCCTCCACCGCGAGGCGCTTGCAGAAGCGATTGGCGAGCTGATCGACCGAGACATCCTCTCGCGCGCCACCGCCCTCGACGCCGGCCGCCGGGTGCTCGCGGAAAACGCCCGCGGCGTCTACCGCCTGGGCACTGATTGATGCCTGCGCCCCGCCGCAAAAGCTCCACATCGGCGCCCCGCCGCAGAAGCGCGGCGTCTGAAGCTACGCCTCCGTTCGAATCGCTCGACTTCATCTATCACCCGAGCCGCGACGTCAAGAGCGATCTCGCGTACTTCGTCGACGTCCTCGGCGGCCAGCTGCGATTCGCGGTCGAGGGCATGGGCGCCCGCGTGGCGGCGCTCGAGATGACTTCCACCGGCCCACTCGTGCTTCTCGCCGATCATGTCGAGGGCGACACGCCAATCCTCGTCTATCGAGTCAGGAGCTTGACGGGAGCGATGCAGCGCCTCGAAAAGCGAGGCTGGAAGCAACAAGAAATCCTCGAGATCCCGCACGGGCCCGTGTGTTCCTTTCGAACCCCGGGCGGACAGCGCATCGCCATTTATCAGTTGACTCGCCCGGACGCCGCACGGCACTTCGACGGCCGTCGCGACTTCTAATCAATTTCCCTGCCCCCTTTTGAAGAAGGGCGGGTTGGGTGCGTTACCGCAATCGGCGCCCGGGTCGATTTCGGTGCGGCAGGTAGGATCGATCGCCGATCCACTCCGCCGGCACGATCGAAAGATTCCGCGCCAGCTGGTTGAGCTGGGAGGCATAGTTCGACCGCAAATGCGCGAACTTCTCCCACGCCGCCTTCATATCACGACAGTGGAACCCTGCCGCGCGCAAACGCTCACGCGCCTGGTCGTACTCATACTTTTCCACGATCGGGTCCGCCACCTTCTCGTACCTGAAGAACCATGACAGATCCTCAACCAGGTGATTGCCAACCGTGAACATCAAGCGCGCCGCGCCATCGGAATCGTCGTCCACCGTGCTCAGCACTAATACGGCCGCGTCCATCACCGCGCCGAAGGAATTCAGCCAGGCCTCATTGTCGTGACTCGACCGGAACCAGAAGAGCATCGGATACGCCAGGTGGCTCTCCAGCACGGCGGCCGCCCACGCGCGCCACTCCTCGAAGGTGCGGATCAGCTGCTCGTGCATCCCTCGCTGCGCGGCCGTCTCCAGAATCTGCATCCCGTTCGGCGGCGCGCCGGCAAAGGCATCCAGCTGCACCACCAGTTCCTCACGCCGTTGAAATGACTCGTACAGCGAAAACAGCAGCGTGATCACCAACGCGGCCAACACCACTCCGCTCGCGCTCTCGGCGATCGTAATCAACCGGGCGGGCACCCCCTCCGGCACAAAATCGCCGTAGCTCAGCGGCACCAGCGTGGTCGCCGAAAAATACAGCGAGGTGCCGAAGGTCTGCGGCACCGGATGCACTTCGGTTCGCACACCGTCGATCAGCAATCCATATCCCAGGATCAATGCCAGCGCCCAGACGCCAAACATTGACAGCACGCCCAGCGGTGCGAAGACGGCCAGCCAGCTTTCGCGTCGCGACTGCGATTCCATCCGGTTGCCGATCCACCGCCACATCCACCAGAATGCTCGCAGCAATCGCCGTACCAGCGCGATCTTCCGCACGGCGGGACGTGGCAGGATCACCGACTCGAACAGGTCGTAGAAGACCGCCAGAATCACCACCAGGCCCAGCATGATTTCCAGCCAGCTCGGCATTTCAGGTCATAGGTTAGACGCCGCTACGGACAGCCGCTGCCTGGCAACGTGAGGGCGTTCGAACGGGCTTCATGAAAGTCGATCGCGACCACCTTCCCCGGCGTCAGCGCGCAAAGCGGCCACGGCAACGGCGAGCGAAAGCCGCCATGAACATCCGCGGTGATCCTCCACTGGGTCGAGCCAACAGGTCCCTGTGTCATCACGTCGACGCGGTCATTCGGATGGAAGCCGGCGCCGCAGAGCGACATATGCCTACGCCACCCGCTCATCAACGGGTTCTCGCGGATCGGCGCGCAAAGCTTCACGACCGGTCCGGGAGCCACGGCTGATTTGCGAACAAGGCCTCGAGGGTGGCTGCGTGCGGCTCGACGCTTGCGAAACCGGCGGTCAACACCGCCGCGCCAAAGACCGCCAGCCGGCCCAGCAGCATCTCTTTATCTAACGCTGTTCCGCGGCGAGCCTGCGCGTCAAGGTAGACTCGGACTCCTGAGCGTTTCGCCAACGACGACGCGCGTGCTGTTGATGCGCCATGCCGACGTCGAGAATCCCCACAAGGTCCTCTACGGCCATCTCCCCGGATTTCCCCTCAGTGCGCTGGGTCGTGCGCAGGCCATCGCGGTTGGCCAATCGCTACGCGACCTCGGCATTCGACGCATCCTGCACAGCCCGCTGGAACGAGCCCGTGAAACCGCCGAGCTCGTCAACGCCCAACTGCCCACGCCGGTGCCGCTCATCCCCGAGCCGGCACTGACCGAGGCAGCAATCGGCCGTTACCTGCAAGGGATCCCCTACTGGCAGATTCCGGTTCGACGCCCGAAATGGGTTCTGCACAAGTTCCGCCGCGGCATGCTCGAGGGCGACGAGTCGATCCAGCAGCTGGGGGATCGCATCGGCGGCGTTGTCCTTCGCGTCGCCCGCGATCACCCTGGCGAGATCTCGCTGTGCGTCAGCCACGCCGACCCGATCCAGGCCGCCTGGGTAGTGTTCGAGGGCCGGGCGCAGACCGAGCATGAGCTGTATCGCAAATCAGTCCAACGCGCCGGCGTCCTGGAAATCGACGTCAACCGCGATCGCGTGATCAACGTCCAATACATCGCCCCGCCCAAAGTCGCGATCGCATAGCAGCCTCCCCCTCTTGCGGAGGGCCGGGTTCCTCGGCGCCGTCAGTCTCCCCGGGCGCCGACCGCCCTCGCCGACTTCTTTGCCTGCGCCCTCGCCTGCGCCGCTTCCTTTTCGGCGGCCTTTGCCCGCTCCTCGGCCCGTCGCGCCTGTGCCGCGGCTTCGTCCGCTTCAGCCCGCAACCTGCGCGCGCTCGTCTCTAACTGCTCAGCTCGCTCGGCATCCAGTCTTGCGGTACGTTCCGCGGCCCGTGCCGCATGCGGGTCCTCGCCCGCCGACTTCGGCGTGGGCGATGATTCTCGTCGCGGCGGCGCCCCTGCCTGGAACATCGTCAGCACGTCGTCGCCCGCAGCCGGCTCGTTGATCAGCGCCCCCTTCTGCAGCCGGTCCAGTGCGTCGCCGTCCTGCATCGCCGCCACGCGGAAAATCTCTCGAATCCGCCGTTCGGCCTCATCGGTCGGCGCGTGCTTCTCGCTCCGCAGCGTCTCGGCCGCCGCCTTCACGGCGGCGTCGAGCGCCGCCTGAAACGCCTCCGACGCGGCACGCAGCTCGCGCGGCGTCGACGATCCAGTCTGCGTTTTGGCCACGTTCTGCGCCGCGTTATGCAACTTGCGCAGCAGCGCCTGGTTTCCTCGCGCTGCCCGATTGGCGGCCCACAAGTGGACTGGCGGTTTCTTCAGCGCGGCCACCTCGCTGGCCAGCTCGGCCTTGCCGGCCGCCTTCAACTCTTTCGCCCGGGCATTCCGGCGCGCGGTGAACTGATCCAGCGGCAGCTCCAGCAGCTCGGCCGTGACGTCGTCCAGGTCCACGCTCCCATTCTCGCTCGACCCAACGGACCGCATCAGTGGGCCGAATGGCCTAACCGGCCGTCAGATCCATCACGGATGATGCGTACGCGTGAACCCCACGGCCCAGGTCCTGCTGATCTCCGACGATGAAAGCGCCGGCCGCCATTACCGTGGCGCGCTGGAGGCAGCGGGATACGGCGTGACCCAGACCGCCAGCTTTGTCGACGTCATCGGCACTCCCGTCGTCAACGCCGACATCATCGTGCTCTGCGAGTTGGCCGTCCTCGCCTATCCTGGCCAGGTCGCGCCGGTCTTACGGATTCCCGAGAAGATGTCGCCCGACGAGCTCGTCGACGAAGTCCACCGAAAGATCGGCCTGCGTGCCGCGCTCCTCTCCAGCGCGTCCTGATCAGTCGGTCAGACCCGCGCGGCAAAGGCGGCAAACAGCGCGCGCGACTGTTCCTGTTGCCCGGCGAGATGGATCGCGAGTTCCTCCCGAACCTCGTCGGCGCTACGCTCCCACACTTCCTCAACGCTTGGTCCGGCCGCACGCAACCACGCCTCGACACCCTCGCGATCGACCTCGAAGTGAAACTGCACGCCACAGGCGTTCGCCCGATAACGAAACGCCTGGTTGACGACGGCATCGCCAACCGCCAGCAGCGTTGCCTCCGATGGCAGATCAAACGTGTCCTCATGCCATTGAAAAACACACGGCCGCATGCCGAACGCTCCCATCAGCGGGTCGGTAAAACCGGCTTCGGTTACCCGCACCGGCTTGAACCCCAGCTCGCGAACCGGCGCCCGATAGACCCGGGCGCCCAGCGCCCTCGCCAGCATCTGCGCCCCCAGGCAAATGCCCAGCACCGGCAGCCCGCGCTGGACCGCGTCGTGCATCAGGTCGCGCTCACGCAATAAATAAGGATGTTGTTGCACCTCATCCACATTCATCTCGCCGCCAAACACGATCAGCCCACCGATCTCGTCCAGCGCAGGCCAGCGGACCGTCGATGCAAAACCATCCAGCGGTTCCACCGGCAGCCCGGCCGCGGTCAGCTCGTCGACCGCGATCCCAAGGTTGTCGTAGGGATCATTCCGAATGCAAACCACAGGCTTCCTGGCCATCCGTTGCATCATAGGTCGGTATGAAGCTTGGCATTTCGATCGGTGACTTCACCTGGCCGGGCGGCCCCGGCAAACTCGGACCCACCCTGGCGCAGATCGCGAAGACCGCCGACCAGACCGGCTTCGATTCCGTCTGGGTCATGGATCACTTCTGGCAGATCCGCATGAACGGCCCCGCGCACCATGACATGCTCGAGGGCTACAGCGCGCTCGCCTTCATGGCCGCGGTCACCTCGCGCGTCCGGCTTGGCACCATGGTGACCGGCGCCGTCTATCGCTATCCCGGCGTGCTGGCGAAAACCGTGACGACGCTCGACGTCCTCTCGGGCGGGCGGGCCTGGCTCGGCATCGGCGCGGCCTGGAACGAAGACGAAAGCAGAGGCCTGGGTATCCCCTTCCCGCCCATCGCCGAGCGCTTCGAGCGGCTCGAAGAGACGCTGCAGATCTGCCTGTCGATGTGGGAAGGCAAGCGGGGCAGCGAGAAACCATTCTCGGGCAAGCACTATCAGTTGCAGCGGCCACTGAACGTGCCGCAGAGTCTCAGCCGTCCACATCCGCCGATCCTGATCGGCGGCATGGGCGAAAAGAAAACGCTGCGCCTCGTCGCGCAGTACGCCAGCGCGTGCAACTTCTTCCCCACGCCGGAGCTGCCGCGCAAGCTCGACGTTCTCCGCGAGCATTGCAAGACCGTCGGACGGAATTACGACGACATCGAGAAGACGGCCATGTTCGCATTCGACGTCGGGGAGAACGGCGAGAAAGCCAACCAGGTCATCGGCGGCCTCCGCTGGCTGGCGGGCATGGGGATTCAGACCGTGATTGGCGGCGTGCCCCATATCGACCGCATCAAGCCGCTCGAGATCATCGGCGAAAAGGTCATCCCCGCCGTGGCCGATTTGACGCCGTCCCCCGTTGGCGCGTAGTGCAAGACTGGACCCGCTATCAACTCAAGCGCCAGATGTTCTCCATCGGCGAGGACTTCTGGATCGAGAATGACCAGGGTCAACCGATCTACAAGGTCGATGGCAAGGCGCTCCGGATTCGCGAGACATTCGTCCTCGAAGATCGCAACGGCGCGGAGCTGGCCACGATTCAGGCAAAGCTGCTCGCCTTCATGCCAACCATGACGATCCAGCGAAGCGGCCAGCCATGGGTCACCGTCAAGAAAATTCCCTTCACTTTCTTCCACCAGGAATTCGAGATCGACGTCCAGGACGGCCGGACGCTCCGGGCCAACGGCGAGATCACCAACCACGAGTACCAGATCCTCGAAGCCGAGCAGCCGGTCGCGACCATCTCCAAGCAATGGTTCGCGCTGCGCGAGACCTATGGCATCGCGATTGCTCCGGGCCAGGACGAGGTCCTCTTGCTGGCGACGGCGGTCTGCGTCGATGAGCTCTCTGAAGAGGACCGCAAGCGCCGTCGGCTTCCCGGGCTTGGCTGAACATCACATCCCCTCCCCCACGGGCGTGGGGAGGGTGGAGCGCATTACCAGCTCGTCGAAGTCTCCGCGACCCGTGCCGCCTCTCGATAGGGTTCCTGCTGCCGCCTGATCAGGTCGGGATTCGTTCCGGCCAATCGTGACAGGGCCAGCGTCAGCTGCTGCAGTGCGAGGGCGGTGCCGGCAAACCGGCCGACGAGGCCGTATGGTTCAAGGCTTTCTGACAGGGCTACACGCTCCAAATCAAGGTCGCTAAGCGATCGATCAACGGCGCGCGAAACGATCGCGCTGACTCGCACCCCAACGCGTCGCGCGGCTCCGACCATCATTCGCGCCCGCGCCAGAACCCGATCGTCACCACCAGTGGCCATGAGCACTAATCCAGTTCGTTCGTCGCATGCCGCGAGGTGCCCGTGGAGGATCGTCTCCAGGTCCAGCATTCGAGCCGGCAACCAGACGCCTTCTTCGATCTTGAGTGCCAGCTCGCGCGCCGGGCTGCGATCGGGGCCCGAGCCGACCGTGACCAGCCGTTCCACGCCGTGGAGCGCGCGGGCAACCGAGGCAACCTGCGACGCTCCGGCCAGCGTTTCTTGCAGCGCCACTTCCAATCCGCGGGCATCGATGACCGATCCGTCGACTGCGTGCGCAATCGCGGCGCCCGCCAGGATTGGTGACAGATACCCCGCGGTATGACACCACGAGCGATCGATCAGGGGGGTCACAAAGACCGCGTCTGCGATTGCGACTGCGGGACTCCCCTCACGAGGCGTAATCAAGATGGTGGCGGCACCCACACCTCGCGCCGCCTGCATTGCCAGGATCGTGGCCCGCGTCGAGCCCTCGTGCGAGATCCCCAGGCAGAGCCCGCCCGGCCACGGATCCTCGCTCGCCTCCAGCGCTTGCCTCGCATGCACCATCGGAAAGCCGGTTCCATTCCGCATGATCGCCTGCGCCAGGAGATCTGCCACAGCCATCGCCGCGGTCTCCGAGGTCCCGCACCCGGTCACGACGATCGGCGACTTCTCGCGGGCGGTCTTCTTGACCAGTGCAGCGATTCGACCGGCCGGGCCTGTTGCGGCGAATATTGGCGCCACCAGCGAAGGTTCGGCGGCAACCATTTCCTCCATCAACCAGGGCGGTTGCTTTCGCAGTTCGGGGACGTAATCGACAGGCAGCGACGCGTCCATGGGTCCAGCATATTTTCCCTCCCCCTCTGGGGGAGGGCCGGGCCCGCCGGCCCACGCGAGCCGCGAGTCAGTGCGATGCGAGCGTTTGAGGCGTCTGCGTGGGGGTTCTAGAGATCCAGGATGAACACGGGCGCGGCGGCCAGGCATGCGGCGAGCGCCTGCAGACCGAGGACGACAAGCGCCGGCCCCGGCATGCGGGGCAACCACTTGATCGCAAAGAACACGACAATCGGGACCTGCCCTGCCATCAGCAGCTGCCAGAGATGCGCGGCGGCTCCCTCGTCGGCCTGACGGGCCCCGCCGAACAAGGCGATGTGCCCAAGGACCAGCCCCAGGGCCGCTATCGACATGGCGAGCGGGATCAGCGCGCTCGGCCGCTTCAGGGTTGTCAGCTCAAAATTCAAGATTCCCTTATCCACTGGCCAACCTCCTGACGTATAACTCGAGTGTGACCGAAAAGCCATCCCAGCCGGTGACTCCCGACGACGACGCGTTCGTTCGCGCATTCGAAACTGGCCAGATCGCCAATCAGCAGTTCCATCACCGCGATCACCTGCGGCTGGCGTGGGTCCAGATCCACCGCCTCGGCCCCGCGGAGGCGGCCACCTGGATCACCCACCGGATTCAGCATTTTGCGGCACACCACGGCAGCGCGGATCGCTACAACGACACGATGACCCGCTTCTGGGTGCGGGCCGTCCACCTCGCGATCCAGTTCCATACAGGCTTGCCCTTCGATGCCCTGCTGAACGCGGAGCCGCACCTGCTGGATAAAACGCTGCCCTTCCGGCATTGGTCGCGTGAGGCGTTGACAAGCCCGGCGGCAAAGGCGAACTGGCTCGAGCCGGACCTACGCCCCATGCCAGCGGCCTGATCCATGGCAACGCGCCCATCAACCACAGGAGGTAACGCCATCAGCACCACATATCCCGATGTCATCCCGATGTTTGCGTATGAAAACGGCCCGGCGGCCATGGATTGGCTCGCCAAAGCCTTCGGATTCACCGAACGCATGCGACTGCTCGACAACGCGGGCCGGCTGAGCCACGGCGAATTGCAGGCCGGCCAGGGAGTCATCATGCTGGCGACGCCGTCGCCCGACTACCAGGGCCCGCGACATCATCGTGCCAGTTGCCCGGCGACCGAGAAGTGGTCAGGCGTCCACTACATCTTTGATGGGGCGCTGGTGTACGTCGACGATGTGGACGCGCATTTTCGCCGGGCGAAGGCGGCCGGCGCCGTGATCCTCAGCGAGCCGGAACGCGATACCTACGGCAAACGCTACCGCGCGGAAGACCTCGAAGGTCACCGCTGGATGTTCATGCAGAGACGTTGATAAAGCGTGAGCGCATCCATACAATCATGCGGGCATGACCGCATCGTTCCGACGGATTGCCGGCTACGCGGCTTATGCCACCGGCATCGGCGGCTTTCTCTACTCCGTCGCCTTCGTCCTCCTCGCTCGGGCTAACGCTGATCTGGGGACCGCCATTAGCTGGATCATCCTGTTGATCGGTTCGCTGGTCGCCATGCCTGTCGTGCTCGCGCTTTACGAATCGGTTCGCGACGTCGAGCCGCCGGCCGGCCTGCTTGCGCTCCTCTTCTCCGCCCTTGGATTCCTGGGCGCGATCATGCACGCGGGTTATCAGATCGCCAACATCGTCCACCTCGGGTCAAGCCCATCCAGCAATCTCGCCAGCCAGGTCGATCCGCGTGGCCTGCTCACCTTCGGGTTGACCGGACTGGGCCTTGCGCTCTTCGGCTGGCTGATGGCCCAGGGCGGCATATTTTCCAGCGGACTCAGCCGTCTTGGGCAGATCACCGGCGTGCTGATGGTCGTCGTCTACCTAGCTCGGCTGACGCTCTACTCGCCCACCAACCCACTCGTCCTGATCGGTGCTGGCCTTACGGGCTTCATCGTCAGCCCGCTCTTCTTTGTGTGGCTCGGCCGCTCGTTTCTCCAGCCAGGAGCTTCGATCGGGAGGTAGCTGGGTCGCTTCGTGCCTCCAAGGGTGGGCGCAGGTGCTCATCTGACGTTTGACACCCGGCAGCCCGAAAATTTATAAGGAAGGCATGGCGGAACACCTCGATACGAGCAAGGGCTGGTGCTGCGACGGCCGAACCTGGACTGAACACGCGGAGGCGGGCGGCAAATGCTGCCAGCCCCAGGGCAAGCAAATCGCGGATCTTCCGGCCGAGGGCCAGAAGAAAGCGCGCGAGCGGATGGGCAGCGCGGCCAAGAGCTGACCGGGATAGCGATCACCGACGGACCCCACCGGGCGAACTCGGGTCTCCAGCGGTCAGGTGGAGGTCCGCGGTGTTTTGGTAGAGCCAGTGGGCTTAGCCTCTACAGCATCCTGAACAGCGAGACGCGCTAGGTCAGCGTCGATCCCGGCGGCTTCGGCACGCTCGGAGTTGGGAGCGGACTCGGCAGCGGCGATGTCAGCGGGCTCGGCAGCACGGTCGCCGGAGGGGACGTCGCAACCGGCAGGTTAGGAAGCGACACCGAGCCGGTCAATTGCTCCAGTGCCTGGTGGATATCGGCAAGGGCCGAGTTGATCGGCTGACGCACCAGCTTTGGTAACCCGCGCCGCCGGTTTTCAGGGCCGGCTTCTTCGTCGACTGACAGTCCGCCGCCGGTCGCGGCGGCAACGGCGGACTGCGCGGTCGGCGACACCACTCGCTGAGCGGCGGGTCTCGCCACGCGCGCCAGCGGCCCGTTCGAGCTCGGGATCGCAATCGCGGCCACAACCACCGGCATCGCCACCACTACCGCCAGCGATTGGGCAAACGTCAGCACGGGCGATCGCCGACGCATCGAGTTTGCCGCCGCCAGCCCCAGGACCGTCGCCAGCTTCGCCGCCACGACCGACGCGTGCTTGCGCGCGCGATGCACCAGTTGGGCAGCCGCCATGTAGCTCATCCCGAGGTAGCTGGCGATCTCGGTCAGCGTCCGCCGCTCAACCGCCGACTGCCAGAGTGCTTGGCGTTCCCGCTCGCCAAGCTGCTGCAGGACCGCCTGAAGCAGCTGCCGGTTGATCACTTCCGCTTCGGACTCCGTCGCTCGTCCGGCGTCCGCTCCAAGCGTGGTGAGCGCCGCCTGCATCCGGCGCCGGCGGCGGACCACGTCCAGGCAATAATTTTGCGCGACCGTGATCAACCAGCTGCGTGCCTGGCTGCTGCTGGGCGAGGCATCCAGCGACGAGAGCGCTCGAAGAAAGACCTCATGCGTGGCGTCGGCCGCGTCTTCCGCGCTGTTCAGGAAGCGCCGGCAATAGCTCTCGACCGCCCGGGCGTTCGCCTGGTAAAGCTCAGAAAGCCACTCCCCGCGCCCGTCCTCGGGCCTTGCCGTCCCTCTCCCCATGCGATCCTCCATCAACCCGACGGCGCGCTCGGGCGCCGATATCCCCCAAGAGCCACCATAGTTTCCCCCCAGTCCTGCTGTCAAATCCTACCCCCGCCGGACGTTCTAGTTGGTGGACCATGGCCCAGGCGAAGCGCTTGAAATCGGGGCGCTGGCGGATTTACCGCGAACCGGACAAGATCGTCCGCGATCCGTCGAGCGGCGCGATCGCCAACTTCCGCACCCTCACCGAGGCCTCACGCTGGTGGTCGCAGGTCAATCCCAGGGAGCCCTCGCTCCAGGAGGCGCACAAGTGTGCCCGCTGCGGCGCCTATTTCGGTGCGAACACGCCCTGGACCATGTACGCCGGCCGCCCCTACCATCTCGCCCACGTCCCGAAGTAGCTCGCGGGCGGCGGCCAGGTAGCCCGCGCCAAGGCAACCGACGGTGCGACGTATTCGTCGCAAGATCGCTGTGACCGATCCGTTGCAATCATTTGCGCTCCACCAAGAGAGCTCGGCGGCCGAGTCTCCCGCCGCTACCACTGATTGCCACGCTCATGGTGGCGGTCATTCTTCTCGTTTTCAACCTGGTCGACGAGCTGACCTTTCTCCAGCGCACGCCCGAAGGCACCGACTTTTTCCTCTACCTGGTTGCAGCCCGCCTGGTCCGAGCGGTGGGCTGGGCCCAGACCTACAATCCCGACGTTTTTCTCCCCGTGCTCCAGGCGGCCGGGGTTCGGCTGCAGCCCTATCTGAACCCGCCCCTCGTCGCCTGGCTCGTGATGCCCCTCAGCTTTCTCTCCTATCCGGTGGCCCTTGCCGCGTGGAGTGGTCTGCTCGCTGCCGGCGGTTGGCTCGTCTGGAAGCTCACGGCGCCAGGAGCGCGGGCGGCAAAGCTCGCGTACGGTCTGTCCGCCCTCGGCCTCTACGTAGTCTTCCTCAGCTTCCGGCTCGGCAACGTGACCTGGCTGGCGCTGGCGTCCTTGGCAGCCTCCTATTGGTTGCTTCGCCAGAATCGCGTAAGCCTCGCTGGGATTGCCCTAGCGGGTCTGGCCGTCAAGCCTCAAGTTGCCCTGTTGGTCCCGCTTGCCTTATTGGCGGCGGGGTACTGGCGGACCTTCCTGGCCTGGGCCGCAACGACGATACCGATCGCCGCCCTCTCCTTGCTCGTCATGGGGTTGGCCGGTTTCGAGAACTTTCTGCGGGCCGTCGCGCTCGCCCACTCCATGGTGGGCGATCACCAGCCGACTCTCGCCGGCCTGCTCGGCTGGTCGCCGCTGAGCGCCGTCCTGATGGCGGTGGCCGCCGCCCTCGGATTGCTGGTCGCGTTTTTTGGGCGCCACTCGAGACCCGAGCTCCCCCTCGCCGCCGGAATCAGCGCTTCACTGCTCGCCAGCCCCTATGTGAACGGAGCCGACCTCGCCGGCCTCGTGCTTGCCGCCTGGCTGATGCTCCGCCTTCAACCGCCGATCTGGTTCCGAGCCTATCTGCTGCTGGGCTATTGCGAGCTGGCCTTCGCGGTCGGGATCTTGCCCCTGACCGTGGGCCTCCAGCTGGGTTTTCTCGCCTCGCTGTTGATCATCGCCAGTGAGGGCCACAGGTTCTTCCCTTCCCATCTGGGGGACGGCCAGGTTGGGGGTTTAGTCCGCCTTGTAGATGACGGCTCTCCCTCCTAGATCCTGGGCAGGATGGAAATGGGCGTCCAGCCACGCACGATAGTTCGGCACCTGGTCGAGCCGGAAACTGTCCTCCAGCACCCAGCGCACGTGGTAGTGGACTCGCGCCGCCTCGAGGTCATTGACGGTGAGTAATCCCGCCAGCGCGCGCTGCCTCGCGGTGTCAACCATCGGTCCTGGCAGATCGCGGTTGGCGAGCGCGACCGCAAAGGGGTTGTCGCTGATCCAAAAATCCCCCGGGCGACTGACGGCGGCCACCGCGGCGGCCATTTCCATGTCGTGAAGGTCCGGGACCAGCGTCGACCGCGCCTCGCTGGCAATCGCGGCCGCACCGGCGCCGACCGTCGCCAGCACGAAGGCGCCCACGATAACGGCCGGCATTGTCTTCATTCCCGGTATTTCCCTCCCCCGCTGGGGCACGGCCGGCTGGGGGCTTAGCCCAACCGCCGCGATCAGCGCCAGCGGAATCGACAGCATTACGAGGTGATGCGGGAACAGCGGATGGTAAACCAGCACGGCGCCGATCGAGGTTGCCCCCCAGATCACGGGCATCACCGCGGCTCGGTTTTGACGGATCACGGCAACCACCAGCCCAATCAGCGCAAGCGCCTCCAGCGGTTCCTCGCGGTGGAGCAG
>VBHQ01000179.1 GCA_005880395.1 Chloroflexota bacterium
TGAGCAGCACGCCGAGCTGGAGCGGCCGCCAGATGGCCGGGCCATGACGCCACCCGTTCCAGCCGGCCCGGACAGCCTGACCGACGATCCAGGCGAAGGCCGCCAACCCTAGCAATCCGGTCTCGGTCCAGAAATTGAGAATGATGTTGTGGGGATAGATCAGGTCTTCGGTATACACGCCATTCCGGTACCGGTCGATGGTCTGTTGGAAGCCAGCTAGCCCAGTCCCGAAGACCGGATGATCACGGAGCATGCGAAAAGTCGCGGCCCACAGTCGGAATCGCTCCTCGAGCGAATTGTTGGGATCATTCAGATTGACTTCGTGCGCAATCCGGCTGGCGATCGGTGGAATCCGTGAGACCGCGACTGCCAGCACGACGATCGCGGCGATGAGCCAGCGCCGCGCTGGGTGGGTGAACGCCAACAACAGCCCGATCACCAGCAGGGCCAGATAGCCACCCCGGGAGAAGCTCAGGAGGGTAGCCGGTATGGTGGTGGCCAGGAACACGATACTCACCACTCGAGTGGCGCGGTTCGAGGAATACAGAGCTAACGCGGCGGCTACCGCGATCAGCGGGACCGTCAGCAGGGCGAGGCTGTTCGCGCTCTGATAGATGACGACTGGTGGAGCCACAGCCACGTTCAGCGTGTGTTGCCGGATGGCTTGCAAGACGACGAACGCATTCGGAACCGATGCGGTCACTCCGGAAACGGCCAGCCCGGCCAACACCAACCGCGCCTGAGACCAGCGACGAACCACAAAGCTTACGACGACGAAGAAGGCAATCGGCTCGAGGATGTAGGCCCGATAGAGTCCCAGGGCGGCACGCTGGCTGGGGGCGACGAGCACGGAGATCGCGCCGGCGATGATGAAGAGGATGGCAGGGAAAGTGAACGCCGTGCGCCACTCGGGAATCATTCGGTAGCGCCAACATTCGACCGCGAAGACCGCAACGGTCACCAGGATGGCCGTCTCCAGCAAGGTGGTCGGCAGCGGCCCGTAATGCCAGCGAACCGTATACCAGGGAAGCATCGCGCAGGTCAGCGCCGCCACGTAGAGCGTTGCTTGGTAGAGGTTCTTCCCAGCCACCGGCTGCTCTGCGGCGGACGGTCGAACCGATGCGCGTACCGAGCTGATCTACGTCACCTCGAGAATGTCCGTATCTTAGCGGGCATGGCGGAAGATCAGCTGCGGGCGGATGTCGGTCGCATCAAGTGGTTCCATCGCATCGACCTCGGCCGCGGCATCGTCACACCGGGCGACGATGACACCCCGGCCAAGCTTGCCACCCTGGGATTCCCGGATGACCTGGGCGGAAAAACGGTGCTCGATATCGGCGCCTGGGACGGCTTCTTTTCCTTCGAAGCGGAGCGTCGCGGCGCGAGCCGCGTCCTTGCGACGGACTCGTTCTGCTGGGGCGGGCCCGGCTGGGGCACCAAGGCCGGCTTCGATCTGGCCCGAAAGGCCCTCGGCTCGAGGGTCGAAGACAAGGAGATCGATGTGCTCGACATTTCGCCAGAAACCGTCGGGATGCATGACGTCGTCCTTTTCCTTGGCGTGCTATATCACATGCGCCATCCGCTGCTTGCCCTCGAGAAACTCTTCAGCGTGACGGGAGAAATGGCGATCGTCGAAACCGGCGTCGACCTCAACTTTTATTGGCAGCCGGCGATGGCCTTCTACCCGGGCTCGGAAGCCGCCGGTGATCCGACGAACTGGTGGGGGCCGAATGCCGCGGCGGTTGCCGCGATGCTCAAAGATGTTGGCTTCCGGACAGTCAAGCTGCACTACCGGCTCAGCATTCCCCGCTCGCTGGCTCGGTCGGCTCGCCAGACGATGGTCCAGCGCCGTCTCTTCCAGATCGGCCGCGTTGTCTACCACGCGTGGCGCTGACTGACCCGAAATCCAACTACAATCCAGGCGTTGGAGATCGGCTTCGATGCCCGCCTGATCAGCTCGTTGGGCATCGGGCGATACATCAGCGGGCTGCTGCCCGCCCTCGCCCAGGTCCTCGGCGATCGTCTCGTCGTCTTTAGCCGTCGGGCCGATCTCGCGCTCCTTCGAGCGCTGACTTCGGGGCGGGGCCGGCTCGAGGTTTCGGAGGCCAGCCCCTATCGGATCGCCGAGCAGTCTGCCTTTCTCGTGAGGTTGCTGCGGCAGCGGACGGCGCTCATGCACTTTCCGCACTACAACCTGCCCCTGGCCTATCCCGGCCGGTTCGTCGTGACCATTCACGACCTGTTCTCATTCCACTACCCCGAGATCCACTCAGGAAGGGTGCCGCGCGCCGTCAACCGCCTGCTGATTGCGACTGCCGTCGGTCGATCCGCCGCGATCATCACACCGTCGCAGGCCACCGCCGCCGCGGTCGCACAACGATTTCCTTCCTCCGCCGCCCGGATCACCGCCATTCCGGAGGCGGCCGAGGCACGCTTTACGCCGGACCGCAACCGAGCCGGCGAATCGGCCTGGCAGCGCTACCTGGGAATTCGGCCGCCCTACTTTCTGTACCTGGGACAGTGGAAGAGCTACAAAAACGTGCCCCGTTTGATCGAGGCGTTCAGCCAGCTGCTTCGACAACGTACAGATCTTCAACTGGTGATCGCCGGAGCCGACGCCCGTCACCCCGAGGTGAAGGCGCTCGCCCGGGGCTTACCTGCCGGCTCGGTCGTGCTGCCCGGACATCTGCCCGACGATGCCGTGGCGGACGTCTACCGCGGCGCCGCAGCCGTGGTGATTCCGTCTCGCGCCGAGGGCTTCGGCCTTCCGGTGCTCGAGGCGATGGCCTGCGGCGTCCCGGTTGTTTGCAGTGATATTCCGGTGCTGCATGAGATCGCCGACGGGGTGGCCATCTTCGCCGACCCGAACAGCGCCGACTCGTTCGCGGCCGCAATGCTGGCCGCGCTCGATCACACCCGCGAGGAGGGCCGGGTGCAGCATGGCATCGAGCGAGCGCAGCAGTTTAGCTGGCGGCGAGCCGCAGAAGACACGATTGCGGTCTACGAACGCGCCTTGACCGCCCGCCCAAGCACACGCTCGAAAAGCGAATGATGCGCCGCCAATTCTTCGGCGGCCGGAAGCGGCACCAGCTGCTCCACGCCCTGGCGCCCGATCGCACGCCTGATCAACAGGTCGGCGAAATGCGGGTTTTTGGGCAACAGCGACCCATGCAGGTAGGTGCCGAACACATTGCCGTCGACCACTCCCTCAAAGCCGTCCTCGCCGTTGTTACCGGCGCCTCGTAGCACTTGGCCCAGCGGCCGCAGGCCTGGCCCAAGGTACGTCTTGCCACTGTGGTTCTCGAAGCCGACCAGCGTTGGTGGATCCAGTCCCAGGCCGGACGTCTCGATTAGGATGTTGCCGATGTTGCGTGTCGGGCCGGGCACCGTATGCAAGTCGACCAGCCCAAGCCCGGGAAGCTTCTTGCCGTCCGCGGTGACGTAGTACTCACCGAGGAGCTGGTAACCGCCGCACACCGCCAGAACGACCGAGCCCGCCTTGATCGCGTTGCGGATCGCCTCCACCTTGTGGGCGGCAGCGTCCTTGAAGACCAGTTCCTGATCGCGGTCCTGGCCG
>VBHQ01000042.1 GCA_005880395.1 Chloroflexota bacterium
GTCGGGCTTAGCTTCCCCGGGGACGCAGTTCAGGACGATCTCCGGGGCCACGATAGCACGTGCAAAAATCGAAGTCGGTACAACGTGGCTGTAACTGCATGAGGCCGTTGCGCCTGTCGCCCAACACCTTTCACCGTTTCTACCGAGGCGGGTCGGGGATCGCCGAGTTCCGCGGCATCCCGCTCAGCGATCCCTACACCCCGGAAGATTGGGTGGGGTCGACCGTTTCGACGTTCGGCTGCGATGGCCCCGGCCTGTCGCGTCTCGAGGACGGCCGCCGGCTGCGCGATGCCATTCATGAGGATCCCGAGGCCTTCCTGGGGCCGGCCCATGTCGCCAGGTTCGGCGCCGACCCGGCGCTGCTGGTCAAGCTCCTCGATCCGGATCAGCGGCTGCCGGTGCACTGCCATCCGGATCGCGCCTTCGCGAAACGGCATCTGGGACTGCGCTACGGGAAGACGGAAGCCTGGATCGTGATCGCCACCCGAACCGCCGACCCCACGGTCTACCTCGGATTTCGCGGACCGATCGACCGCCAGGGATTGGCCGCGTGGGTCGATCGGCAGGAAGCCGACCGACTCCTCGCCGCCGTCAATCCAATCACCGTAAAAGCCGGTGACACTGTGTTCGTCCCGGCGGGCATCCCGCACGCCGTCGGCCCGGGCATCCTGATCGTCGAGCTGCAGGAACCAACCGACCTCTCGGTGCTGATGGAGTGGAAGGGCCTGGACATCGACGGTCGAACCGACGGACATCTGGGGCTGGGATTCGAGCGGGCCCTGGATAGCGTCGATCGTTCGGCCTGGACGTCGGGGCGCCTTAGCGGGCTGATCAATGCGGGAACGAACGGCTCGCTGTTTCCGCAAGCCGCCGAGCCCTTTTTCCGCGCCGAGCGGCTGAGGGGGGAGGCGGAGCTGGAGGCGGGGTTCGCGATCCTGGTGGCGATCGCCGGAGAAGGGAGACTCCGAACCGCGAGCGGCGGATCGCTCGACCTGAAGCAAGGCGACACCATCCTGGTCCCGTTCGGCGCTGGCAACTCCTGGCTCGAGGGGAGCCTTGTCTCCATCCGTTGCCGGCCCGCACTCCTGGCGCCGGCCTAGCTGCACCGTCCCACTGCAAGAAATGCCGCGCGGCTGCTACTATACGCTTAGAGCCTATGCCTTACGCTCACAGCGAAAATTCCGATTCGGTTCGAGCCGCGCTGGGCGGCGTCATCAGGCGTCACCGCGAAGACGCCGAGCGTTCGTTGGCCGGACTGGCCGCCGAAGCCGACATCTCCACCGCCTACCTTTCGGAGGTCGAGCGCGGCCTGAAAGACATCTCGAGCGAGAAGCTGGTCGCCATCGCGCGCGCGCTGGACATGGCGGTCGCGGACGTTTACCTCGAGGTGGCTCAGCATCTCGGAAGCCGGGAGGCGATGCAGCAGTCCCGGAGCTGGCCTGACGATCCCCGGGCCCAACTGAAGATCGCGACCGCCAGCCTACGCCCGCATGCGCTGCGCAGCGTTGCCGATTTCAGCCTCTACCTCGCGACCACCCAGGCGACGCCCGCCAAGCGGCGGATCGGATTCACCGTCGACCGATAAGGAGGAGTGTCATGGCCTTGATCCCGAACGTCATCGAAACCACATCCCGAGGCGAGCGCGCCTACGACATTTACTCGCGCTTGCTGCGAGACCGCATCATCTTCATCGGCAATCCGATCGACGACGATATCGCCAACCTGGTGATCGCCCAGCTGCTCTTCCTCGACAGCGAAGACCCGGACAAAGAGATCAGCATTTACATCAACAGCCCGGGCGGTTCCCTGTCCGCCGGGCTGGCCATCTACGACACGATGCGCTACGTCCATCCGCCGGTCAGCACCCTCTGCACCGGGCTGGCGGCGAGCGCTGCGTCGCTGATCAAATCCACGCGCGCGAGATCCTGCGGCTGCGCGAAATCGTGATCGAGATCTACGCGCAGCACACCGGCCGTCCCAAGGAACAGGTCGAACGGGACATCGAGCGCGACTTCTTCATGACGCCGCCACAGGCGAAGGCCTACGGGCTGATCGACGCGATCATCGAGCCCGCGATCAAGACGATGCCAGCCGGCGTCTCCCCGAACGGGCACAGCGCTACCATCAAGTAGCTGCTGACCAACCCGCTGCGTTCGGGGGATGACGTGCAAACGCAGACCCGAGGGTACCTCGACTACTCGGGGCGCGATGATACCTTGAGCGGCGGGGTCAAGCTGATTCCGATCGAGACGCCGAAAGGGACCTTCCGCGTCTGGACGAAGCGGATCGGCAACAACCCGAGGCAACGGCTCCTGCTCTTGCACGGCGGGCCAGGTGGCACCCACGAATACTTCGAGGCCTTCGACAGCTTCCTGCCAAACGCCGGCGTCGAATACATCTACTACGACCAGCTGGGCTCCGCTTACAGCGACCAGCCCAAAGACGCCGACCTCTGGGAGCTACCCAGGTTCGTCGAAGAGCTCGAACAGGTCCGCCAGGCGCTCGACCTCGATCGCGCCAACTTCTATCTGCTCGGCCACTCGTGGGGCGGCATTCTCGCCCTCGAGTACGCGCTCACGTACCAGCAGCATCTCAAGGGGCTGATCATCTCGAACATGATGGCGAGCTGCCCCGCGTACAACGCCTACGCGCACGACGTGCTGATGCCGGCGATGGACCAGGCCGCCCTCGCCGAGGTCAAGCGGCTCGAGGCGGCCAAGGATGCCGACAACCCTCGCTACATGGAACTCCTGATGCCGATGCATTACGAGCAGCACGTCCTGCGGATGCCGGCCGACCAGTGGCCCGATCCGGTCAACCGTCTGTTGAAGCACCTTAATCAGACGGTCTATACGTTGATGCAGGGACCGAGTGAGCTGGGCCTCAGCGGCAGGCTTCTGGAATGGGACCGAACCGCGGATTTACCAAAGCTCGCCGTGCCGACGCTGACGATCGGCGCGACCTACGACACGATGGACCCGAAACACATGGAATGGATGGCGGGCCGGGTGCAGCATGGCCGCTTCCTCCTCTGTCCACGAGGCAGCCATCTGGCGATGTACGACGACCAGGCGACCTATATCGAGGGTCTGATCGGGTTCATCGCCGACGTCGACGCTGGCAGGTTTTAGGCACCGGGACGTCCGTTAGGATGGCCGCGCGATGTCTTCCGCCGATTGGTGGCGCCATGGCGTCATCTACCAGGTCTATCCGCGCTCGTTCCAGGACTCGAACGGCGACGGGGTCGGCGACCTGCGCGGCGTCATCAACCGTCTCGATTATCTGCAATGGCTCGGCATCGACGCCATCTGGCTGACGCCGATCACCGTGTCGCCCGACAAGGACATGGGCTACGACGTCGCCGACTATTGCAAGGTGCAGTCCCTCTTCGGCGACCTCACGGCCGTCGATACCCTGATCCGAGAAGCCGACCGGCGCAACATCAAGGTGGTGCTCGACATCGTGCCCAATCACACCAGCGATCAACATCCCTGGTTTGTCGATGCCCGCTCGTCGAGGGGAGCGCACCACCGGGACTGGTACGTCTGGGCGGATCCCAAGCCGGATGGGAGCCCACCGAACAACTGGCTCAGCGTATTCGGCGGGGGCGCCTGGACGTTGGACCCTCCAACAGGGCAGTACTACCTGCACAACTTTCTGGCCGAGCAGCCGGATCTGAACTGGTGGAACGAGGAGGTGCGTGACGAGTTCGACCGCATCATCCGCCACTGGTTCGACCGCGGCGTCGCCGGCTTTCGCATCGATGTCGCCCACGGCATCGTGAAGGACCGCGAGCTCCGTGACAACCCGGTCGCGACCGACGAGGATCCACCGCACGTCCGTGAGCACGGCCAGCGCAACGTCTACAACATGGAGCGCCCCGAGGTCCACGACGTGCTGCGCCATTGGCGGCAGCTGGCGGACCGCTATCAGCCGCCACGAATCCTGCTGGGTGAGACCTACGTGCTCGACGTTCGGACCATGGGTCGCTTTTACGGCACGGGCGACGAGCTACACCTCGCCTTCAACTTCACCTATATTCACGCGCCCTTCTCCGCAGCGGCGCTCGCCGAGGTGGTCGCCGAAAGCGAGCTCGTCATTCCGGATGTCGGTTGGCCGGTGTGGACCGTTTCCAACCACGACGTCTCCCGGGTGATGTCCCGCTGGTGTGCGGATGATGAGCGAAAGGTGCGTTGCGCCCTGCTCAGCCTGCTGACATTGCGGGGGACGCCCGTGCTCTACTACGGCGACGAAATTGGCATGGCGGATACCTCGATTCGAAAAGAGGATCTTCAGGACCCGGTCGGCAAGCGTCGGTGGCCGCTGCCCGGTCGCGATCCCGTTCGCACGCCGATGCCATGGCGACCAGGCGGCGGCGGGGGCTTTACCGACCCTGGTGTCAAGCCGTGGCTTCCTCTCGGTGACGTTGACCGGCGCAACGTCGACGATCAACGGCGCGATTCCGGCTCGACGCTCTCGTTTGTCCGTGACGTGATCGCGACCAGCCGCCGGCGAGAAGGGGAGCCGGTGCAAGGCGAGCTGTCGCTCGACGCCTGGGAGGGGGCCGTGTGTTCCTCGGGATCGACGTAGGGACCAGTTCGCTCAAGGCGCTGGTGCTGGACGTCGACGGCACGATCGTCGGCAGCGGCCAGTCCTCATATCCGATGGCCCAGCCCCGTCCCGGCTGGGCCGAAGCCGATCCGCAGGATTGGTGGAAGGCCGCCGCACCGGCGGTCGCGGAAGCCGCCGGCCCCCACGCTGCCGAGATCGCCGCCGTTGGTCTGTCCGGCCAGATGCACGGGGTGGTGCTCTGCGACGACACCGCGGAGGTCATCCGCCCCGCCATCCTCTGGGCTGACGGCCGGAGCACCCGCGAGCTCGAAGCCTACAGCGAGCTCAGCAGTTCGTTGCGGCGATCGCTGGGCAATCCGCCGGCCACCGGCATGGCGGGCCCGACCCTTCTCTGGCTCCGGAATCATGAGCGCCAGCACTATCGCCGGGCGCAATGGGCGCTCCAGCCAAAAGACTGGCTGCGGCTCCGCCTCGTGGACGAAGCGGCGACCGATCCGAGCGACGCCTCGGGGACGCTGCTGTATGACCTCGAGGCTGAGTACTGGGCGAAGGATGTCATCGAGGCCCTCGATCTTCGGCTCGATTTTCTGGCTCCCATCCGCGAGTCGGCGGAGATTTGCGGGATTCTGGAGCGCGACGCGGCCGCGCACCTTGGGGTGCGCCCCAACCTGCCGGTCGTCTGCGGCGCCGCGGACACGGCGGCCGCCGCGCTCGCCGGTGGCCTGCTCGACCCCGGCCCGGTGCAAGTGACGATCGGGAGCGGCGCCCAGGCGGTTGCCCCGCGTGACCGCCTCGCGATCGATGCCACCGGTCGAACCCATCTCTATCGCGCCGCCGCCCCGGACCGCTGGTATGGCATGGCGGCGATGCAAAACGCGGGTCTCGCGCTGGAATGGGTGCGTACGACCCTCGACGTCACCTGGGCCGAGCTGTACAACGAGGCGTTCAGCGTGCCGGCGGCCGCCGACGGCCTGCTGTTTCTCCCATACCTCACCGGCGAGCGCACGCCCTATTTCGACGCGACGGCAAGAGGCGCCTGGGTTGGTCTGCAGCTGGTGCACACTCGCGGGCACATGCTGCGTGCCGCGCTCGAGGGGGTGGCGTTCTCGATCCGTCAGGGTTTGGAGGCCCTGCTCGCCACCGGCGTGCCGGCCAACCAGCTGCGGCTCGCCGGGGGAGGATCCTTCGATCAACGATGGCGCCAGCTCCTCGCCGACGTCTTCGAGCAACCCCTCTTCGCCACGCCGACCACGGCGGTGTCTGCCCTCGGTGCCGCGCTCCTGGCCGGTGTCGGTTTCGGTGCCTGGCCCGACGCCCAGCAAGTGGCGTCGCTAACTGCGCCGCCAATTCAGGTTGCCGCCCCCGGCGACGCGGCGCCCGTCTACGACGAGGCATTTGGGCGATTTCGCCAGCTCTACCTGCCGCTCAGCGCGGCCCTACGCTGAGTTACCGGCCAGACTTCTTCGCCAACAGGCGTTCGGCAAGCTCGCGCGTGACCGAGAGGATCGTGTCGATGTCGCGTTCGGTCGTCCGCCAGTTGGAGATGGCCGGGCGAAACGCCACCTTGCCCGCATACAGCGTGGTGCCGAAGTAGACGCGGCCGTCCGCAATGATGGCTGCGCCAAGCCGTCGATTTAGCTCATCCAGCTCGCTTTCGCTTATGCCTTGCGGCCGGTGGCGAAAACAGACGACGTTGAGTCGTGGCTCTGCCAGGAGCTCGAAATCGGAAGACTCTCGAATTTGGCGGCCAAGACGCGCCGCGAGCGCCAGATGCCGTTCGACCATCGTTCGATAGCCGGCGCGCCCATAGGCGGCGAGCGTCGCCCAGACGGCCAGCCCACGAGCCCGGCGCGACATCTCCGGCCCGAGGTAAAGGAAGTCCGGGCGCTCGGCGTGCGTCGCCGGAAAATACGGGGCGCCCATCCCAAACACCGAGCTCAACAGTCGTCCGTCGCGGACAAACGCAAAGCCACAGTCATAGGGGACATTGAGCCATTTGTGTCCGTCCGCGATCACCGAATCCGCCAGCTCGACGCCCGCCGCCAGGTCTGCGACCGCCGGGGATAGCCTGGCGAACAATCCAAACGCGCCGTCGACATGAAGCCAGGCGTGGTAACGATGGGCCAGCTCGGCCATCGCCTCGATCGGATCGAAGCCACCGGCATTCACCTCTCCGGCCGTCGCGATGACGATCGCCGGGGCACCATCGAGCGCCTCGAGGCGATGCTCGAGGCCCGGGAGATCGATCCGCCCGCCCGCATCCCCCGCCAGCACCTCCACCGTCGAATGGCCGATGCCCAGCATGCTCAGCGCCTTCCGGGCGCTGGCATGGATGAAGCCGCTGCTCACCACCGGGACGGCAGGGAGGCCGCTCAGGCCTCGCGCCCCGACGTCGAGGGCGTGCTGCTCGCCCCACCACTGTCGAGCGGCGGCCAGCGCGGTGAAGTTCGACATGGTCGCGCCGGTGGTCAGCACGCCGCTCCAGTCGGAGGGTAGCTGGAACAGCGCCTTCAGCCAGGTGATGGCGACTTGCTCGAGTCGCGAACCCAGTGGAGAACTGACCCACAGCCCGGCGTTGTTGTCGAGCACTGATGCCAGCCAGTCGGCCGCGAGCGCCGCGGGCGTTGCGCCGCCGGTGACGAAATGAAAGAAGCGCGGCCCGGCGGAATTGACGGCAGCCTCGACCCCATCCGTGAGGAGGCGATGAATCGTTTGCAGCGCGCCCTCGCCTTGCTCGGGGAGCTCGCCGCCGAAGCGGCCGGCGGCCTGGTCGCGCATCGCGTCGCCGCCGGCTGGACGGTCATCGAGGTCGGCGACATACCGTTGGGCCGCGGCAGCGACCTCGGCAAGCAAGCTGCTCAGGCCCTCACGCTCCAGAAACGGGTCGGCCATGTTGCCCTCAAGCCTACGGCCAACCCGGCGCGGGTCTGAACGCAAGTTCGTCGGACCGGTTCGAGATGCGCCATAAGATAAGTGCCGATGAAGCTGATCTCGTTCAGATCGGGCGCCGCCGATCGCCTGCGAGTCGCCTTCCTCCTGACCGCCCTGGTGCTGGTGGTGGAAGTCGGCGGCGGGCTCTGGGCGCACAGCCTCGCGCTCCTCAGCGACGCAGGGCACGTCGTCACCGATCTGTTGGTGCTGGCGCTGTCCAGCTTTGCGCTGGCACAGGTCGCTCGCCCAGCGAGCGCCCGCCGGACCTTCGGGTATCACCGGGTCGGCATC
The DNA here is from genome assembly GCA_005880395.1 of Chloroflexota bacterium. Classification (GTDB taxonomy): domain Bacteria; phylum Chloroflexota; class Dormibacteria; order CF-121; family CF-121; genus CF-13. The sequence continues at coordinate 7,795 of VBHQ01000042.1, forward strand.
CTGGTCGCGCTGCTGAATGCCCTCCTCCTGGGCGCGATCGTGGTCGGCATCGTCCTCGAGGCAGCCCATCGGTTGCAACACCCGGGTTCGATTCGCGGTCTGTTGATGGCCGCCGCAGCCCTGCTCGGCCTCGTGATCTCGCTGCTGATCGCCCGCCTCCTGCAGCCGATGCAAGGCGACCTGGTGGTGCGCAGCGCGCTGATGCACATCTGGGGTGATGCCTGGGCCGCCGCTGGCATCGTGGTCGGTGGCGTGCTGATTGCGATCAGTGGCTGGCTGGGGATCGATCCGCTGCTGAGCCTGGCGATCGCGGGGTTGATCGCCTGGAGCGCCTGGCGCGTACTGAGCTCCGCGGTCGACATCCTGCTCGAATCAACGCCCTCCGATTTGCAGACGGATGCCGTGATCGCTGCCGTTCGTCAGATCCCGGGGGTTCGTGACCTGCACGATCTCCATATCTGGTCACTCGCCGCGCAGCGCCGCGCGATGAGCGCCCACCTGCTGATCGACGATCAGCGCGTGACCCAAGCGCAGGACATCCTGGCAGAGGTCCGCGAGGTGCTCGCCCACGACTTCGCCATCGAGCACACGACGATTCAGTTCGAGAGTCTGGTCTGCCGGCCCGGCGATGTGTTCTGTGTCCAACCGGAGGGACATCAGCACATCGACGACGCCCACGACCGCGTCACCCGCCGGGCTGCTGGATGATGGATCCGCTAATGGCCTCGATCGTCGAGGCCTGGGAGCGCGGCCTCAGCGACGACGCGCGCCGCGATTGAGCAACGGCGACCGGCGGCGCGCCTTGTTCGTCGTGAATCCCGCGCTGCCTCGAACCGGCTCGCAATTTGGTCGGAGTCTGCTCGAGCTTGCGGGCAAGCTCGGCTGGGAAGCGACGGTGTTCGAGACCAGCCCCGGCCTGAACGTCGAGGCGATTGGGGCGGCGCTCTCGCGCCAGGAGTTTCACCTGGTGCTCGCCGCCGGCGGCGATGGCACGGTTGCGGAAGTGATGGCCGCGGCACATCAGCGCCGACTCCCCATCGGCATCGTGCCACGTGGCACCGCCAATATCGTTGCCCGCGAGCTCAAGCTTCCGGCTTCGTGGCGTCCCGCCCTCCGCCGCGCGCTCGAGCATTATCCAGAGACCCGCGCCGTCGACCTGGTGCGTGTGAACGACGGCTATTCGGCGCTGGCCGCGGGAATCGGCTTCGACGCGATGGTGATGCGATTGACGCCCCGGGCGCTCAAATACTGGCTCGGCCGCGCGGCCTATCTCCTGACCGGTGCCTGGTGGCTGCCCCGCGCGCGCCTGTTCGACTGCGTGATTCGGACCGACGGCGAGGAAGTCCAGCTAAAGGCCGTGGTGGTCCTGCTCGTCAACGCCGGCATGCTGGGAGCGGCGCCCTTCCGCTTTGGGCCGCAGATCGCGATCGACGACGGCTGGATCGATGTCTGCGTGTACCGGCCGGCGACGGCCCGCGAGCGCCTGGGTGTCCTCTGGAGCCTGCTGCGGCGTCAGCCCGACGGTGAACACATCATGCAGCGGAAAGCGCGGTCCGTCGAGGTCAAGGCGCCCGACGTGCAGTGGCATGAGATCGACGGCGAGGTCTATCGCGGCAATGTCTTGCGCGCGGAGATCATCCCCGGCGGCGTGCGCGTCGTGACGTGACCACCGTCAATGCTCGCTTCCCCTGGGTGCTCTTCCTGCCACTGGCCAGTGTCACCGAGATCGGCGGGATCCTGCTCCTGATCAGCGGCCGCAGCATCGGATGGGCGGCGGTCCTGGCGCCGGCCGTCGGTTTCCTGGCGATGCGCGGTCCGGTGCGCCCCCGCTTCGAGTTCAACGACGATGGCGTGATCTTTCGTCGCTCCGGGAAGAGTCCGCTGTTGCCCTGGGACGAGATCGACGACGTCGCGCTGGTCAAGGCGAGCGGCCGCACGGTGCTGGCCTACCGGCTGAAGCCGGGCGTGATGGTGATGAAACGCCATCCGGGGGCAGGCTTCCTGCGGGCCAAAGGGCTCGACTTCGACGGCGGCTACTTCGTCGATCAGATGACGTCGCCGCCCGACCAGATTCTGGGAATGTTCAAGCATCGGATCGGACGTGCTTGATGTCGCCGAGGTCTCAGGCTGCCCGAACCTGACGGGCGAAATAATCGTGGAAGGCCGCTGCAATCTGTTCGAGGTCGCCCTGCTCGAGGCCCTGGTGGCAGCCGATCGCAAACCCGCATCGATTGATGCGCGCGGCCACTGGATATTCGGCTTCGAGGTCGCCGAATAGCTTGCGATAGATCGGCTGATTGAGCAGGGGCATCAAGTGCCGGGTTTCGATGCCGGCGGTTTCAAGGTGCAGGAGGAGCGCTTCCCGGTTGACGCCCTCGCGCACGATGATCGGGTACATCATCCATGCGTGCTCGGCGCCAGGGCGTACCGACGCCAGCTGCAGCTGGGCGTCGAGGTCAGCCAGGGCGCTGTTCAAGAAGTGGGCGTTGGCCTGGCGCCGGCGAAGCATGTCCTCGCGACGCGCGAGCTCCCCGACGCCGAGCGCCGCCTCCATCTCGGTCGCGCGATAGCTGTATCCGACGTGGACGAACGAGAAGCGCCGGGCGACCATCTGCTTGAGCACATCCTGGTCTTTGGTGTCGTCATCGTCGATCGAGAGGTAGATGCTGTCGCGGCCATGGTTCATCAAGCTCTTGATCAAGACTGCGATCGGTTCGTCGTTGGTGGTGGCGAAGCCACCGACCCCGGTCACGACCAGGTGCGCCACATAGGTTGAGAAGCAGGCGACGTCACCCCAGGAGCCGGTAGGCCGGCCTCGATAGCGGACGAACATCGTCTCGCAGGAATCTTCGATGACGCGCAGTCGGTTGGCGCGGGCGAAGGCCATGATCGCATCCATCTCGCAGGGCTGCCCGAACAGGTGCACCGGCATGATGGCGCGTGTTCGGGGTGTCAGGTGTTTTTCGAGCTGCGCCGGGTCGATGCCGACGTGGTCAGGCTCGACGTCGACGAAGACAGGCTTCAGGCCGTTTTGCAGCACCACGTTGGAGCTGGCGACAAAGGTCACCGCCGGGACCAGGATCTCGTCGCCGGCTTCCCATCCGTCCTGCTCTTTCAGGGCATGGACGGCGACCTGCAGGGCGCTTGTCCCGCTATTGCAAAACATCGCGAAGCGACGATCATGCAGGCGGGCGAACTCTTGCTCGAATCGCCGGGTGTATTCCCCATAGGAAAGGCGGTTTTTGTCCAGGACGTCGTTGACGTACTGCCGTTGCAGCGCGCTGGTCTGGGCCGTACCCAGCCCGATCCGAGCCGGCGTCGGCAAAGCGGCAGCGGGTAAACGCGAGACGCCGGCCGTCCGCTGCCGCATCACGATGACTCCGGCGTCGGCCGGTCCTTCGGCGTCAAATCCGAGCCCGCCCAACAGGCGAAGCGCGGGGCCGACGCTGTCGCCAAGCCCGAGGATCACGCGGCCCTCCGGCGAGAGGATCCTGGTGACCTCGCTCGGAATCGTGGCCAGATCGGCGGAGTCCGCCGATCCCCAGAGCACGAGATCGAAGCTGCGGTCAGGAAAGGGGAGCGCCTGCCCGGACGCACGGAGCAATGGACGGCCGAACCGGCGTCCCCAACGGAGCTTGTTGAAGCGGTCATCCACGCCGACCGCATCGGGGAGGGCGGCGATCACGGGATCGGCGCCGACACGCAGGGCGAGGGCGCGCCGGCTACCGGACACGGCGCGAACGATGGCGGCCATTCGCCGGCGGGCTCGCCACCGCCGTGGCAGGTTGAACGACTCGAGTGACCAGCTCTCATAATCCGCCGACTCCGGGGCATTGCGCAGCCGCCGGAGCCGCCAGAACGTTCGCAGGTAGGAGACGACAAATTGCAACAACATGACGTGCGAGCGACCGGTGAGCCGCGCCTTGTGGTGCAGCGGAACTTCGACGACCTGATGACCATCCGCCACAACCCGCAGCAGGATGTCTTCGAGTACGTCGAAATTGCGACCCTCGATCGCGATGCTGTTGATCACCGACCGCCGGTAGAGGCGGAAGCCGGATGACATGTCGCGAAAGTGAACGCCCAGACCGAATCCGTAGATCCGGTTGAGGATGCGGCTGAAGAGCTTCCGGTAGATCGGCATATCGGCTCGACCGCCTTCGACGTAGCGCGAGGCGATGACCAGTCCGGCGCCTTCCCGCGCTGCCCACATCGCCTCGAGAAAATCGGGGTCATGCTGGTGGTCGCCGTCCATGGTCGCGATCAAGCGGCCGCGGGCCACGCTGAAACCCATCCGCAAGGCGCCCCCGTAGCCTGGCTCCGTCTGCCGGGCGACCCGGGCGCCGGCCTCCGCCCCGACCTGGGCCGTGCCATCGCTCGAACCGGCGTCCACGACGACGAGCTCGTAACTGATCGCCATCCGCTGGAGCACCTGGCGGATGCGCGGCAGCAACGTGCGGAGGTTCTCCGCCTCGTTCCAGGCGAGGACCATCACCGTGAGGTCGACGGCTGGAGTCAGGACGTTCGTGGTGTCCTGTGCTTCGGCCACGAGCAGGTCCGGGATGCCTTCGACCACGGGAAAGCTATGACCTCGCGAACAACGCAGGGTGTCGTCGGCGACCATCTGGAGGGCAAGCCGACATCGCGGACAGACGAGGTCCGCCGGCAGCGAGCTGGGCTGCTCGATTCGATCCGAGTTCGCTAGCGTCATTGGAGGCGGCGCCGCGGGCGCCCGGATGTAACGGAACGTTGACGCTTAACCTGTCAGCGTGCCCAGCCCACGAGTGCTGGCGGTCGACATCGGGACCGGCACCCAGGACATCCTGCTGTTCGAAGCCGGAACGGTGATCGAAAACGCCGTGCAGCTGGTGATGCCTTCGCCAACCGCCCTCCTGGCCGAACGGGTCAAGCGGGCGACGGCCGATCGCGTCGACCTACTGCTGACCGGCATCACGATGGGCGGCGGCCCTGACCACTGGGCGGTCGAGGCGCATCTGAAAGCCGGGCTGAGGGTCTGGGCCACCCCGGATGCCGCGCGAACGTTTGACGACGATCTCGGGCGGGTCGAGGCGATGGGCGTTCGGATCGTCGATCGGGTAGATGGCAGCAACGGCGGTCGGCGCCTGGAGATGCGCGACTTTTACTGGCCGGAGCTGATCGAGGCGCTCGAGGCGTTTGGCGTGAGCACCCGCTTCGACGCGGTCGCGATCGCGGTCTTCGACCACGGCGCGGCGCCGCCGGGCATCAGCGATCGGCGCTTCCGCTTTGACTATCTACGGGAGCAGGTCGCGCGGGGGACCGGCTTGGAAGGGTTTGGCTTTCTCCGCGACGAAATCCCGGAACGCATGACGCGGATGCGCGCGGTGGCCAGCACCTGGACCGGCGGTGTCCCGATCTTTGTGATGGACACCGGACCGGCCGCGATCCTTGGCGCCCTCGACGATCCGGTCGTTCGTGCCACCGACCGGGCCATCGTCGTCAACCTCGGAAACTTCCACACGATCGCCGCCTTCCTGGACGATCGGCGGATTGCCGGCCTCTTCGAGCATCACACCGGGGAACTCACAGCCCAAAAGCTCGCCGGCTATCTGGATTCGCTTGCCCGAGGCACGCTGTCGAACCAGGCGGTGTTCGAGGACATGGGTCACGGGGCGCTCGAGCTGGGACCGGTCGACGATCCCCCGCAATTCCTGGCCGTGACCGGTCCACAGCGCGCCCTCATCGCCGAATCGGGGGTGCGGGTGCACCTCGCCGTTCCGCACGGCGACATGATGCTGACGGGCTGCTTCGGTCTGCTTCGCGCGCTGGCGGCGCGTCTTCCCGATCTCGTGCCAGCGATCCAGGACCGGCTCGGTCCGGCGGTGCATCGGCACTGACCGATCCGCTCGATCGAACCCCGTCGATCTGGCGGAAGGCGGTCTTCCTTCGCTTTTGGGCTGGCTCGTCCATTTCCACCGTGGGCAACGAGGTGACTTCCCTTGCACTTCCCTGGTTGGTCCTGCAGCTGACCCACTCGCCGTTCCAGCTGGGGCTGGTTGCCGCGCTCGACATGGTGCCCTTCCTGTTATTCGGCTTCGTGGTCGGCGTCTATGCCGACCGTTGGGATCGGCCCAGCATCCTGCTGGTGGCTGACCTTGTCCGCTTCGCGGCGCTGGCCAGCGTTCCGCTCACGGCGAGCCTCCACGTGCTCACGCTCGCACAGCTCTACGTCGTCGCCTTCATTGCCGGGACCGGACGCGTCTGGTTCGAGGTCGCCCACTATTCGATGATTCCCGACCTTGTCACCCGGAGCCTGGTCGTTGAAGCCAACAGCGCCCTGGAGATTACGGAGGGCGCGAGTACGCTCATCGGCCCTTCGCTCGGCGGCGCCTTGATCAAACTCTTCGGGGCGGCCAATGCCTTGCTGGCGGATGCGCTCTCCTTCCTGTTCGCGGCGGCGGCGTGGGCCTCGCTTGGTGTCGGCCGGCCGCGACAGCAGCCGGCCGAAAAAGGCTGGCGCGCCCAGCTCGGTGCCGGAATCCGGTGGGTGCTCGGACAGCGCGTCATCCTGGAAAACACGCTCGGCGCGGTGGTTTTGAACATCGTCTTCGCCGCGGTGACCACCGTCTTCGTCTTTTATGCCCAGCACGAGCTGCATCTCGACGCGGCGCGAACCGGGCTCCTGCTTGGCATCGCCGGCACTGGACCGATTGGCTTGGCGGTGCTCGCGCCGAGGCTGCGGCGCCGATTTCGGGCTGGCCAATTGCTGCTCGCCGAGCTCCTGCTCACCGGGCCCCTGATGGCGCTCCTCGATGTCGCGCCGCTCTTGCCGGCGCTGTTGGCCTTCCTCGTGGCGACCGTTTCGCTCGGGATCGCCTTCGGCACCGCGATCCTCGGCCGGATTGTCTTACGGAGCTATGTCCAGGCGACGGCGCCGCCGCCGCTCCTGGCGCGGGTCAATGCCTCGATCCGAGTGGTCGCCTGGGGTGCGGTTCCGATCGGCGCTCTCCTGGGCGGGACTCTGACGCAGCTCATCGGCGTGCGCTGGATGATCGCCAGCGCGAGCATCCTCAGCCTGCTGCTCTTTGTCGTGTTTGCCCTGGTCTCGGAGACGAAGCGGATCTGAAAGCGGCCGCCCCACGGATCGCGCCGTAGAATCGAAAAGCGTCGGACCCATAACCACAGAGGATTTGCATTGCCACAAGCCACCACCATCGCCCAACTGCGGCAGAGTGAGTATCGCGTCCTTCCGGTCAAGGAAGAAATGCGCAAGAACCTCGTCCGCAAGATCAAGGCCACAGAGGAACTCTTTCCCGGCATCATCGGCTACGAAGGCTCCGTCATCCCGCAGATCGAGAACGCGATTCTCTCGGGACAGGACATCGTCTTCCTCGGCGAGCGCGGCCAGGCGAAAAGCCGGTTGATACGCGCGCTGGTCAACCTGCTCGACGACGAGGTTCCCGTAATCGACGGCTGTGAGATCAACGACAATCCTTACGCGCCCATCTGCCGTGCCTGCCGCGACCGCGTCGCGCTGCACGGCGACGCCGTCGGCGTCCGCTGGATCGCGCCCGACGACCGGTACAGCGAAAAGCTGGCAACGCCGGACTTCCGGACCTCGCCGAGCGGATCCAGGTCGGCCTGCTGAACCTGATCGAAGAGCGGGACGTCCAGATTCGCGGCTTCAAGCTGCGGCTGCCGATCGACGTCTACGTGGTGGCGAGCGCCAACCCTGAGGACTACACCAACCGGGGGCGGATCATCACCCCGCTCAAGGATCGGTTCGGCGCCCAGATCCGGACGCACTACCCGAGAAATACCGAGGACGAGATCAAGATTGTCGAACAGGAGCGGACCGCGTTCCAGGATCGCGAGCTGAGCGTCCTCATGCCGGATTTCATGAAGGAGATCGTCGCCGAAGTCACCCAGCTGGCTCGCCGCAGCCCGAAGATCAACCAGCGTTCCGGCGTCAGCGTCCGGATCTCGATCACCAACTACGAGAACCTGGTGTCGAACGCATCGCGGCGCGCGCTGCGCACGGGCGAGACCGAGGCGGTGCCACGAATCAGCGACCTGCCCTCGATCGTCCCCTCCAGCTCGGGAAAGCTCGAGATGGAAACCTGGGAGGAGGGCGATGATCAGACGGTGCTGGAAAAGATCATCAAGACGGCGGTCCTCAACGTGTTCCGCCGGCACTTCGAGGCCAGCCAGTTCAACGAGCTGGTACAGCGCTTCGACGCCGGGCTGACGTTCGAAGTCTCTGAGGGCCAGCCGGCTGAGAAATACGCGGCGATGCTGCGCGAGCTCCCCGGCATGGAAAAGGCGCTCAAGAGCCTTGGACTGGACAAGCGGCCGGCGCTCGCCGCATCTGGGGTGGAGTTCGTCCTGGAAGGTCTGCACCTGAGCAAGCGGATCAACAAGACCGAGATGGACGGGGCGGCGATCTACGCCGGCTAGATGATCTCCCGACCGACGCGGTATGAGCGATGGGACGGGTCCCAGGAGCCCTTCGGCCGTGACGCCGAGGAGCTCTTCGACCGGCTAGCGGAGGACCTGTTTCAGGGTGGCGATTTCGACTACGCGCTGCACCGCCTGATGAGCCGAGGCTGGCGGGATCGCCAGGGGAAGCGCCTCCCCGGATTCGAGGAGATGCTCGAGCGGTTGCGGCAGAAGCGGCTCCAGCAGCTGAAGCGCTACAACCTCGACGACGTCTTCGGCAACATCCGCGAGCGGTTGAACGACATTCTGCGGCGCGAGCGCCAGGGCATCAACGAGCGATTGGAGCAGGCGCCGGACAGCGCCAAGCGGGTGCTGCAGAAGATCACGAAGAAGAAGCTGCAGGAGCTCGACCACCTGCCGGAAGACGTCGGCGGGACGATCCGCAAGCTCAACGACTACGAGTTCATGGACGAGGGTGCGTCGCAGGCCTTCCAGAAGTTGATGGAGGAGCTGAAAGAGCAGGTCTCCCAGACCTACTTCAAGAACATGACCCGCACCATGCAACAGCTGAAACCCGAGCACCTCGGCGAAATCAAGGACATGCTCAAGGCGCTCAACCAGATGCTGCGTGATCGGCTCGAGGGCCGTCAGCCGAAGTTCGAGCAATTCATGGACCGCTTCGGCCATTTCTTCGGCCCCAACCCGCCGAAGAGTTTGGAGGAGTTGATCCAGCATCTCGAGCGGCAGATGGCGCAGATGGAGTCGCTGATGCAATCGCTCTCGCCCGAGATGCAACGGCAGATGCAGGATCTACTCGCCTCTACGCTCAACGACCCTGAGCTGCAGGAGCAGATGATGGAGCTCGCCGCGCAGCTCGAGCTGCTCTCCCCGCGTCCCGGCCTGGGGAGCCGCTACGCCTTCTACGGCTCCGAGTCGTTGCCGCTGCAGGAAGCGCTCGGGTTGATGGAGCGGTTGCAGTCGATGGAGGACCTGGAACAGGCGCTGCGCGAGGGCTACCAGGGACGGCAGCTGACCCCCGAGCAGTCGGCGCAACTACAACAGCTGCTTGGACCGGAGGCGCGGCAGGCAGCGGACCAGATGAGCGAGCTGGCGGCGCAGCTGGAAAAGAAGGGCTACGTGCAACGCGGGCGGCGCGGCATGGAGCTCACCCCGCGCGGAATGCGGCGCATCGGCCAGAAGGCCTTGCGTGACCTCTATGCGCGGCTCAAGCGGGATCGCTTCGGCGACCACCCGATCAGCGTTCGGGGGCTCGGCTCGGAACGCTCGGAGGACACCAAGGTCTACGAGTTCGGCGACGCCTTCAACCTCCATGTCGAACGGACGCTGATGAACGCCCTGCGTCGTGAGGGCCCGAAGGAGCCGATCCGCCTCAAGACGGATGACTTCGAGGTCTACCGCTCGGAGTTCAGTACCCAGTCGGCCACGGTGCTGATGATCGATATGAGCCGGTCGATGCCGCTGCGCGGCTACTTCTATGCCGCCAAGAAAGTGGCACTGGCGCTCGACGCCCTGATTCGCAGCCAGTTCCCACGCGATTATCTCCAGGTGATCGCCTTCAGCGACTACGCGCGGCCGGTGAAGTCGCACCAGCTGGCGGAGCTGACCTACAACGAGTCGATCTACGGGACCAATATCCAGCACGGGCTGATGCTCGCCCGCCATTTCCTCAACCGGCACAAGACCGGGAACAAGCAGGTGATCATCGTGACCGACGGCGAGCCGACGGCGCACATGGAAGGCCAGCAGGCGGTCTTCTTCTATCCGCCTCTCCCTGAGACCTTCCAGAAAACGCTGCTCGAGGTGCAGCGATGCACCCGGGAGCACATCGTCATCAATACGTTCATGCTCGATAACGACTATCACCTCGTGTCGTTCGTGAAGCAGATGAATGCCCAGGACGCTGACCCGGGCCACCGGCGATGCGGGCGCAGGCCGAAGGCATCTTCGCCGATCGGTTGGCCATTGGGCTTTGGCCGGTCTCATCTTTCTTGTCCTCGCCATCGTCCTGGCCGTGATTCCGCAGCCCTCGGGCGTCATCAACGGATGGCTGGCTGTTGTCTTTCTCTTGGCCCTCGTTGGACTGGGCATCTCCCTATTGGGGATGGTGATTCAGGCGATCCGGGCAACGCTCTACCGTCGCGACCCTGTCGATGTTGTCCTTGGCCCGCTCCGGCATCCAGACCAGCTGGCGGAGGCCTTTGGCAGTCAACAACCGATGCAATATCCCGCGGGTCCCGTGCTACGGAAAGAAGTAAACGCGATGGTGCTTCACCCGTCCTGGTTCGCTTATCGGAGCAGGTGGCTAGGTAACCTACGCTTCCCGGCTGTTGGCATCTTCCTCATCGTGACGGCTTATCGGTTGTGGACCGTGCCGTCGAGTGGTTCAGTTCTGCTCACTGTGGTCATTCTCCTGGTCGTAACCGCCCTGCTCTTTTTGGCCGCGCGGAGATTGCCGTCGATGCCACCAGCCTCACGTATCGCCGCTTCGTTATCAGCAGGAGGTTCCCGCTGCAGCGGGTGGGCGGCCTTGCCATCAGGCCCCTCTACCTGGCGTTCAACTACTACGCCGTCCGTCCGCCGCCGTATGCCGTGGTCTACGGGACGGATCGCCGGGCCCTGTTCTCGTTCAGCCCGGCGCTTTGGAACGGATCCGACATTCGTCGGCTTCAGGAGACGCTTGGCGGCGACACCAGCTCGTGGTCGGTGAATGCAAGGGAATTGAACGAGGCATTTCCCGGCGCGCTGCCGGGCTGGATGGTCCTGAGCGATAGCCATCCGATCTGGACCATTATGCTGGGCACGCCCCTCATGTTTATCGCGATCTGCCTCGGGATCCTGATCACAGACCTGTTGACGACCGGCAAGCCCTAATCGCCTGGCCCGGGAGAAGTGGGAGAGTATCGGAAAATTGCGGCGTGAAGTCGAAGCGGGTTCTCACCGACAAGATCGCCCAACACAACAAGCAGATGTGGGAGCGGCTTGCCAAAGCCGGGATGAACTACACCCGGCCGTTTGGCCGGCCGCCGAAGACCAGGGCCGGGATGCGCCGCTTCATGGACCCGCGCCAACGGCTCAAGGGTGTGCGACTGGATGGCGCTCGAGTGCTCGGGCTGGCGGCCGGTGGGGGATGGGATCCGGTGATCTTCGCCAAGCTGGGTGGCGACGTCACGGTTTTCGATATTTCGCCGACCCAGTTGAAGACCGTGAAGGACCTGGCGGCGCGCCAGCGCGTCAAGGTTCGCCTGGTGCGAGGCAATATGAAGGATCTCTCCGTCTTCAAAGACGAGTCGTTTGACGTCGTCTGGCACTGTCATTCCCTGGTCTTCGTCGATGATGCGGCTCGGGTCTTGAAAGAAGTTGGTCGCGTCCTGGCGCGAGGCGGCACCTATGTGCTCTCGACCATGCACCCGACCACGCTGCGCCTGTACGGCAGCTATCGCGATGGGGGCTGGAGCCCGAAGATCACCTATTTCGAGGACAAGCCGGTGCCCTACACGGACGAGTGGGGAATGACCTGGACGCTGGGCAACAAGCAGTTGGTGGCACCGACGATCGAGTTCGGCCACCGGTTCGAAACCATCATCAACGGCATGGCCGCGGCGGGCATGGTGGTCGACGGGCTATGGGAATTTTCGCCGGGGGATCCGGAGAGCGACACCGAGCTGGGCAGTGACGCCCACCTCGATACGTTGTTCCCGGCCTTCATCGAGGTCAGGGCGCGCAAGCTCAGCTGATGACCGCCGGACGAATCTTGGGAAGCACCTGCTTGCCGAAGACCTCGATCCACTCGACCTGGTTGCGTCCGACGTTGTGCAGGTACACCCGATCGAAGCCGAGGTCGATGAACTTCTGAATTTCCCGGCAGTGGGCGTCAGGATCTGAGGAGATCAGCATCCGTCCAGTGAAATCCTCAGGTCGCACGATCTTCGCCATCTGCTCGAAATCCATCGGGCTGCGGATGTCGGCCTTAGGGAATTTCATCCCGCCGTTGGGCCACTCGGTCATGGCGTTCTCCATGGCCTCCTCGTCGGTGGGCGCCCAAGAGAGGTGGAGTTGCAGGATCTTGGGCATCGAACCGGGATCTTTGCCGGCGGCGTAGGCGCCTTTCGCGAATCGCTCGAATACGGTCTCGATCTTTCCTTCGGGGGCGCCCACCGTGATGATGCCGTCGCAGAACTTGCCGGTCTTCTCCGCCGTCACCGGCCCGGCGGTCGCGACATAGATCGGTGGCGGTTCCTCGGGCATGGTCCAGATCCGCGCCGTCTCCATCTTGTAGTAGCGTCCGTCGTGCTTCACATCCTTGCCGGTGAAGAGCTTTTGCATCATCTCGATCGATTCGAACAATCGGTTGATCCGCTCGGCGACTTCCGGCCAGTAGCCTGCGACGACGTGTTCGTTCAGCGCTTCGCCGGAGCCCAGGCCAAGCCAGAAGCGGCCCGGATACATCGCCGCGAGCGTCGCCGCCGCCTGCGCGATCACCGCCGGATGGAAGCGAAAAGAGGGACAGGTGACGCCCGGGCCAATATCGCCCCGGGTATGTTCCGCGGCCGCAACCATGAACGCCCAAACAAAGGCAGCGTTTCCCTGTTGCGGCGTCCAGGGCTGGAAATGGTCGGCCGCCATGACGCCCGAGAATCCGGCGGCCTCCGCCGCCACGCAGTATTCGACCAGCTCTCGCGGGTGGAACT
>VBHQ01000043.1 GCA_005880395.1 Chloroflexota bacterium
TCACTCCTCCGCTAAGTCGATCCGGTCGTACCAGAAGGATGTTCCATTCGTGCTGGTTGGCGATCCGAAGAAGGCCCTCTACAAAGAATTTGGCGTGGAAGCGTCGCTTAGGTTCCTGAGCCTCAAGGCCCTGGGCGCTGCCATGCGCGGGGTGGCGCATGGCCATTTTGGCCTGCGGCTTTCGGGAGGCCCAGCGGGCCTCCCGGGCGACTTTCTGATCGCACCGTCCGGGCAGATCAAAGCGGCGAAATACGGGACCCATGCCTATGACCAGTGGTCCGTGGATGAGTTGATCGCGCTTGCCAAGGGCGCCGCCATGCAAGCGGCTTGAAAGAAGCCACCTTTGTCTTCAAACGAAACACACTGTCAGCCGCATAAGGAGAACACAAATGTCCCGACTTACCACGTTTGATCCCGCTCAGGCGACCGGCGAGACGCGCGAGCTGTTAGATGCCACGCAGCGAACGTTTGGTGTCATTCCCAACACCGCCAAGATCCTTGCCTCTTCACCGGCCGCGCTCAAGACCTGGCTGGAGTCCATTCGCGCCCTGGCCGCCGGCCAGCTCGACCCAGGACTCCGCGAACGGATCGCGCTCGGTGTGGCCGAAACCAACGGGTGTGAGTACTGCCTGTCTGGGCATACCTATGTCGCAAAGCACATGGCGCACCTCTCGGACCAGGCGATAGAGGAGAGCCGGCGGCTGTCCTCCGCCGATCCGAAGGTTGACGCTGCCCTCTCCTTCACGCGGGCCGTGCTGGAAACGCGGGGTGGCGTCTCAGACGCCGATGTCGAGCAGGTCCGAGCCGCTGGGTACTCGGATGGCGAGATCGCCGAAATCATCGCCCACGTAGCGCTCAACGTCCTGACCAATTATTTCAACAAAGTCGCCGATACTGAAGTCGACTTTCCTCGGGTAGCGCTGGCTGTGAGGGCGGCGTAGTCGAGTTGCGGGGTAGCAGGGATCGGATCCCCGCTACCCCGTCGCCACCCCAATGCCAATGGCGTCGTACGCACACCAGGTCCAGAAAAGCGTCCGATGAAGAGCTCGTGCCGGCGCAGAAACTCGGGCAGCGGCGCTGGTCGCACCCTAGGGTGTAAAGCTATGGCTCTGATCGTCCGTCCGGCCATGGAGGCCGACCTCAACGCGATCCGCACGATCGCGCACAGCTACGGCAACCTTGTCAGCTGGCCGCAGCGACCGGCCTACCTCGATCAGTGGTTGCACCCGCAGCTTCGGCGAGAGAGAGTGGCGTCGACGGCGTCCCGCCGGAGGCGAGGCGGCCTACCTCCTTCGAGCAATCGCGCGCGTTCAGCCACGCGCAAGGAAAGAGTGCCGGAGCCCGAGGCCGCCCGGGCTCCAGCTCTGGGTCTACTAATCCGGGATTACCACCGGCGGACACTGGCCGGTGTTACGTCCCAGGACCGTGTTGGGGCCCCTGCCTTCGGTGATGGAGTCCCCGATCTGCGGCGGTGGCGCATTGTGGGAGCAGTCGAGGTTGCGCTGGATGGTGTTGGACGCTATCTCGTTCCCGTCCGGGTCGAGCGTCTGGTTGTTGTGCCACTCGACGTTGCCGCCGACCTTGTTCCCGAAGAACCCGACCCAGCAGGTGCGCAGGTCGGTCACGGAAGCATTGCCGCCGATCGTATCGTCCTTGGTCTGCGAGCACGCTCCCGGCGATGGTATCGTTGGTGATCCCGCTCGGCGAGTCGAAGCACGGGAAATGCTCCGGTTCGCAGCCGACCGCGGCCGAGCCTCCCGACTCGACCTTCATGTTGCCGCCGACCACTAGCGTGCCGGCGCCGAACAACGCGAGTAGCACTCCGCCTCCGACCACCGTGACGTCGTGCTTCACGGTCACCGGCCCCACGACCAGGCAGAAGCCGCTGACGTCGATCGAATCGTAGGTGCCTGGCGGAATCGGCCCGCCGGGGCAGTTGAGCTCGTTGCCGGCCGAGGCTGTTATCGGGCTCCCCACGATCAGGCCCAAGACCAGACTGGCGGCCGCGACCAAACCAGGAAATTTTCGGCTGCGCATCGTCTCTTCCCTCCTCGAGAAACCGTTACGTCGGCGGGTGCCAACCGCCGTTAAGTCGCGACAATTCAAGCACTCCAGCGATACCCGGTCAATAGGCACACCACCTGGCGGGCCGCGGTGCTCAGTGCTGTAGCAGTTTGATCGCCGTCCACCGGTAGTCATAAAGCGCGTTGGCGCCAAACCCGGCCACGTACGGCTTCATCACCACCGTGTGCACGTAATACAACAACGGATCGATCACGGCTTGCTCAAGCAGCATGCGATCAGCTTGCTGGTAGGCATTCTGGGCGGCCGCGCCGGAGGCGTTTTCCGCCTGGGTCACCGTTGTAACGAATTGCGGCGAATCGTAGCCTGGCGCGGATGACGGCGCACCATTGCCCAAAAACAGGTCGTCGTACCAGTTCTCCGGGCTGTTATAGTCGGCCGCCCAGCTAGCACGAAAAAGCGCGTAGTCGCCAGAGAGGCGATCATAGATGAAGGTCGCCGGGTCGTAGCCCTGTAGGGTGACCTCGATGCCAAGGTTCCTGCGCCACTGCCGCTGAAGATTTTTGGCGACGTCCCGGAAGAGCGAGTTGGCGATGTACACATAGGTAATTCGGTTTCGGACCGACCCGGTTGGGTCCCACTCCTGCAGGTTCGCACGTGCGTCACGCACATTGAAGCGCAGCACGTTATTGCTGCCGTCGCCAAGATATCCGTCGAGGCCCTTACTGATGAGCCCGCCAGTGGCCGGGAAACACAGGGTTCCTGAAGCGCACGCAGCTCGGGCAAGCTCAACGGGGTCGATGGCCTGGCTCAGGGCAAGCCGGCCCAGGCGCCCGTTGACGCCGCTGAAGGGGCCAGACTGAAGGTTGAAGCCGAGCCATTCGGTTCTTCCGTAGATGAAGCGGTGCACCTCGGCGGCATGCGCCGGGTCTCCTGTCAGCTCGGACGCTAGCTTGGTGCCGGCAGCACCTGGTCCGTAATCACCAAGACCAACCAGGTCATAGTGCCCGGATCTGTAGCCCTGAAGGACCTTTATGGCGTCGGGTACGACATCGAGCTCAACCGCCTTCAGCAGGGGCGCCGCACCCCCGCCCCACCAATTCGGAACTGGCGCGAAGACCATGGATGAGCCCGGAACACGGCGGACCATCTTGAACGGCCCGGTACCGACCAAGCTGTCCGAGTGCTGCCACCAGCGCTGTTCACCACCGGCCTGGATGACGTGCTGATCGACAATCAACATCGGAGGCAGCGTCAGCTGAGTCAAGGAGTAATCACCGACGGGACTGGACAACCGGATTTGAATTGTGTGTGGGTCTGGTGCCGAGAGTCCAGCAAGTTGGGGAGGCGGATTACCAGTCCCGATGGCTCGCTCGACGTCCGCGTAGCCGGCAATATGACCGAAGACGTTCGCGTCGCCAGAAAAGCTCGCCAACGGTCCTCCGGCAATGACGGCACGGTTCCAGCTGTACATGACATCCGTGGCTGTGACCGGGTCGCCGTTGGAGAACCGAGCATCCGGCCGGAGTGGGATGGTGTAGGTGAGGCCGTCGGCGGAAATGATCGGCATCTTGGCGGCGATATCCGGAACCACTCGGAGCTGGTCGTCCATCCGGAACAAGCCGTCGAAGAGGTTCTGGGCAATCGAGTAGTCCGGAGGGTAAAAGAGCTGATCAGGATCGAGCGGCTCGAAGACACCGATATCCTCGGGGATGGCGACACGGAGCGTCTGGTCAACGGCTAACTGATTGACCTGAGGATTGGGCTTGGGCGTACAACCGGCAACCTCGAGCCAGAGTACTGTCGCGACGACGACTGAGCGCTTCACCGGGTCCGCTGCTCCAGCGCAACCACGCGGATCCGGTTGTTCAGGAAATCGGCGATGTATAGGTTGTCGGCGCCATCGACTGCGACACCAGTGGGCCCGGCGAGCTCCGCCTTCGCCGCGGGACCGCCGTCGCCGGCATAACCACGAATGCCGTTACCCGCAACCGTAGTTATGGTGCCGGCGACATCGACCTTGCGCACTCGATTGTTGCCGCTGTCTGCGATGTACAGATTCCCATGCAGGTCGACGGCAAGTCCGAGTGGCACATCGAGCTGGGCAGTGGTGGCTTTCCGTCCGTCCCCACCGGAGCCTTCCTGCCCATTTCCAGCAACCGTCGTGATAATGCCGGTCTGAGCGTCTACACGACGGATCCGCTCATTCGCCGTATCAGCGATATACAGCGACCCGTCAGGGCTGAGAACGATCCCCTCTGGCGCGTTCAATTGGGCCGCAGTCGCCGCGCCCCCGTCTCCCCCAAAGCCTGCCACCCCTGACCCGGCTACGGTTGTGATATGCCCTTGCGTGTCGACGCGCCGGATCCGGTTATCAATGGTGTCCGCGATGTAGAGGTTGCCCGCTGGATCCATCGCGCACGCTCGGGGGTCGGTCAGGACTGATGCCGCCACCGGGCCGCCATCCCCAATGGCGAAGCTGGTGCCGTTAAGGAAGAAGTGACCGGGTTGCGCGCCGCCGCCCGCAAAGGAATCGATCGTCCCTACCCGCGTCACGACACGAATCCGGTCGTTGAACGGATCCGCGAAGAAGAGGCGGCCGTCATTCGCGACGGCCATTCCTTCGGTTTCGGCGTTGTCATAGAGCGTGTTGGCACCGGAGGTCTCACCCAGGGAAAGCTCGGCTTGTTGGGCGGCACCCCCGTCACCGGCGAATCCGATGGCGCCGGTGCCCGCCAGCGTGTCGACCAGGCCACTCGACCCCACCGCCCGGATCCGGTTGCCATCCGCAAAGTACACAGTTCCGCTCCTCAGGTCGATCGCCACCCCGGATGGCCTTGTCAGGGCTGTCTCCCCGGGCGGCGAGCCATCGTTCGAGAAGAGGGCGTTTCCATCGCCGGCGTAGGTCCGGATGGGTTGGAAAACGGGCGGCGAGCCAAGTCGTGGTACGACCACCGTTCCCAGGACGATGGCCGCGACCGCTAGGGCGGAAAGCCCAACGCCGAGCACCACGAGCCACCGGCTGAGCTCCCGGCTGGTGCGGACACTGACGCCCGCGGTTGCTTCTGCGGCCGCCGCTGGCTGAGCTCCAGGTCCTTCGGAGGCGGATAGGTCAGCAACCGGTCCGGACTCCGATCGGGTAGGAACCACGGGCCGCGCAGGCGCGACTTCCGCCCCTCCGCGGGCAATCCAGGCGGCGATCTCTGCACGGGACCGGACGCCGAGCTTGTTGCGGATTTGCTCGACATGGCCTTCGGCAGTGCGTTCGGCGATGAATAGGCGCGCTGCGATCTCTCGATTGGTCAGGCCTTCCGAAACCAGGAAGGCGACCTCTCTCTCCCGCTTGGATAGGCGCACCCCCAACGTGGCCACGTCGCGGGAGTATCATGCGCCTTTTCAACAGCCGGTGTCGCCGCGGCCGGAGGCGACGTCAGATCACTTCGGAACCTCAAATCGGCGCCACAAAGCCCTGCCGCTTCGACAGTCAGGTACTAAAACAGGTATCGCGCCGGGTAGTTCTCCCGATGTGGTTCGCTCTGCTGCCCTCGATGATGGCGGCGTCGAATCAACCCAGACGGAGGTAAACCGAAATGCAAGCACGTTTGACGTACACGAGATACCCGCTGATGTTTGTCGCCTTGTTCTTCGCCGTCGCCGCCGCCCTGCTTTTGGGAGGAATTCTGGGGTACGAGCTCAAACCGACGACCGTCATACCGAGTGCGCCTCAGATCATCGTCGAGGAGCCAGGGCCAGTGGCGGCCCCCGTCTGCGTTTGGGACAACAACCGGAAAGGCTGCTGACCGAGCGACCCGCGCGGAGGTCTAACGCGTTGACGATCGCAGCGCGTTAGACCTACTTTCTCGGCTCAACCGCTGGTCGACTCCATTTGAACGACTACACAAGAGTTGACCTTGCACGTTAGATCCGTTCCTCTAAGGCTCCGCCGGAGAGCTTCGTCGACGCGGTCGCCGCTTTGGTGGGGCCGCCGCCGGCAGGGCGCGCGCGTAGCTGCCTAGGACCTGCAGGAACGTCGTCGCCTTTTTAGCGGCGCGCAAGGACGCCGCGACGGGCTTGTCCGATCGGCCGCCGTCAAGATCCAGGTAAAAGAGGTACTCCCACGGCGGGTCGCGTCGTGGCCGCGATTCCAGCTTCGTCAGGTTGACGCCATGTTCGTTGAAGCACGCGAGCAGCCGAAACAGCGCCCCGGGCTCGTTGGCAACGGCGCAAACCACCGAGGTCTTCTTTCCATATCGCGGCCGCTTGATCCGCGGCGGCCTGGGTCGCCGTGGGCCGCGCCGGCTGATCAGAAAAAACCGCGTGATGTTCTCCTGCACGGTTTGGATGCGTTCCGCCAGGATCGCCAGCTCATAGAGCTCCGCCGCTCGGTGGCCGGCAATTGCGGCCTGGTCCCGGCGTCCTTCCTGCTGGACCTGACGCGCGCCGCCCGCTGTGTCGTAGACGGGAATCGGCTCCAACCGCTCACGCACGATGAAGGCCTCGCACTGCGCCAGCGCCTGCGGATGCGAGAGGACGCGTGTTAGCTGGGAGCGCTCGGCGTTCGGCGGAGCGAGGAGGCAATGATCGACCTGCAGGGCCACCTCGCCAACCACCAGCGCCCGATATTCGAGCAACAGGTCATAGGTCTCGAGGATGCTGCCGGCTTGCGAGTTTTCAACCGGAACCAGCGCGAAATCGATCGTCTGGTCCGCGACCCGATGGAAGACATGGCGCAGCGTCCGAAAGGCCTTGGCCGTCGCTGCCGGAAAACTTGCGTGCAGAGCCTCCTCGGAATAGGCGCCCGGTTCCCCCTGGTAGCCGATCGTGATCTCGCCCGCGATTCGCAAACTTTAAGCTCTCGATGATGAGCCAGATCAACGTCATCGTGATCCACGTTCGTGCCGAACAGGCGGCGGAATACGAAAAGTTGTGGGTGGAACGCGAGCTACCGCGCTGGAAGGACTATCACGCCAGAGGCAAATTCCTCAGCGCCAGGTTCTTTCGATCGCGGTTTGGCTCGGACGAGCGGCGGAAGATCGCCAAATACGTCATCGTCGTCGAGGTGCCGAGCATGGCGGAGCATCACGAGCACGACCAGGACCCCGAGTTCCAGGAGTTCGATCGCCTGGCCGATCGCTTCCAGCCCGAGGGGCCGCTCGTCTTCGGTGGCGACCTGATGTACTCGGTCGGAAGCTAATCGAGTGACTTGAGTTGCGGCCAGACATCGCCGAGCGTTCTCGTCGGGTTCTGAACGAGCCATATCGGCGTCCCGAACTCCTCGTTGTGAATGCCGTAGGCGTTGGTGATGGTCGCGAGCTGCTCTGCATTACCGAACAGGTTGACCAGGTAGTCGCGCGGATAGCCGACGACAATCAGCGTTGACGGGGTCATCTGGGCCGGCGCCCAGTAGTAGTAGGTGAGCTCGGGGCAGACGACCGTTGGCAATCCCTTGCCGTAGAACTGCAGTGCGCCGGCCTCGCCGTAGTTGTTGGCGAGGATCATCGTCGACGCGCGCGCTGACGGCGTCAGCTGCTGGTACACGGCGATGACCTGCTGCGTCAGCTCGGGCCATCCGATCATGTCGGCGTAGTCTTTCCGGACGTTCCAGATGCCCATGTTGATCATGGTCTGGGTCGGAAGCACGGGCAAGCCGTCGGGGAGCAGCACCAGCGTCACGAGGATTGCCGCTCCAATGGCGAATCGTCTCGGCCAGGCCTTGCGCAATGCGTCCGCGAACCAGATGGCGCCCGCCGCATAGGCGAGGGGATAAATCGGCGCCGGGTAATACGCCTTGCCGCCGGCGAGGAAGAATACAAGCTCGACCGCGATCACCATGATCGCCGCCGCCCGCAGGCCGTCGCGCCGCCAGAGCCAGATGACCCCCATGACCACGATCGGCAACAACGGCGGACCGGCCAGCAGGAACTGCTCCACCCAGTAGAGAACCGGACCATCGGTGGCGCCGCGGTGATTCAGCGTATAGGCGACGCTGTCCCAGTGATGGGTAGCCTGCCAGGCGATGTTCGGCAACAGCAGGAGCAGGGCGATCCCGAACCCGAGCCACGGCCAGCGGCTGGCCATCATCCGGCGCTGCGGGCTCAGCAGCAGGCCGACCAGCATCGCCACGCCGAGGCCGACGATCGTGTATTTCGTTTCCAGGCCGATGCCGAAGATCAAGCCAAGGAGTAGCCATTCGCGTCGATCGGCGCCCATCAGCAGGCGGACGAATACCAGGATGGCGAGCGACCACATCAGCAGATCGAAACTGACCGTCTGAAACAAGATGTTGGCGCCGACGAAGATCGGCGAGATCAGCACGGCAAGGCCGGCCAGCGCCTGCGCGGTGCGATTGCCGCCGAGCTCGCGTGCGATCAGCGCGGCGATCACGATCGCCGCCGAGCCCGCCAGGACCGTCAACAGACGAAGTCCGGGCAAGGATCGGTGAAACACAACCTGGTCGATCGCCGCCAGCAGCGGCGTGAGCGGCGGATAGTCGACGTAACCGAGCGCAAGGTGTTGGCTCGAGGCAAGGTAGTAGAACTCGTCGCGGTGCCAGCCGTACCGGTCGGCGACCGCCATCGTGACCCCGACCTTCGCGGCAACCATGATGGTGAGCAGCGCCCAGGGCGGCGGGCTCAGCGGCTCCGCGCGCATCGCTAGGTTCTGGCGAGCGGCGTTTGCAGCAGCGGCGGCCGGGGCAGCGGACCATGGACCACCTGGAAGCCGGTGTTGTTGGAGACGACCTCGACCTGATCGCGCCGCAGGCGCAATTCGATCGAGCCGTTGCCGGCCCGGAGATTCTTCAGGGTCAGATCTGGCAGCCAATCGGGCAGGTCGGGGTTGACGTAAACGGTTCGCGTCAATCCGACGGTATGGATGCCACAGAGGACGGCGATCAAGCGGAAGACCGCCGCCGCGGACCAGGCCTGCGGAACGTTGGTTCCGAGATAGGGGACCGGAAACGCGCCCGGGTCCCGTTCGACACCCGCCCAGAGCTCGGGAAGCCGGTAGTCCGCGAAGCGCTCGGCGGCGGCGAAGATCCCGTGGGCGATGTCCTGCGCTTCCTTGTGGCGACCGGCTCGGCGGAAGCCACCGGCGATGTTGGCATTGTCGTGCGGCCACACCGAGCCCAGGTGATAGGAGTACGGGTTATACGACGGGTGCTCGGTGGAGAGCGTCCGGATGCCCCAGCCGTTCCACATGTCGGGCTTCATCAACCGATCGACCACCCGATTGGCGCGATCAGGAGGAACGATGCCGCTGGCGAGGCAGTGGCCGGCATTCGAGGCGACGCTTTTGATTGGTCGCTTCTCACCGTCGAGGCCCAGGTAGTAGGTCCCTTCCTCTTCCCACCAGAAGCGTTCGTTGAAGGCTTCGTAGAGCCGACCGGCACGCTCGCGCGTCTCGGTGGCGCGCGCTTGCTCGCCGAGGATCTGGTAGACCTCGGACATCCGCAGCAGCGCATCGAAGGCGTAACCCTGCAGCTCGCAGAGCGCGTGCGGCAGCGTTGCCATCGAGCCGTCGGCATGCTGGATCGCGTCGTGCGAGTCCTTCCAGCCCTGGCAGTAGTAGCCGACCGGTGAGCGGGTCTTGTATTCCTGGAAACCGTCGCCATCGCGATCGCCGTAGTGCAGCATCCAGGCGAGGGCCGCTTCCGCATTCGGCCGGTAGCGTTTGAGAATCGACTCGTCGGAGGTCCACTGGAACGCATAGGAATAAACAATGAGGAAGAGCAGGGTCGCGTCGGCGGTGCCGAAGTAGGGCGTGAACGGGAGCAGCCCGAGAGTCGCCAGCTCGCCGTAACGGATCTCGTGGGGGATTTTGCCCGGCTCCTTGTCTTGCTCGGCGTTGTCGTCGGTCGCCTGGACACGTGAGAGGCGGTCGAGCGCGCCCATGGCGAATTCGGGAAAGCCGCTGATGCTCTCCATTGCGACGATCAGCGTGTCCCGGCCGAAGAGCGTGACATACCACGGAATACCGGCCGCCGGGACGAAGACACTTCGACGGACGGCGAAGTCGGCCATTCGCAGCGCCTCCATGTCGGCGACCGCCTGGTGCCAGATCGCGGGAAGCGTGGGGTGGGTGGTCTGAATGTCGACCGGCGGCAGCACGCCGGTCGCCATGTTGGGGTCGCGAGCTAACACGGCGTGGCACGGCAGGACGCGCGCCCGGTGTCCGTCGATCACCGGCAGCCATTCGATGCAGGCGTGCCATTTTTGCTTGGGCGCGAGGTTGATGACAAATTGCATCCGGCCGTTGGCAAACTCGGGATGCGAATCCGCGCGTTCGACGGCCACGATCAGCTCGCGGCGGAACGTCTCGTGCTTATAGGTCGTGCGCAACTCACCGGCCCGCTCGTGCCAGGAGCTCTGGAGATCTCCTCGGCGGATCAGCCGTCGCTTGCGCACGTCAAAGATGTCGGCGAAGTCCGACTCGATCGCAACCTCCAAGATCAGCCGGACCGGGTGGCGGGCGAAGCTGACCAGGTCGTAGTCCTCATGGATGCCTTCGAAGATGGTGCGGTCAAGGCGCACGCCGATCGCGCGTTCTTCGAGGACGATGTCGTGCTCGGCGCCGTTACGGGTTCCCGCCAGCGGCAGGGCGGGCGTCGTGAATTCCCAGCGGGCCGAGAAATGATCGATCGGATTGGCGTCGAGCAGCAGGGGTGGCCGGCCATTGATCGTCACGGAATAACCGGAGACAAAGCGCGTGTCGCGAGCGAAAAAACCGACCGGGTTGGTTGCCGCCAGCGTCGCGTCCGGTTCGCAGACGAGTAACTGATGGTCGTGATTGATCGTGATAGTGGGCGGGCCAGAAATAACGGGCATCGGAGCTCAGTGATCGCTCAGGGCTAGGCCTGGCCGGGGGTGGGCCCGGCCAGCATGGTCGAACCGACCAGGTGATACCGATGTTCTGGCCGCCCGGGCGAGCCGTAGCGCATCACCAGCTCGACCCGGCCCGAATGCACGAGGTGATCGAGGTAGCGGCGGGCCGTGACCCGGCTGAGGCTGCCCAGGTCGGCAACCTCGGTGGCGGTCAGGTCGTGGCCGGCCTCCTGAAGCATCCGGAGAACGAGGTCGAGCGTCGGCCGCGACAGGCCTTTCGGCAAGCTTTCGGTACCGCCCTGGCGGAGGATGTGATAGAGCGTGTCGACGGCCTGCTGGTCGGCTTCGGATAGCTGCGCGAGGCGACTGCGCATCGCGGCGTAGCTCTGCAGCTTCTCCTGGAGCGCGGTAAACCGGAACGGCTTGATCAGGTAATGAACAACGCCGCCATGCATGGCGGCGCGCAGGCTCTCGACGTCGCGCGCCGCCGTGATGGCAATGATGTCGACCCGTGCGACCCCGGCCTCGCGGACGGCCCGCATCACCTCGAGACCGGAGATGTCGGGGAGATAGATGTCGAGCAGGAGCAGATCGGGACGCGTTGTCGTTACCATTCGCAGCGCCTCGGCACCGCTGCCGGCCTGGCCGACGACGATGAACCCGGGGATCTTCTCGACGTAGGCTCGATGGAGGTCGGCCACCCGGAAATCGTCATCCACGATCAGGGTGCGGATCATGCCCGCGCCTCTGCCGGGGCTGGCTTGTGGCCCATGGGCAGCCGCACGGTGAAGACCGCGCCGCCCTGGTTGACGACCGTCACCTGGCCTCCACGCCGCGCTGACACCTGCTTGACCAGCGCCAGGCCAAGTCCGCGGCGGGCCCCGGGCGCCGCGACCTTGGTGGTGAAGCCCTCCGAAAAGATGCGCTCGCTGTTCTCGCCACTGATGCCCGGGCCCGAGTCATGGACCGTGATGACGACGTCGCCGTCGTCCTGCCGAATGGAAACCTCGACCCAGCGTGGCCCGCCGTTCGGCGAAGAGGCGACCGCATCGAGCGCGTTGTCGATCAGGTTGCCGACCACCGTGATCAAATCTCGCGGATGGCCGGCGTCGCCGTCGAGACGGCTGTCGGGGGAGAGGCGGAACTGGACCCCGCGCTCCGCGGCGACCGCGGACTTGCCCAGCAGCAGCGCTCCCAGGACCGGGTCACCGACGCGTTCCAGCAGCGACTCGGTCAGCTCCTGCGACACGGATGACGATTCGGTCGTCAGCTGCACCGCCTCCTCATAGCGGCCGAGTTCGACCAAGCCGGCGATCGTATGCAAGCGGTTCGAGAAGTCGTGTGCTTGGGCTCGCAAGGCCTCGCTCACGCTGCGGGCGCTGTCCAGCTCCCGCAGCAAGCTCTCCAGCTCGGTACGGTCGCGGAACGTCGCGACATAGCCGATCGTTCGGTTGCGGACGACGACCGGCATGCGGCTGACGACCAGGACGCGGTCGGCGGCCAGCACCACCTCGTCGGCGCCGGTCATCTCGCCCACCATGATGTCCCGCACGCGCCCGGGCGGGAGCACATCTATCAGCCGTTTTCGTTCGACGTCGTCGGGGAGCCGCAGGAGCCGTCGAGCCTCGTCGTTGATCAGCGTGATCTTTCCGTCGAGGTCAGTCGCGACCGTGCCCTCGCGGATCCCGTGCAGACTGGTTGAACAGCCGGGTCTCCAGGAACCCGACGGAGACGATGCCGATCACATGGCCCGTCCCGTCGTAGATCGGCGCCTTGCCACGGGCCGACGACCCGAGCGTGCCGCGCTGGACGCCCATGAAGGTTTTCCCCTGGAGGATGGCGCTCGGGTTCTCGTCGATCGGCTTGCCAATCATCGCCGGGTTCGGGTGGGAGTAGCGGATGCCGCTGCGGCCCGCGATGACGATGAAATCGGCGCCGGTCGCCCGCGTGATGCCCTGCGCCAGCGGCTGCAGGGCCTGTGAGGGATTGGGTTCACCCAGCGCCCCGCGAACCGACGGCATTCCCGCGACCGACTCGGCGACGGTGAGGGCCCGCTGTTCGAACTGCGAGTCCAGGCGTGCACGCTCGACCACGACCGAAACGACGGCGCCCATGATCAGGGCCCCCAGAATGATCGCCAGCTGGAACGCCAGGATCCGCGACGCCAGACTGAGTCGGGGTCTCGCCACCGACCTCATCCTATCGAGTTAACGGCCGCGCGTCGATTGACCAGAACGACCAAAACGGTCGCAATCTCCGCAAGGCTATCCAAGCGGCCGGTGGTCCCCCTAGTGTGGGTCGGCAGATGCCCAGCCCAGCGATCGAGCTGCGTGGCGTTACCAAGCGATTCGCCACGCCCAAGGGCGGGATCTACACCGCCATCCGCGACCTGACCATGGAGGTGGCGCCTGGTGAGTTCTGCGCCGTGGTGGGCCCGACGGGCTGCGGCAAGTCCACGCTCCTCCACATCTGTGCGGGAGTGATCCCGCACTTCATATCCGGCGAGCTGAGCGGTTCAGTGAAAGTCATGGGCCAGGAGACCGCAGATGGGTCCCTGGCCCGGATCGCTGCCAACCTCGGCATGGTCGCCCAGGATCCGGAGAACCAGCTGTCGGCCTGGCGCAGAGCTTGATCAACAATCCGCGAATCCTGCTGATGGACGAGCCGTTCTCCGCGCTGGACGTGCAAACGCGGACGCTGATGGAGAACGAGCTGCTTTCGTTGTGGGCGGCGACCTCGGCGTCGGTGGTTTTCGTGACCCACGACCTGGAAGAGGCGATTGCGCTGGCCGATCGCGTCGTCGTTCTGACGGCCGGCCCGGGAACCGTCAAAGGCACGTTCTCGGTCGATCTGCCTCGGCCTCGCAACGTCGTCGAGATTCGGTTCCAGCCGCGGTTTGCCCAGATCTACGAGGCGATCTGGAGTCAGCTTCGCGATGAGGTGTTGGTGAGTTATGAGCGTCAGAAGCACGCTGCCGCCGTCTAGCCTGGACTTGAAGAGCCCCCACCCTAACCCTCCCCCAGAGGGGGAGGCAAATCGGGCTGCTGGGTCGATCGACGCCGAGCTTTCGGCCCGGCGAGCGGCGGCCGCACGACGTCACCGGCTGCAGGTGTACGCGTTGCGCCTGGCGTTCGCGGTGGTCTGGCTCGGCAGCTGGGAGCTGACGACCCGCCTGAACTGGGTCGACCCCTTCTTCGTGGGACAGCCGTCGGGTGTCGTGTCGCGCCTGTGGACCTGGATCACCGAGGGAACCGCGCTCGGGCCGCTCTGGCTGCAGGCTGCCGTCACCATGGAGGAGGCCGTGCTGGGTTTCCTCGTCGGCGCGGCCCTGGGTGTCGTGTTTGGCATCGTGCTCGGACGGATCCGGCTCCTGGCCGAAGTGCTGTCGCCCTTCATCAAAGCCGCGAACGCGATCCCCAGGGTCGTGCTTGGCTCGCTCTTCGCCATCATGTTCGGTCTGTCGGTTTGGGGAAAAGCGTCGACCGCCGTCGTGCTGGTGTTCTTCGTGGTCTTCTTCAACGCCTTCCAGGGCGTTCGCGAGGTTGACCGCAACCTGATTGCAAATGCCCGCATCCTGGGGGCCGACAACCGACGCCTGACGACCGAGATCATCATTCCGTCCGCGATGTCCTGGATTCTGGCCAGCCTTCACATCAGCTTCGGATTGGCCATCGTTGGCGCCGTCGTCGGCGAGCTCTTTGGAGCGACCGCCGGCCTCGGCCAGCTCATCTACAACGCCGGGCACACCTTCGACGTCGATGGCGTGTTCGCCGGCATGTTCGTGTTGGCGGTTCTCGCGCTGATCGCCGAGGGCGTGATCACCGCCATCGAAAACCGGCTCATCAAATGGCGACCCAAGCAGCTCAGCGGCGAAATACCAATCTAGGGAGGAGAAACAAATCGATGCATGCAGTCAGTCCTAAGGCATTCCTGGCGATCGGCACGATGGCGGTGCTGGCCGCTTGCGGGGGGACCGCGAACAATTCGTCGGGCACCTCGTCGAGCGGATCGACCCAGTCCGTCGACCTCAAGATCATGGTCGGCGGTCTCAATAAGCAGATCTACTTGCCGAACATGCTCGCCAAGCAGCTCGGCTATTTCGACGCGGAGAAGATCAATATCACACTGATCGACGAAGGCTCCGGGCAGGGGAGTGAGCTGGAGGTGCTCGCCGGCAACGTCGACGCCGGATCGGGGGCTTACAGCCACCCGGTCGAGCTCAACGCGCAGGGGAAGAAGATCGAGACGATCTGCCAGTTCGGGATCGCGCCCGGCGAGGCAGAGATGGTCGCCACCAAGAAAGCCGGATCGATCAAGTCGGCAGCCGACCTCAAGGGCAAAAACCTGGGCGTCACCGACATCGGCTCGGGAACGCATACCCTGACGATGGCGCTGCTCGGCAAGCAAGGTGTCAGCGCCGACCAAGCGCACTACGTGGCCGTGGGCGCCGGCGACACGTTCATCGCCGCGATCAAGAACGGCACGATCGATGCCGGCATGACCACCGAGCCGACCATCACCCGGCTGCTCCAGAGCGGCGATGCGAAAGTGCTGATCGACCTGCGCACGCCCGAGAGCACCCGTGCGGCGCTCGGCGGCGACTATCCGTTCATCGGCATCTTCGCTCGTAACGACTGGGTCAGCAGTCACCAGGACGTCGCCCAGCGACTGGTCAACGTCTACGTCAAGACGCTCAAGTGGATGAAAGCCCACACAGCGTCCGACATCGCGGCGAAGATGCCGGCTGACTACCTGGTCCCCAGCAAGGACCTCTACATCCAGGCGCTGCAGAATCAGCTGTCGATCTTCGGGACCGACTGCAAGATGCCGTCGGCCGGCCCGCAGACCGTCCTCAGCATCGAGCAGAACTATGTCTCGAGCTTCAAGGGCAAATCGGCCAACCTCAGCGATACGTACACGAACAAGTTCGCAAGCAACGCAAGCTAGCTGTTCGAGTTAGCGCTCCGCGTCGGCCCTCCCTGATCGCGGGGAGGGCCGGCGTGGGCGCGCACGGCCCCGATGAGCGTGTCGATCTCGCCGATGTGGACGCGAATGTGCGAGATGCACGGCCGGGCCAGGATCTCCCAGGTCGGCCGACCGGCGAGGCTGCTGACCTCTGCCCAAACCGGCTCGGTCAGATAGCGCGGATTCACGCGCTGATGTGCCTGCAATTCTGGAATGCGCTCGAGATCCGCATCAGTCTGTGAGGTCAGCCACCCAAGCACCATGCCTCGAAGCTCGTTGACATACTTCGCGACTTCAGCACGCGGGACCGATTTCGCGACGTCATCGGCAGTCTCCTGCGGGATTCCCGCTCCGTAGAGGAAGTCGCGGGCGCGGAGCCCGCTCCAGCCATCCCGCGTGGCCAACTCAGGAAGTCCCTGGATGGCGCAGTGAATCGCCCAGTCGATCGTCCGTGGGGTATGCCAGAGGATGAACCCCAAGAGGTTTGTTCCCGGAAATGCACGCTCGGTCCATTCGGCGTCGCTCACCGCGGCAATACGCTCGCTCAGCATGGTGAAGGACCCGGCCAGCTGAAACTTCAGGACGTCATTGGCGATCAATCCCGACTCCTTTTGATGGTGCGCCGAGCGGGTAGAATGGCCCGACTATAGCGCCCCGTGGTGGCGCATCACTCCGGCGCGATGCAGCGTCGCCGAGGAGGAACCGATGAGCCTCAGGGCTTTCTGGTCGTCCGTCAAATCGATCTTCGCGCCGACCGAAGTGCTGACCAGCGTCATCCTGATCGCCCTGGTCATGGGCTTTGCGTTTGTCTACTTCGGCGCCAGGCCGTCGACGAAGGCTCCCACGGCGGCAACGGCGGCGGAAACCCTGTTGACCAGCGTTGCCCAGCCGTCGGCGGCTGCTTCACCTCAGCCCAGCACAACCGGCCAGGCGTCGGCGGGCAGTGGGCTCGGAAGTATCCTTCGGGCCGCCTCGACGGCAACGCATCGCGGCAGCCGGCCGACCGGCTCGCCCATGGCGACCGCCTCGAGCAGCGCCTCGTCGAGTCCGTTGCCCAGCGATTCCGCGAGCGCTTCCCCGTCCGGTACGACAACGCCGTCTCCGTCGCCGACGGATAGCGCGACGCCCTCACCGAGCCCGACGGCATAGCATGGGGCGAGGAGGTGAGGCGTTGCGAACCAGGAACGTCGTTTCCGGCGCGGCGGCCGGCGTCATTGGCGGCTATGTCGGAACCAGGGTTATGAGCCCGGTCACGAGCAAGCTGCAAGAGCTGGCACCTGAAGCCGACAAGGCGCGCGAGAAGGCTGTCAGTCCCGGGTCGGCGTACAAGATCGGTGTCAGGAAAGCGGCCGGCATCGCCGGCGTCAAGCTGGATGAGGAGCAGATCGAAACCGCGGCCTCCGCCATGCCCTACACCGTTGGCATCGCAGGCGGTTTACTCTACGTCTTCCTGCGACGCGTTCTGCGAATGAATCCAATGCTGGCGGCTCTACTCTCCGGGATGACGCTTTTCGTTGTCGTCGATGAAGGTCTGACCCCAACGCTTGGGTTGAGCGCACCCAACCTCGAGTACCCGCTCTCGACGCATCTGCGCGGCTTACTCGGCCACCTCGCCTACGGCGCCGGGGTTGCGGTCACGGCTGAGCTCCTGATGGCCGGCGCTAGCGAACGGTAAGCGTTCCCTGCATCCCGGCCTGGCGATGGCCGGGGATGGCGCAATAGTAGATGTAGGTTCCTGGCGCCAAATTCAGACTCAGCTCGCGGTGGCCACCGACGGGCACCAGGACGTTGACGCCGAGCTTGTCGATGGTGAAGGTGTGCCAGAACAGGTCTTGGTTCGCGATCGACACGGTCGCCTGACCGGAGCCGGCGGTGAGCGTCTTCGTCGAATAGGCGGCGTTGTGGATGTTGAGCTGAAGCGACCCGGACCGAGCCTGCAGCGCACTGCTGGCGAGGAGCGCCTCGCCGGCAAAACCAACAACAAAGACGGCCAACCCGAGCCCGGCCACCGTCCAAAGACGATGGCCGCTTCGCGGCTCGCGGGTGATCAGCGTGCCGACCACGGCGATCAGCGTCACGGCGGTGGCGATCGCCACGGCCAACGGCTGCGCGACGGCGATCAGCGATTCGCCATTCTGCAGGTTGCTGACGGTCGCGGTCGCCATCCAGAACTCGGTGTCAAGCGAGAGGAGTCCGATGAGAATGACCCCGAGGATTCCGCGGCGCCCCAATTGCAGGAGCGCCAGTCCGGCGATGTAGAGGACCGCAAACGCGATCGCTTCGCGGTCGACATCATGGATGCCGATCGCCGCAAACAGGCCGGCGTCGATGGCCGCCACCCAGACCAGCGCGGATCGCCACTTCATGACGTGAGCCGGCTCTGCATCATCTCGGCGATCGGAGATGTTTCTTGCGTGTCAGGCGCCACTAGCCGGCCCCAGCCCTCCGCCCGGTCCTCTCTGCACGGCTTCCTGCAGTTCCGGCATGTTGCCGACCAGACTACTGAAATCCTGTCGGGCGAGCGCCAGGACCGTCGTGTCGCTGAGGGCGCGGACGCTGGCGGTCCGCTTGAGATTCTGCAGCAAGGCGAGCTCGCCGAAATGGCGGCCAGGGCCGAGCCGCCGCAGCCGCTGCTCGGTGCCGTCAACGTCCTGAACGACTTCGACTTCACCCGAGGTAATGATGTAGAAGCGGCTGGCGATCTCACCCTGCCGAACGATCGTCTCGCCGGCGTTGAAGCGCATCGGCACGATGGCATCGCTTCGTCCCATTCGAAGCTGGCTGATATCACGGCGGAAGATGGCGCTGGACCACCAGTGCAAGACGAGTGCCATGCGGCGCTGCCACGTTGGCATGTAGGTCAGGAACAGGCCGCGCGAGAGGACGGCCGCGGGCCAGCCGTGCAATCGCATGCCTCGCACCTGGGCGAGGCCATAGCCACGGCTGAGCAGCGCGACTTCGCCAAAGCCCTTGAACTGGACCGGCCGGAGCGGCTCGCCGCGGACCTGCGCCAGGATGTTGCGCGCGACCTGGCGGCCCTCGGCGAAGGCGACCAGCAGCATCGCAGGGTAGGGATTGCCCGATGGGCTCGGAACGGCGGCGTTGTCGCCAACCGCGTACACGGTTGGCCATCCGTGGACGCGGCAGAACTCGTCGCATTGGACCCGGCCGCGCACCAGGGTTAGCGGCAGCGTGCTGAGCAGGGGATTGGTGCCAACACCGACGGTGACGATGATGCTGCGCGTTGGGATCCGCTCGCCGTTCGACAGCGTCACCGAGCCGGCCGTCGCATCGGAGAGCCCGACGCCGAGGCGCAGGTCGATCCCCCGCTTGCGCATCCGCTCCATCGCCCGGTCCGCCATTCGCTGCTCAAAGGCCGGCAGGATGCGGGTGACAATGTCGACCTCGATCACGCGCACCTCGGCGGGATTGATCGATGGATAGAAGCGAAGTGCCGACCGGATGAATTCGTTCGCCTCGGAGGCGATCTCGATGCCGGCAAAGCCCGCACCCGCGATGAAGAAGGTGAGCAGGCGCCGGCGCTCTTCGACATCGGTCTCGACGGCCGCCGTCTCGAGCATGTCGATCAGGTGATTACGCAGATACACG
>VBHQ01000173.1 GCA_005880395.1 Chloroflexota bacterium
GGCTGCCCGCCGAAAGGAAGAAACCGAGCGTGCCGTCAAATGCAGGCGGCGGTGTGGCACTGAAGGTTCCGACCGCGTTCCCGGTCGCGGTGTCCAGGATGACGTTGCCCAGCACGTTGTCGCGAACATACAGGCGGGTTCCATGGAGGACCGGCGTCTGACCACCACCGCCTTCGCAGCTGGTCTGATGCCACCAGATGACCGCGCCGGTCACGGGATCGAGGTCGTATGTCTCCTGGCAGGCGTACGAGACATAGACCCCGGTATCGGTCACGACCGGTGAGCTGAAGTCGCCATTCATTACGGACTGCGTCCAGAGCAGGGCGCCATTCGCCTCGCTCAGCGCGTACACCGTGCCACCGGTTTCAGAGCCAGCGCTGTACACGATGCCGTTGCGGGCCGTCGGCGCCGAGGAAAAATAAAACTGAGCCGGCAACTTTCGGCTCCAGACGAGGTTCCCTGTCCCGGCATCGAAGGCCGACAGCACGCCGGCGGACTGCTGCGCGAAGACCCTCCCCTGGTCGTAGGTTGCGCCCTCCCAGAGCTCGCTGCTGATGGCGGTGGTAACCGGCCCCCATACCGTCTGCCCGTTGCGCAGATCGAGCGCAAAGAATCGATTGCCGGCTGCGACATAAGCCATTCCCTGCGCGATGATCGGATAGGTCACCATTGCCCCCAGGTTCAGGGACCATCGTTTGGCGAGCGGCGGCGCGAGTGAATCCGACGCTTGGGCACCATCGTGAAGGTTGTCGACCTCGTACGCAGTCGCCGCGGGGCCGGATGGTACGGGCGGCTGCGCCGGCGACGGCGGCGGCGGCGGCGGATCGCCCGAACTCGTGTAGGTAACAACCCGCGAGGATGCCGGGACGACGAGCAGGCCATTGGCGATTCCCATTCCGGTCATTGGGGTCGAGGCGTCCCGCTCATTCGGCTTGAGGACTCCCGCACCAACCTGGTCGGACCAGACGACCCGACCGCTGCTTTCCTCCAGCGCGTAGAGCAGGCCCACATTGGTAGCGGGTTCGTTCGAGCCGACATAGACGTAGCCGTTGACGGCGACGGGTGCCGAATCCAGTGCGCCATCGCCGGCGAAGCTCCAGAGCAGGGCATCATTGTTCGCGAGGTCTCGCGCCTCGAGCGTGCCCTGGGTTTCGAAGAATCCGCGCGACCCGTCGAATGCCGGCGGGACGTCTCCATTGAAGCTTCCCAGTTGTGTCCCCGTCTTGGCGTCGAAAATTGTGTCGCCGTATCCGCCCTCGCCTCTCACATAGAGCCGGCCGTTGTAGAGCACGGGCGTCGTGCCGCCGCCGCCATAACCGGCGCTGTAATGCCAGATCACCGCGCCGGTTGAGGGATTGAAGTCGTAGACCTCTCCGGGATACGAGACGTAGACTCCGCTCGAGGAGACCGCCGGGTCACTATCCTGTCCCTCCTGCACCGGCTGGCTCCAGACGACCTGCCCGCTGGTCTCATTGATCGCGAAGATCGCGCCGCCCACTCCACTCCCAGCCGTGTAGACGAGTCCATTCAGCGCCGTGAGCGGTGATGTGAACTCATAGATGTCATGGCCAGGGACCCTGGTCAGATCGAGGGACCAACCCGGGAGCCCGGTCGAGGCGTTGAAGGAGCGCACCACCCCCGAGCCGTTGATGGTGAAGAGCACTCCGTTTTCGTAGGCAAGCGCCGAGAATGCGTACTGGCCGCCGAGCGCGACCGGACCCCAGACAGTGTTGCCGGTCGCCTGGTCGAGCGCGTACAAGTTGGTGCCTGACGAATTGCCGAGATTGAGCGCGGTGCTTCCGGCCGTGACGAAGACCAGGCCCTGGGCGATCACCGGGTAGGAGACGACACCCGACTGGAGATCGACGCTCCACTTCTTCGTCAGGCTTGGCGTCAGCGGATCCGATGACTGTGAGCCGCTATGCGCCGGGTCGTTTTGAAAAGCGACCGCAACGTCACTGCTCGCTTGCCCGGTGACGCGCGACCCCGTCAAGGCGACGCCCACGATGGCTATCACCGCCGCGACCCCGAAAACCCCGGTCAGGCGCCGCAACAAACTCGCCAGAGGCCCGCTCCCCACGCTGCCTTAGCGAAAGTACCCGACGACGTCCACCACCACGTCGGCGGTTCCGACGTCGTTGTAGAAGTCGATCGCGCCCCCCGGCCCGAGCTTTACGACGACCAGGTTTGGAATCGTAGTCCCGGGCGCCCAGTTGAGATCCGAGCTCCAGGGCCGCGGCGCGCCATCCGGCCAGACCGTCAAGAAGCTCGGTGCGCTGGTATCGGTGACCGTGACGTTGAGCACGACGGCCTTCGGTGGATGCGCATCCGCCATGGAGGGCACGCCGCCGCGGCCTGCGACGGCGAGCGCGATCGTTTGTCCCGGCCCGAGCGGCCCGCCGACGGCGCCTGTCCCGCCCCTCGTATCGAGGATGCGTGCCGGCGTCACCCCGGTGAAGCCACTACCACCGGCGGCCGCGCTGCCATCACTGAACCAGCCGTTGACGTCGACCACGACATCGACCGAGCCGCTGTGGTTATAGAGGTCGACCTGGCCGCCGGTGCCCAGCTTGATGAATACGCGGTTTGGGATCGTCTGCCCGCGGACGAAGTTCAGGTTCGAGGCGAGCGGGAGGCTCTGACCGTTCGGCCAGACCGTTAGATAGCTCGTAGCCGTGGCATCCGTCACGGTGACGTTGACGACGACTCCGGCTGCGCCGTTCTCGGGAACGCCACCTCGCCCACTCACTTGCAGCATGATCGATTGACCCTGGTGGACCGCCCCGCGGTAGCCGCCCGTTCCGTCGCGGGTGTCGAGCAGCCTCGAGGGCTGGACAGGCGTAAAGAGCCCTGAGCCTCCGGTCGCGGTACCGGGCACGGCAACCCAACCCTCGACGTCGGCGACGGCGTCGGTGCTCCCTCGAAAGTTGAAGACATCCACCATGCCTCCGCTTCCCAACTTGACTTCGACCAGGTTCGGGATCGTTTCCCCCGCGACCCAGTTGAGATTGGAGGTGAGCGGCCGCGGCACGCCGTGCGGAAACACCGTCAGGTATCCAGCCGCCGTCGTGTCGGTAACTGTTACGTTCATGACGACCGCGGCCGCATTCGAAGGAACCCCCCCATGGCCCGCCACGGCCAACATCAACGTCTGGCCGTCGCGCAACTGGCCGCGATAGCCGCCGGTGCCGTCCCGCGTATCGAGAATTCGGGTCGGCGTTAGCGGGATATAGGCGCCACCAGCCGCCGTTGGCGCCGGCGTTGGGGTCGGCGTCGATGTTGGAGTCCCGGTTGCACTCGGCGTCGGCGTTGCAGTCGGCGTCGGTGTTGGCGCCGGTGTTGGCGTCGGCGTCGGCGCTGTGCTCGGGGCACCGTAGGCGACGAGGACATTGGAGGCCGGCACGAGCAGCGTTCCTTCACCATCACTCATCCCGGTGATCGGACCGCTCCCATAGTTGAAGTTTGGATCGGTCATCGCCGCGCCAAGGTTGCCCGTCCACAGCTGAGCA
>VBHQ01000174.1 GCA_005880395.1 Chloroflexota bacterium
TTAAGGACACCGTAGTGTTCGGTATCGCGACGACCACGAGCAGCAGGTCACCAGCGCTGCTGGAGATCGTTGTCGTGAGTGTTGTCGCAGCCGCCGTCTCGGTCTGGCTTGCTGATGTGACCAACGCGACCGTCGCGTTGCCGATTGTGTTGGAACTATACCCATGCTGGTACCACGAGGTAGCCGCATAGGCAAGCGGAGCATTGACGGCGCTCACGCCGAAACCACCAAGGGTAAGGAACATCGCCGCGGTCACGATCCATGCCAGGCGGCGGGCCGGGCGCGGCGGCATTTGGGGCGCCGTGGATTCAATGTGGTATCCCTTTCCGCCCTCATGCTCACCCCACTCAGTTAGTGGAAGCCCACAACTGAAACAGTGGCCGTACGCATAAGGCGAATCGTGATCGCTCATGTTACGAGGTGTATTGCGGGCATAGCTGCTCCTTGGCCGTCACCCAATGATGTAACGGTCCGACCTACCGATCAGTCCATCGATCCGGTCAGGGACGCGTCGCAGGCCGGTTCAAGGTCGGTAACCAGTCGCGCAGCCGGCGGCGCCCAACCAGCGGGGCGACGAGCGCGAGCCCGAGGAGAGCCAGGCCGAGCTCGGGCACGGTGATGGTTGGGGTGTTGAGATTGGTGCTCTTGGTCGTGGCGTCGTATTGCAGCCACAGCTCGTTCGTGCCCGCCGCGGTGATCGTGACCTTCCAGCAGAGGTAGGAGTTGTCAGGGATGGTCGTCGAGCTCGACGTCGTGTTGGTCACCGTCGCGCCCGCGGCGGCCTTGATCAAGGTCGCGCTCCAGGATGTGATTGCCGTCAGCGCCGAGCACCCGACATCTGGGCTGTAGCCGAAGGTCAGAGTGGCCGTGACGTTCTGCTGTCCGTTCGGGCTATTCGTCCAGTACTGGAACGTATAGGTGCCCGCCCCGATCGTCTGGGTGCTCACCGTCGACTGGGTCGCCCAGGTGCAGTTCACATGGAGGTCCATGAAGCACACGTCGGCGCCTGCACTGGTCGGGGCGGTAGTGTCCATATTGGCCATACCTCTGAACGAGGCCGTGCAGGCAGCCCACCCAGCCGCCGAGCCGTAGGTGCCGGAATAATTCTCCGTGACCGTCGTGACGCCCGGCAGGCTATAGCCTGAGATCAAATCGTCCGTCGACCCGCCGCCGACGGACTCGACCTTGGCCAGGTTGTTGGTGGTACCGACACTGAAGGTCGGGCCTGTGCTGAATGTCACAGCGGCGGGACTCTGGATCGCGCCGACTACGAGACCGTTGGTGTTAGTCGTACCGATGGTTGTGGACGCGGGAGAGGTCGAGCTGCCCTGCGCGCCGTTTCCGGTGTAGTCCTGTGCGATGACGGTGTTGACGCCAGAGAATTCCATGACCTGGGCGGTCGCCAGGACCGAGGCACTGAAGTTGAACGTCACACTGGTCACCGCGGTCGCGTTCGGCGCCCATTTGATGTAGTTGGCGCCGAAGCCGGACGCGCCGGCGGTGCAGCCGTACGACGGCGGGTAGTAGTTGTTCCCGCTGTCGGTGACGCTCGAGAGCGACGCGGTGGTGTTCGCCAGCCCGACGATTGCGACCAGGAGATCCCCGCTGGTGCTCGAGATGTTGACCGTGATGGTCGAGGCAGCAGCCGTCTCAGTGGCGCTGGCGGATCTGACGAAGCTGATCGCGTTGGTCCCCGTCCCGGGCGTTGTATCGATCTGATGCAGGTAGAAGGTAGTCCCCGCGGCCTCGACTGTCGGCGCGTGCGCGGCGTTGACGCCCAATGCAGCCAGCGTCAGGACCATCGCGGCGCTGACGATCCAGGCGAGGCGGCGAGCGGGGCGCGGGGGCGCCTGCGACGAGGTGGCTTCGATGTGGTGCCCCTTGCCGTTGCCGTTGCGCCCGGGCCCCTTCAACCATTTGCGCAGCCGGAGCAGCCCCTTCAGGTGGGCGGTCGGGTCGGTGATCCGCCCCGTTTTAGGGGTACGGAACCACGGGCCCTCCTCCTTCTCAAAGAGACCCTTCAAGGCGGCATAGGCCTGGAAGGGCACGACCATGTAGGAAAGCGCCAGCGCGCCGAGGACGCCGCCGAAGTCTTTTCGCGGCGCCGCCTCGAGCACGAGCCCGCTGACATTCATCAGCGGCAGCGCAAGCAAGTTCGTGAACAGCAAGGACCAGCCCAACATGGCGGTCCACTGCGGCACGTGGACCCGGAACACGAGCTCGGCCAGTAGCCAGCTCAAGTTACCCAGCAGAAAGAGACTGGCCTGCAAATAGTAGGTGGAATAGAAGAGAAACTCCACCTTCTCGGTCAGGTTGAGGTAGCGCGAGCGGACGATAGAGGCGAAGTGCTTACGCACATTGAAGGTGTGGCCTTCGGCCCAACGCATCCGCTGCCGCACAAAGCGACTGAAGGTGGAAACGCACTCAGCGGGCGTCTCCGCATACGGGGTGTAGACCACCTTGTAGCCGAGGCAGTAGAGTCGGAGCGTCAGCTCCCAGTCCTCAGTCAGACTCCGCCCCCACCCCAGCTGCCGCAACAGGTCTGCGCGGATCATGTAGGCGGTGCCGGCGATCATCTTTAGCGACCCAAGAGCTTCCTGGTAAGGCCGCTCCACCATGTAGCTGCCCGCGTACTCGGTGCGCACCGCCTCGGTCAGCCAGCTCTCCGATTTGTTGAGCACGTGCCACTGGTAGCTCTGCACCGCGCCCACCTCGTCTCGCTTCTTTAACGGGTCGCCGTTGCGACGCTGATAGAAGTAAGCGAGGAAGCGCTGCAAGCTGTCGGGGAAAGGCATCGAGTCGGCGTCGAAGATGACGATGTACTCGGTCCGTGGGTCGGTGTAGCGGAGGGCTTCCTGCAGAGCGCCGCCCTTGAAGCCGTCCCGGCTGGTCCGGTGGATGATCCGGAAGCCGGGACGGGCCTGCCAGCGAGCCAGGATGTCGGTCGATTCGTCGGTGGAGTCGTCCACCACGATGACCTCGTAGTTGCGGTACTCGAAAGCGGCACAGCATTCCAGCAGCCGCTCGATCACCCGTTTCTCGTTGTATGAGGCGATGTGAACCGAGATGAACGGCTCATAGCCCAGGTCGGTACGCACATCGGTCCCGTTTCCATTCCCGTTGCCGTTGCCGTTGCCACTGCCATTGCCGTTGCCGTGGCCGTTGCCATTTCCATGACCGTTGCCATTGCCGTTGCCGTGGCCGTTCCCATTGCCCCGGTGCTGGATGCACAAAAGATCGTGCCCATCGCCAGCGCCACGAAGGCACAGGTGAGGCCCGGCCAGCTGATGCCCGCATAGGCGCTGCCGGCCAGCAGCGCGACCATCCCGCGGCCGATGGCGGCCACCGGCAACAAGCCGACGAGCAGTGTCAGGACCAGCACGAGGCGACGCGGAGAATTCCACTGCTCGCTCGGCGCCTTGCGGAGATCTGCCTGTCGGACATTCACAGGCGCAATCGTCATGGTCGGGGTCAATGCGGGCACGGTCGACCGTGATGGCGTTGGCGCAACTTCTTGCACAGGGTTGGGTGCGACTGGTGTTTCGACGACTGTCAGACTCTCCAGGTACCGCCGCCAGAGCGCGCGTTCTTGAGCAATGGCCGCTTCGCGGGCCAGCCAGCCGTCTTCGATCGCCTGCACACGCGCCTGTAGCTGCGCGCGATCTTGCTGGAGCTGCTGCCAATCCAGCCCCTGCGTCGTCAGCGCGGTCAACTGCTGGCGCGCTACGTTCAACTCGCCGACCAGCTGATTGCGTTCCTGCAGGAATTCCTGCTTGCGACTCTCGACAGCCTGATGCAGACGGGTTAGCTCCGCCATCGCCTCAGCGCGCTCCCTGGTCCAGTCAGTGCTTGTTGGTAAGACGCTCGCCTGCATCGCGCGCTCGAGCTGAGAAACTCGGACCAGGAGGGCCGCACGCTCTTCTCTGACCTGGCTGTGCTTCGCTCGAAGTTCGGTGAGTTGCCGGCCGACCTCTACGCCCTGCGCTTCCAGCGTTCGCCGCTGTTGCTCGACACGCCGCAGCTCCGCCTGGAGATCGGAAACCCCCTGCGGTCGTTGGAGGTTCCGAAGCGCTTGCAGCTCCTGTTCTAGCCCCTCGACGCGATCGACCATGATGGTGCGCTGCTTTGCCTGCTGTCGCTCGGTCGTCTTCAAGGCCCCAAGCTCCCGCTGAGCCAGCAAAAGCTGGGCAGTCAATTGCTCTCGCTGCTGAGCCGCGGCCTCGAATGCCGCATCGTGCGCGTTCTGTCGGTCCGCCAGTTGCTTCCGTGCCGCCAGCAGTTCGACTCGCGTTTGTTCTAACGCTTTGTTGAGCCGTCGCGCGTCCTCGCCAGCCGCCTCGAGGTTCTGGCTGGCGCGCGCTTCTGCCAGTGCATGCGCATTCGTCAGCGCCTCGATGCGATCGATCAGATCCTGGCGCTCCCCGAGCCAGCGCTTCGGCGGGGCCTTCATGCCGCCTCCAATGCGGCCGGATCAATCGCCGGCTCGTCGGCCCTGGCACCAGCGCTGAGGATCCAGCGATAGGCGAGCGCCCAGAAGCAAAACAGCCAAGCGATCACGATCAGCGTCCCGCCGTAGTCATGGAAGAGGAGGGCCGGCACCCGCCCAGCGGTCGCCGCCAGCAGCGCAACGGCTGACATGCGCAGCAGGTTGACGCACAACGTGCCGAGGACTCCAATGAGGACGACCTGGATACGCGCCGCGACGCTGTAGCGTCCGCGAAGCCCAGCCACCAGGCTGATCCCCAGAAGGATGAGGCTCTGCCAGCCGACGCAGTTCCAGGAGATGAAGAGCGCCTGCGGTTGGCCGGAAAGATTCCAGACGATGAGCTCGCTGCCGTTCACGCCCGCATGCACGCCGAGCGCACTGAGGACCGCGACCACCATCCGCGCCTCGAATGGCCCTACCGCCTGCGCTGGACCGGCGATTCCCAGCCGGATGGCGCCCACCGTCAGGAAGTCGTCGAAGGTCGTGACGAAGGGCAGCACCAGTAGCAGTCCACCGGCGATCGCGAGCAGCGCGGTGTACGCGCGGCGATCTTCTGGCGCGCTGACCCGGGGCATCATGTCCGACACCCCCCGTGTGATTTCAGTGGGAGCCGCAAGCGCGCCCGCGCAGCGAGCGGGATGATGACGCCAAGCCCGAGCAGGGCCAGCAGGAGCTCCGGAATGAAGATCGTCTGGCTGCTGTTGAGGTTCGTTGTTGTGGTGGTCGCGTCCCAGAGGAAGCTGATGTTGACGTTCGCGGTCGCGACCGTGATCGTCCAGCAAAAGAACGAACCGGTGGGCACGGTGATATTCGATGCGGGGGAGAAGGTCGGAGCGATTTCCTGGGTCGCCCCCGCAAGCGAGGCCAGCGTGAAGCTGAAGCTGGGCATGCTGGCGATGGTCGTGACGGTGGTGCAGGTCGACGCCGAGCTGTAGCCGAAAACTGCGCTGATGGCCGCCGTCTGGCTCCCGGAATGGCTGTTGCTCGCCCAGAAGGTGAAGGTAAAGACGTCACTGGCGACGATGATTTGAGAGCCTGTCGTGCTCGATGTCGTTGCCCATTTGCAGGCCTGGCTAGCCGTGCCCAGCGCCCACGTCGCTGATGTGGCACCAGCGGGCGAGGTGCTGTTGAGGGTGCCATTGGTCGACGGACAGGTCCCGCAATGCAAGTAGAACGCGGTTCCGGCGGCCTCGACCACCGGAGCATTGACGGCGCCAATCCCGACACCAATCAATGCCAGTGACATCGCGCCTGCGGCGACCCAGCCAAGGCGGCGCGCCGAAGATGGTGCGACCGGCGGCTGGGTCGGAGCAATGTGATGGGGCTTACCGTTACCCGGGGTTCGCTTCGGTCCAAACAGCCACTTGCGCAGCTTCAGCAGGCCCTTCAGGTGGGTGATCGGATCGGTGATGCGTCCCGTCTTGGGGGTACGGAACCACGGTCCCTCATTCTTTTCGAACAGGCCTTTAAACGCCGCATAAGCTTGGAACGGGACAACCAGGAAGGAAAGGGCGAAGGCGCCGATGACACCGCTGTAGTCTTTCCGCGGTGGACGTGCACTTTGAAGACGATCTCCGAGAGTAGCCAGCTGATGTTGCCGACCAGCCAGAGGGCGGCCTGTAAGTAGTAGGTGGAATAAAAGAGGAACTCGACCTTCTCGGTGAGGTTGAGGTTCGGCGACCGGACGATTTCCAGAAAATGTTTTCGAACGTTGAAGGTGTGCCCCTCGGCCCAGCGCATGCGCTGACGGGCAAAGCGGGAGAAGGTCGAGACGCACTCCGCCGGCGTCTCCGCATAGGGCGTGTACACGACCTTGTAGCCCGCGGCATACAGCCGCAGCGTCAGCTCCCAGTCCTCCGTGAGGCTCCGGCCCCAGCCGAGGGCCCGCAGCAGATCGGCACGGATCATGTATGCGGTGCCGGCGATCATTTTCAGCGAGCCGAGCGCTTCCTGGAAGGGACGCTCCACCATGTAAGAGCCGGCGTATTCGGTGCGCACGGCCTCCGTCAGCCAGCTCTCCGACTTGTTGAGCACGTGCCACTGGTAGCTCTGCACGGCGGCGACTTCCGCGCGGCGGTCCATGCTGCCAGGCCCCCGGTCACCGTTTCGGTGCTGATAGAAGTAGGCGAGTAACCGCTCGAGACTGTCCGGAAACGGCATCGAGTCAGCGTCGAAGATGACCACGTACTCGGCCCGTGGGTCCGTGAGCTTGAGCGCTTCTTTCAGCGCACCGCCCTTGAAACCGTCGCGATTGGCCCGGTGCAAGATGCGGAAGCCAGGGCGGGTTTCCCACGCCTTGAGGATCTCCGTGGACTCATCGGTGGAGTCGTCGACCAGGATGACTTCATAGTTCTGGTAGTCGAATGCAGCGCAACATTCGAGCAGCCGCTCGATGACGCGCTTCTCGTTGTAGGCGGCGATATGAACCGAGATGAATGGCTCGCGGCCCAGCTCGGTGCGGACGTCCCAGCCGTTTCCGTTTCCGTTTCCATTCCCATTGCCATTGCCGTTCCCGTTCGCATGACCGTTGCCATTGCCGTTCCCCGCCTTCCCGTTGGTATGGCCGTTCCCATTTGCCTTCCCATCGGTATGGCCATTGCCGTTGCCGTTCCCGTTGCCGTTCCCGTTGCCGTTCCCGTTGCCGTTTCCATTCCCATTGCCGTTGCCATTCTTTGTGCGGTGCGGGATGCGCTCCAAGCCCGCGCCGTGGCCGTTGCCATTGCCGTTGGTCTTCCCATTGCCATTCCCGTTCCCGTTCGCATGACCGTTGCCATTGCCGTTCCCCGCCTTCCCGTTGGTATGGCCGTTCCCATTGCCATTGCCGTTGCCATTGGCGTGGCCGTTGGTCTTGCCGTTGCCGTTGGCGTGGCCGTTCCCATTGCCGTTCCCGTTGGTGTGGCCGTTGCCGTTTCCGTTGCCGTTGCGGCCGATGCCCAGTGCACCGGCGAGCACAAAGCCGGTGCCGACGTAGTACTTGATCGAGTAGGCGCAGAACGCCGTTCCCATCGACAGGGCGATAAAGGCGAAGCCCAGACCGAACCACGCCCAGCCGGTATATAGGGTGTGCGCGCTGAGCAACGCAACCGTCCCCCGAAGAATGGCCAGAATCGGAATCAGCCCGCCCATGAGGGTCAGGTAGAGGGCCAGGCGGCGAGGGGAATTCCATGCCTCCTGAGCCGGACGCACCGGAGGCGGAGGCAGGAGCTCACGAGAGGACGGAACTGATCTGATCGGCCGGGGCTTGGCTGCGGGTTTGCTGCGGGCAGGTTGCGGTTTCGGCGTGACCGGCGTCCTGGTCACCAGCTTTTCTTTGGGTGTGATCGCCGGTGCGGCGGCTCCAATTTGCTTCGCGAGCGCACCGATGATCTGGTCGGGGGTCTGCACGAGGGTCAGGCTGTCCACCTGCCGGCGCCACAAGGCACGCTCCTGGGCAATGGCGGCCTCCCTCGCCAGCCAACCTTGCTCGAGCGCCTCGATCCTTCCCTGAAGTTCCTGCCGCTCTTGCTGCTGGCGGCGCTGCTCCTGCTCCCTCGTCCCGAGCCCGGCGAGCTGCAGCTTTGCCTGGCTTACCTCTGAGGCGAGCCGGCTCCGCTCGGCCGCTGCCTCGTATTCCTTGGCTTTCGTCGCCTGCTCGAGCTGCTCGAGCCGGCTCCGCAGCTCGTTCCGCTCGAACTCCCAGGTTTGCGCCTGAACGGCTTGCGCCGCCGAAGCCGTCTGTGATGCCTGCTCGAGCTGCACGACGCGGCCGACAAGGGCGGTGCGCTCCTGAATCAGGCGCTGTCTCTCGGCCTGCAGTACTTCCAGCTGCTCGTGCGCTTTCTCAGCATGTTGCTGCAGTAGGTGTTGCTGCTGTTCGACGCGCCGTTGCTCGGCCTGAGCCTGTTCCGGCACCACAGGCTGCGGTTTGGCCTCGATGATCTCGGCCTCCTGGTGCTCGCGCTCGAGTTCTGTCAGCCGAGCGAGGAGCGCCTCTCGCTGTCCTTGTTGGTTCCGCTGCTCGGCACGAAGGGCGGCCAGTTGCCGACGAGCGTCCACCAGGCTTGCGCGAAGCT
This sequence comes from Chloroflexota bacterium, assembly GCA_005880395.1. GTDB lineage: Bacteria > Chloroflexota > Dormibacteria > CF-121 > CF-121 > CF-13. Next base: position 8,539 of record VBHQ01000174.1, read on the forward strand.
GCTCGCGCTGTTGCAGCAACCCGTCCTGCTCGGGCGAGGCCTTTCTCTGCTCGAGTTCCTGTTGAGCTCGCTGGAGTTGAGTCCGCGTCTTCCCCAGCGCCTCCTCCAGGCGGCGCGAGTTCTCCCCTGCCTCATCCAGCATGCGCCGTAAACGGGCTTCGGCGATCGCTCGCGCACGACTGAGGTCCTCGATGTGGTCGATCAGCGCCTGCCGCTCGTCGCCCCAGCGCGCAGGGTCGGGCTGCAATCCGTCGAGCGCGTTCTGCAGCTCGGCCAGCCGGAAGTCAGTGTGGCTCAGCTCACGGAGCTCTGATTCTCTTTCAGCAAGTCGTTCTGAGGCGAACCGCTGCAGGGTCTTCAGCTCGGAAAGAAGGCCCTGCTCCTTGTTCATCGCGCCCTTTACGCCGCGCTCTTGTCGGGCCCGTTCATGGTCTCCTGCTGTGGCCGCCGCCAGGCCCGACGCCGAGCGACGAGGCGGTGACCGCGATTTGCCAACAGAGATACTGGCTCGCCGGAATGGTCGCTGAGCTGCCAGTGGTCGTGCTGGTCGTCGCCCCTACGGCGCCGTCCGTGATGGTTGCACTCCACGACGCCAGGGCCGTTATCGAGTTGCAGGTTGGGGTCGAGCTGTAGCCGAATGTGAATGTGTCCGTCGACGTGTTGGTACCGGAAGCGGTGTTCAGCCAGTAGGTGAACGTGTAGGTGCCGGCGGCGACAGTTTGGCTACCGACCGTGTAACCCGTTTGCCAGGCCTGCTGGTTGCCGACCGTGTGGACGTCCATGGTACTCGTGGATGCCGTTGGTGAGGTGTTGTCCAGGGTATTGCCGGCCGGCTCCAGACTCATGATTTCGGCTTCCCAGGTGGCGGACGCGCTGAAGCTGCCGGAGTAGCTCTGGCTGCTCGTGGCGCCCGGAAGATCCCAGCCGACAATTTGATCAATCGTCGATCCCCCACCGGAGGACTCGATCTTTGCGCGGTTATTAGTCGTGCCGCTGGTAAAGCTGGGACCGGAGCTGAAGGTCACTGTAGATGAGGCCGAGATGACGGCAGCGAAAACTGCGCCAGCGACGTAGGGGGGGGCCGCATTTGAGGTTGGGGAAGCGTTCGTCGCGAAGCCAGTGTTGGAGTGCCCACAACATGGACCTTGGCCAAGGGCCGTGTTGACGCCGCTGAATTCCATGACGTACATCGCTGCCAGGTTGGAAGCCGAGAAAGTCGCCGTGACACTGGTCACGGCGCTGGTATGCGTGGCAACATAGCACCTCAGGGTGGGGTTCGAGCTGATGTTGCAGTAGTTGATGTAGGCGTTTCCGGCCGAGTCACTCATTGTGACGGTGTTCGCAGAAGTCACGTAGGCGACGATGGCATTGCCGGTCGTGGTGCTGATAGTTGTGACTAGGGTGGTCGCGGCGGCAGCCTCGGTCTTGCTCGCGGATTGGACGAAGGCGACGGTTGCATTGCCGTTCGTGCCCGCGTGCAGGTACCAAGCGGTGGCGGCGTAGGCTGGCGGGGCGTTTATTGCGTTGACGCCCAGGCCGC
>VBHQ01000044.1 GCA_005880395.1 Chloroflexota bacterium
GGCGCCGATGGCCGCGATCAGCACCGCGGCAGCGGCGACATCTTTGGCGCGACCGATCATTGGATGATGCTCCGGCCAGGCGTAATCGATCAACACCTCCAGGGTGGTGTTGAAGAGCTCCGCGGCGATGACGATCGCAAAGCAGAGCAACAGGCCGACGAATTCCATCGCCGAAAAGCGAAGGATCAGCGCCGCGATTAGCACGACAACCGCCGCCGCCAGGTGCACCCGCACGTTTGCCTGTGAAGACACCGCCCAGCGCAGGCCGCGACCCGCATGGCGAAAGCTGTAGACCGTCCGACGGAGGTCGACCCTTCGCGCCCGGTCCGGGCTGCCAATGCGCTCGGCGTCGAATTCCGCGTCCGAGCGAGGCACTATCCTGCCGCCTCGAGGATCCGGTTCGTGAGCTGGGTCATCTTCGTCTCTTCCTCTGCCTCCGCATGGTCGTAGCCGAGCAGATGCAACAAGCCGTGCACGGCCAGCAGCCGCACCTCGTCGTCGATCGGGTGGCCTGCATCCTTTGCCTGGCGGCGCGCCCGCGGCAGCGAGATCACGATGTCGCCCAGCCAGCTTTCCGTCCCCGGCGGCGCCTGAAAGCGCTGGTCTGACGGTTTCTCTTGCGCGGCAAACGCGAGCACGTCGGTCGGTTCGTCGAGTCCCCGATAGCGCCGGTTGTACTCACGCAGGTGCTCGTCACCGGTCAGCGTGAGGACGGTAAGGCTTTCCTGGGGCAGGTTCAACAGTCGAGCGCCGACCTGCAACGTGGCTTTCAGTCCCTCCAGATCAACGCCGGACGCAAGCGCTGCGGGACCCCACCGGCTCATCTGGATGAGCACGCGGTTATGGTACGCGCGCCACGAGGTTTATGCTGCGGGCTTTGGTGGCGTCGGCTGAGCGCGCCCGGCGATATACCGGATGCCGATCAAGCCGGCCGCGAGCAGGACCCAGACGAGCAGGATCCAGTCCTGCGGCACCGATGAGCGGCGCCCCAGGTCGGCCGCCAGCGCGTCCGCCAGGATGAACAACCCGATGAGCAGCAGGCCCACCCCTTCCATCCGGGTTCGGGTTCTGGTTGGGTCGGTGCCATGACGCAGAAACTTCGGGACCTTGCCGAAGCCGATCATCGAAGCCGCCGGCACGATGACGGCGGCCGCGGCCACGTAGGCAAGCACGATTACCGAGCCTGAGAGCAGCACTTAAGGCATATCGCGCCCAGACCGCAAAGGTTGCGGCCTCGAGCCGACGAGCCATGCCCAAACCGGAAACGCCGCTGTGACGGCGAATTGCCTAGGAGGTGCTGGGCCGGGTTCGAGCGCTCGGCCGGGGGATCGGAATCGTCTTGTCGTCCGCCTCCAGGGTGCCGTCGTGGCCGCCACCGCTGGTGTCGACCGCGGCGCCAGCCCGCGCCGTCTCGGGGACCGCCGCCGGGTACTCGATCCGGGCATGGTAGATGCTCACCACCATGTTCGACATTGCCTCTTCGACCAGCAGCAGGTCGCGGAACGAGAGATCGCACTCATCCAGCTGGCCATCACGCGCAAAGCCCTGGATCATTCGATGGACGTGGTCCTTGATGCCTTCGGTGCTGCGGTCCTTCAGGGTCCGGGCCGACGCCTCGACGGTGTCGGCGATCATCACGATCGCCCCCTCCTTGGTGCGAGGCTTGGGGCCGGGATAACGGAAGTCATCCTCGCGAACCTCGAGGCCTTGCTCGAGCGCCTGCCGGTAGAAGTAGCGCTTGACCGTGGTCCCCTGGTGCTGCTGAACGATCTCGCAAATGACAGTGGGAAAGTGGTACTGACGGAGCAGCTCGACGCCTTCGGTGACATGGGCGTTCAGGATGTCCGAGCTCGTCGTCGGTGACAGATTCTCATGGATATTGCCGATGTCCGCCTGGTTCTCGACAAAGAAGTGGGGGCGGCGAATCTTGCCGATGTCGTGGAAATAGCAGCCGACCCGGGCCAGCACAGGGTTAGCCCCCACCGCTTCGGCCGCCGCCTCGGCGAGATTGGCCGCCACGATCGAATGGTTGTACGTTCCTGGCGCGCTGACCATCAATCGCTTCAGCAGCGGATTGTTGGGCGTCGTCAGCTCCAGCAGCCGGATCGGGGTGATCACCTGGGTGATCTCGCCGAGGAACGTCAGGGCACCGGCGGCGATCAGCGCTGAGACCAGGCCGTTGCCAAGCGCGAGGGCGCCGATGCTGAGCGTTTCATCAAGCGATTGATGGCGCTCGATCAACGACAGTGAGACGAGCGTGACGAACTGCGCCCCGGCGACCAGGATGCCCGCCGTCACCCACTGGCCGAGGCGTTCCAGCCGGTGGACGTAAATCGCGCCGATCGCCCCTCCCAGGAATCCCACCAGGGTGAGATCGAGGATGTTGTCGGCGATGATGCCGGTGAGCAGGCCAACCGCGAGGGCAACGATGATGCCGAGGCCGGTATCCATCAGCGCCGCCACCAGCAAGGGGACGGCCGCCATCGGCACGATGTACTGCGCGTTGGGATTGATCGGCACGACGAGCTTGGCGACCAGGAGCAAGATCAGCATCAGCCCGCCTAGCGTGGCAAGCTGGCGCGGGTCGCGCAGGATCGCCGGCCGGAACTGCATCAGGTAGCCGAGCGCGACCGCAAACAGCATGATGACCAGCATCGATACCGCCAGCACTCGGGCCCAATCGGTCTTGGGTGCGAGCAGGCCAACGGCCTGGGCCTCCTCAACCTGAAACGGCGTGATCAGATCGCCGTAACGGATGATGGTCTGCCCCTGCGCCACGGTTACGAAAACGGGCGTCACGGCGTCGCTCGCTTGCTGGCGCTTTTGCGCGGTTTCCGGTGGCAGGAAATTGACCTTCAGGTGGGCCGTGACCAGCGTGGCGACCACCGACGCCCCCGTGGGATCGAGATGCAGCGCGCCGGCTCGCGTCTTCGCCGTATCCTGGGCGCTCTTGAAGGTATCTGGCTTGATCCCATTGCTCTCCAGTTGTTGCAGGATGTCACCGGCGCTCTTGAAGACGGTGCCAACCGTCCCCTCGTCCGCCTGGAGCAGGTACTGACGTTGCGCATCGCTCAGCTGAGGCTCGAGGAGGCTGAGCTGCGCCGAGCGGTCGGGGCCAGGCGTTGATGCCTGGCGCAAATCATGGACCTTGGTCGCGAGCGTGTCGATCGCCTGGCGTTGCTGCGTCGCCACCGAGCCATCGAACTGATCTGGGACCTGGGCGGCCGCCGCCGCCCGCGCCTCATCGCGCTTGGTCTGACTCTCGTATCGGACCGAACGGGGCGCCACCACGTCCTGCGTCGACACGTCACCAGGCTTCAGGTTGAGGCGGTTGGGGAAGAAGTTCTGGGCCACGACGAGCGCGGTGGCGAGGGCGAGCACCAGCGTGATGACCGCCGAACGCACATACGGCGGCCAACGGTTGCCGGCGCCCAGGTGGCCCATTCGCAGATCGCGCGCGAACAGCCGGCCCCGTCGCCGCAGTCGCTCAATCGTCGAGGACCCGCGCAGTTTCATCTATGTACGCATCGAATCTCGCTTTTCAGCGAGGGACGATCACGTGGTACGAGCCCGCCGCTTGCGCGCCGCCGCGATTTTCTTCTTTCGCTTTACGCTTGGCTTTTCGTAGTGTTCCCGGCGGCGAACCTCGGAGAGGACGCCGTTCTGCTTGATCTTCTTATTGAAGCGGCGAAGGGCGCTCTCGAAGGTCTCGTTCTCGCGGACCTTGATCTCGGACAACTGCGTTGCACCCCCTCTGACCGGAGCCCATATTCGACGGAAGTATAGCCGCGGTCGAGTTTAAGCGTCAACACAAAAACGTCTCGGTCGCATCCCGGTCACAGCCAGCCTGGGGCGCAGATGGACCCCTCTTACGGCGCGTTCATCTAGCCAGAGGAGCCCATCCTCAAGGAGGTCAGTTTCGTAATGTTCACACTTCTGACGACCTGGATCACGCAGCGAATCATCACGGTCACCGCGGTGAGCGTGCTGACGGTCGCCGCTGTACCGACGACCCTCGTCATCGTTTCGCACGACGACCACAAGACGCCGACGATCGCTGTCATTCAGCCGGCTGACGACCACTCGAAGACGATCCTGATCAGCGCGGTGAAGAAGGCGGGCGACGACGTCATCGCCAAGCTCAACACCGCGGAATCGAGTTGCAGCACCCAGCTGACCCAGACGGTCAGCACCTCGAAGGTCGCGGCGAAGGTCCAGCCGGCGCTGGCCACCGCCAAAACGCAGCTCCATTCGAGCGTCGCGCCCATCGTCGCCGCCATCAAGAGCGACGAAGACCGCTTTGCCCACCTCACGTTCGTCACGCCGCAGGATGAGGAGAACGAGCTCCATGAGCTGAACCTCATCGAGGTCATTGCCCTCGGCGATGGCCCGACCGGTGGCACGGTGACGATAACCTGCCAGACCGTGACCGTCACCATCACGCAGACGATCCAGATCACGATCATTCAGCAAACGCCTCCCCCGGTCTGCACCACGAAAGAGGAACGCGACGACGACTAAGGCGCTTTAACGCGACAGGGGCGGTGGCTTTGGGCCTCCGCCCTTTTTTGCAGCCGTGTCAGGAGCTGGCCACCGCGATGATCCGCAGCGCGTCTGCGGTCGCCGGCGAACCATCCCAGTCACCGAACAGCCGGACCTGCGCGAAGCCGGCCGTGGCCAGCAAAGCCACAAGCTCCTGCCGCCCGTACAACCGGACGACGTGGACACTGGTTGCATCACCGCCGTTGCGATCGACGGTGCGTTCAACCGTCATGCGTCGTGATCCCCGGTCAAGCCATCGCCGTTCCATGACGGCGGCATCGCCAACGGTAAACCATTCCCGCTCTTGGAAATTTTTCATGACCCGTTCACCGTTGATCAGCTCGATCAGCAATCGTCCGCCCGGGTCCAGCATCGTCGCCGCCGCGGTCGCGACCCTGCGGTCGTCGGGCTCATCGGCGAAATAGCCAAAGCTGGTAAACAGGTTCAGGACCAGGTCGAAGCGCTCGCCGGCGAGCGGCTCCCGCATGTCACCCTCGAGGAAGCGGATGTCAACACCACGCGCCTCGGCCCTCTCCCTGGCCACCGCGAGCATGTAGCCGGACAGGTCGACGCCGGTGACCGAGTAGCCCCGGCGTGCCAGTTCAATCGAGTGGCGACCCTGACCGCACGGGAGATCAAGGACCCGCGCCGGCGGCCGCAGCCTCAGCAGGGCCTCGAGCTGGTCGATCTCCGTCGAAGTGCGTTCGGCGAGGTGATCATCGTAGAGGGCCAAATAGCCTGGGCCGAACCAGGTTCGCCACCATTCGGTCGGTGCCTGCATACCTCTATATATATGAGGGCTGGCGAGCGGAGGTCCGATCGCCGCTGGCGTTCCCCACTAGGATTGGAGCCGCTGCGGTCTCGTCACTAATTACTCATGAACGGAGGCCCTCACTGGAAACTGCCGACGTAGGAATCATCGGCGCCGGCATCCACGGCGTGAGCGCCGGCTACCACCTGGCCGCGATGGGCGTCAAAACCATCATCTTCGACCGATGGGCTCCGGCGGGTGGCCCAACCGGAAGGTCCAGTGCGATCTGCCGGGCCTTCTATACGAACCGCTTCATCGCGCAGGTCGCCCACGAGAGCCTCGAGATGTTCGGGGCATTCGACGAGATCTCAGGCGGGCGCGACGCCGGATTTCGCCGGACCGGCGACCTCTATGTCTTGGGTCCGGAGGAAGTCGCGCACGTGCAAACGACTGCGGCCATGCTGACGGAGATTGGAACCGCTGTGGAGCTGCTTTCACCCTCGGATCTAGGACGACGCCATCCCGAGATGAATCTCGATGGCATCGCGATCGCGGCCTTGGAGATCGATGCCGGCTATGCGGACCCGGTCGCGACGACGCAAGGACTCTTTCATCGGGCCGTCGAGCTCGGGCTAGGTCCGAGGCTGTACACCTCCCGGCTACTGATTGCCGCCGGACCGTGGACGAAACCGCTGGTCGAGCAGGTACACGTCGAGCTGCCCCTCACGGTCGAGCGCCATTTCGTCGCCACCCTGGGCTGGAACCAGGTACCCGCGCTGCCTTACGTGCTCGGCGATATCCCGGGCGGGTACTACATGAAACCGGAGGGGTCGGAGCTGTTCCTCGTCGGCCCCATGACCAGCGAACCGCAGGCCGATCCCGACGCCTTCAGCGTGTCGGTCACGGCCGATGAAGTCTCACGCATGGCATCCGCCATCACCGCGAGGATTCCCTCGCTGGCTCTCGCGGACGCACGTGGCGGCTGGGCGAGCCTCTACGACGTGAGCCCGGACTGGCAGCCCGTCATCGGCGAGGTTGCTCCGGGCATTTTCGTGGATGCCGGGACCAGCGGGCACGGGTTCAAGCTTGCCCCGGCACTCGGACGGCACGTTGCGGCGCTTGTCCTCGGGAAAGAGGTCGAAGGCATTCGTCAATTCGAACCCGGAAGGTTCGAGACTGATCGGCTGCTCGCGGCTGGGTTTGGATCCGCACGAATTATCGGCTGACCAACACTTGCGTTTCGTGCGGTTCAGCATTGCGGCTAAGCCCGCTGTGATGCTTGGCCTGGCAGTGATTGCCATGCGGCTCCCCAGCCTTTGGGAACCCCGCTGGTATTCCGACGAGGGCACGTTCACCACGGTGGCCTGGCTTCACACGCAGGGCGTCGCGCTCTACACCGGCGCGTTTGACACCAGCCCTCCGGGCATCTACTGGCTTTACGAGGTCCTGCTGCGGGCAGGGGCCGATCAGCACCATGCGGCGGTGCAGATCGCCCTTTTGATTGCCGTCGTCGCGGCCGCGCTCTGCGTGTACAGCCTCACGCGCAAATGGTTCGGCGCTTCGGTAGCCATCGCGGCGGCATTACTTTGCGCGGCCGGCCTATCGCTGCCGACCCTCGACGGCGACCTCCTCAATGTCGAGATTGCGGCCCTCCCATTGTTCCTTGGTGCCCTGGTCGCAGCCCTGCGCGAGGATGTTCGCTGGGCGGTTGTCGCCGGGGTGCTGACGGCCATCGCCCTGCTGATCCGCCCCAGCTATGCCCTCGACGGCCTGGCCGTCCTGTTCGTGCTTCTCAGCCGGCGTGACGCGCTCCGCACGCTCACGCTTGCGATCGCCGGGGGAGCCCTCGCGCTAGGCGCGGCTGCACTGGCGCTCGCTGTCGATCACTCGATGGCCGCCTACCTCGGTGAGGTATCACTGGTGCAGCGCGCCTACCTGTTCGCCGCGAATGGCGGCAGCCTTGTTCCGCTGATGGTTCGAGCGATCATCCTCGGTGGCCTTGCGACCGTCTGGTTCGTGCGCGCCCGAGGCCCCTGGCGCGTGCTCGCGGTCTGGCTGCCGGCAAGCATTGTCGGAGCGTCGCTGACCCCACGAGAACTCTCGCACTATGCCATGGAAGCCATCCCGCCGATGGCGATCACGATCGCCGCAGTGTGCGCGTCGGCGTTGCGCGTTAAGGCAATCCAAACCCGATCGCTGCGACCCGCAGCGTCGCTCGTTGCCGCGCCCCTCGCGCTGGCCGCGCTCGTCGGTGCGGCCGAGGCGGTCCTGATTCTTCCGGCGCAGGAAACGGCTTTGCTGCGGGCAACCTCCGCGCCACCGCCGTTCCTGCATAACTTCGCGTATGCGGACCTACCCGCCTATTACGGCCGCTGGCTGAGTTGGGTCATCCGGCATTCACTTACGACGCAGGACCTTTCTGGGTTCCCGGGCCCAATCCGCGAAGAGGCGGACGAAGCCCATATCCTCGAGCAGGGGCGAACGAATTCGCGCACGACCGTACTCGTGCTCGGCGATCGCGCCTGGGTCTACTTTCTCGGTCGGCTGCAACCCGCCAGCCGCTTTGTCGCGCTCAACTCGGCGTTCCGCCTGGATCCTAGGGGCCGTGCGGAAGTCGCTGCCACCCTTGATAACCGTCGTGCCGGCATCGTAGTCCTCGCCGACGCGCCGCCCGGCGATTGGCGGGAGCGGCTGCAGCAGAACGGTTACCGGTTGGTCGCGTCCAGTCCCTGGCCGACCTTCGCGGCACCCGAGTGAGGCAAGACCTTCAGGCCGGAACCTTCCGCTCGCGCTGCTGACGGAACAGCTCCGCAATCTCCTTGACGGTGGTCGCGTCCTCCGGTCGCTTGTCCGCGCTCCGGAACGAGACGATGCGGGGAAAACGCAGGGCGTACCCGGGCTGGTCGCCCACCATGCCTGCGGTGTGCCGCGGGCTTGGCGTGATCTCGTCGGCGAGGACTTCGACGACGACCTCCGGCTCCAGCCAGACATCCGGCTCCAGGATCGCGTCGACGCGTGCCGGCTTGTGATCGACCTGCAGCTTGTCGGCGCGCTCGTGAATCTCCCGCCACCCGGCATCCGACAAACCGGTGCCGAGTTTCGTGATCGTGCCGAACCGATCCTTCTCCGCGTCGTAGACGCCCGCCAGCAGCGCCCCCGCGCCAAACGCGGCACGCTTGCCTTTGCCGAAGTAGTAGCCAAGCAGAACCAGGTCGACCGTGTCGTTCAACTGGCCGCTGGTGTGCCGTTTCAGCTTGACCCAGTTGAAGTTCCGAGCGCCCGCCTGGTACGGCGAGTCGGGTCGCTTGACGACGACACCCTCCAGGCCGCGGCTGATGTTGTCGAGCAGGATCTTGGTCAAGACTTCGGCCGAATCGGTCTTGATGATGGGCGCCGGCAGCAGCACCGTCGATCCGGCAATCACCTCGTCGACCAGCGCCAGCCGCTGCTCGTAAGGCATCTCGGTCAGATCGCGGCCGTCGCGGTAGAGGATGTCAAAGACGAACGCGATCAGCGGCAGGTCCTGCGCTGCCTGCTCGATGCCGTGCTGCCGGCGCCGGCTCGCCGTCAGTTGAAACGGTAGGTATTCCTCCGATTCCTTGCTGTACGCGATCGCCTCGCCGTCGAGGATGAGCGTCTCATCCTTCAATGCGCCGGCAGCTCGGGTGAGCTCAGCAAACATCAGAGTGAAATCCTCGAGATTCCGCGAAAAGATGCGGACATCATCGCCGTTCTTGTGAATCTGGACGCGGATGCCGTCGTATTTCGGCTGGACAGCCACCAGCCCCAAGCGCTTGATGACCGCCTCCGGGTTGGGCAGCCGCTCGGCCAGCTGACTGCGGATCGGTCGGCCCACCGTCACCTTCAGCGCGGCCACCGCCTCCTCTCCGCCTTCCCAAAACGTCCTGGCGATCATGCCGAGGTCAGAGGTTCGGTTGTAGGCTGCCTCCAGCACTGGCCGCAGCTTGCGGTCGCCCCGCTTTGCAAACGACAGGGCGTCGAGGACCGTTGGCTCCCCGATACCGAGGCGCAAGCGACCGAGCGCCATGCGCACCAGGTGCTTTGCCGAGGCGGCATCTGCCTGTTTGAGCAGCCCCGCAAAATTCGAACGCTTTTTCTCTACCGAGCCTGCGCCCGCCGCGTAGGCAATCTCCGTCAGGCGGGCATGGACCTCGGTGAGCGAGATGTCCGTACCTGCCCCTGCGCCGGCAAGCTCGGCGGCCACCAGGCCGAGGTCTCCAACGCGGCTATAAAGCTTCGCGACTTCGTCCCTCGGTTTCCCGTATGCCTCGGCAAGCGCCGCCTCCACTAGCTTCTCGCCGAGCCCGATCTCGACCGGCTCGAAAAATGGAACCAGTCGACCCTGGATCAGATAACTCAGCGGTTGGATCTCCTCCGGCGAACCCTTGCTGTAGAGGTCAGAGAGGATCTTGACCAGCTCATTCCTGCTGCTGGTCGACTCCAGCCGGTCAAGGTAACTGCTCAGCTCGGTGAACGTCATGGCATCGCCTCGAGGCGATCGACGAAGGTCCGCTGCGCTGCAAGAAGCTTATGCCTGGCGGACTCCAGGTCAAACCAGCCAGCCCGATCAATCTCCGGAAATTGCTGCTTCCGGCCGGAGCGCGGCGGCCACTCGATCTCGAACGTGTTACTCCTCACCTGGCTGATGTCGACATCGGCATTGACCGCCCACGCATGAACGATCTTGCCGCCGGCCTGGCGGACGTCGCCAACTGGAGTCAGTGTTCCGGTCGGCGCGGGAACGCCGAGCTCTTCTTCGAATTCACGTCGCGCCACATCCATTCCAGCTTCACCTTCTGCAAGCTCGCCTTTCGGGATCGACCAACTGCCGTCGTCGCGCTTTTGCCAGTATGGTCCGCCGGGGTGGACCAGCAGCACCTGGCGACTCCCACCTCGCTCGCGGTATACGAGCAAGCCGGCGCTCTCGCGGCTCAGGTCAGACCGCTGATGACCCCGCTGCCATCGATGTCGATCCGTGTGTAGGCAGGTTCTTTGCCGAGACCGGGCATCAACTGGATGTCGCCGGCCAGCGCGACGACGAAGCCAGCGCCGGCCGACGGATAGACGTTGCGAACCGGCATCGTAAAGCCGCGGGGACGCCCCTTTAATGATGGGTCGTGCGACAGCGAGAGGTGGGTCTTGGACATACAGACCGGCAAGGTACCCATCCCCTGCTGCGTCAGCCAGTCGATGCGCTTCTGGCATTCGGGCAGGAACTCAACGTCGGCAGCGCCATAGAGCCGCTTGGCCAGCGTCAGAATCTGCTCGCGAATCGGCGTGCCTTCCGGATACAGCGGCGCGAAATTACTGCCGTCCTTGGTTACCCTCTCCACAGCTTCCGCCAGCTCGATTGCCCCATCGCCGCCCCGGCCGAAGCCGTCGTTGACCACCGCCGCGTCCGCGCCGAACTGCGTGGCGAGGTCGACCAGCAGGTCCAGCTCCCGATCGGTGTCCGTCGGAAACCGGTTGATGGCGACCACACTTCGGATCCCAAACGCCTTGACGATGTCGATGTGGGCGGCCAGATTTTCGGCGCCGCGGCGCAGGGCGTCGAGGTCTTCCGTCCCGAGCTTGGCGAGCGGCACGCCGCCGTGCGACTTGAGCGCCCGCACCGTCGCGACCACCAGAGCGGCCGCCGGACGCAGGTGCCCGTAACGCGCCACGATGTGCGCGAACTTTTCCAGTCCCAGGTCTGCGCCGAAGCCGGCTTCCGTCACGACGATGTCGGCGAGCTTGAGCGCGATCTGGTCCGCGAGCAACGAGTTGTTGCCGTGGGCGATGTTCCCGAAGGGCCCGGCATGGACCAGCGCGGGCTGGCCCTCCATGGTCTGAACGATGTTTGGCAGCAGAGCCTCTTTCAGCAGCACCGTCATCGCGCCGGCAACCCGCATGTCTTCGGCGGTCACGAAGCTCCCGTCCTTACGCTGGGCGACGATGATCCGGCCGACCCGCCTGCGCAGATCTTCCAGGTCACTCGCCAGCGCCAGGATCGCCATGATCTCGGACGCCGCCGCGATGATGAAGCTCGATTCTCTTGGAATGCCATGCTCATCGCCGCCGAGTCCGGTGACGATGTGCCGCAACGCCCGATCGTTGACATCGAGCGTCCTCGGCCAGGTGATGAAGCTCGGACCGATCTCCAGCTGGCCGTGAAAGATGGCCGCATCGATGACGGCCGCCAGCAGGTTGTGGGCAGCCTCTACGGCGTGGATATCGCCGGTGAAATGGAGATTGATCTCCTCCATCGGCACGATCTGCGCCTTGCCGCCGCCGGTGCCTCCGCCCTTGATACCGAACAAGGGGCCGGTCGATGGCTGGCGCAGGCAAAGCGCGACATTCGCGCCGATCCGTCCGAGCCCTTCAGTCAAACCGATGGCACTCGTGGTCTTGCCTTCACCCGCACGGGTCGGGGTAATGGCGGTGACGACGACCAGCCGGCCGTCCGGCCTTCCCGCGAGTCGCTTCAGCACATCGAGGCTGATCTTTGCCTTGTATGGGCCGTACGAGATCATCTCCGACTCGAGCAGCCCGAAGTCCTTGCCGACCTCCATCACCGGCCGCAACTGCGGTGGACGCACCACATCGAGCTTCTGCGCTGCCTGGCTCATGCCATCTCCTTCGTAACTCCCTCCCCGGCTGGGGGAGGGCCCTGCATCAGTTTGTAACTCCCTCCCCCTCTGGGGGAGGGTCGGGGTGGGGGCCCTGCATCAATCGGGACCTCGGATTGGCTGCGTCCAATTCCTGCACGAGTGCGGTGGCAACCTCGTTGGCGGAGCCGGGTCGCTCCCCGGGCTCGTCCCATCGCCAGGCCTCGAGGTACGCGTCCATGTCCGTCGACCCGTCTTTCATGGCATAGGCATCGATCGCCGCTTGAAAGCGATCGGGCAGCATTCGCTTGACCTCGCCGCTCTGGTCCCACGCCTTGATTTGCGCGGGAATGTGCTTCCAGTACATCACCTGGTATTTCGCCATCAGGCCGCCTCCTCAACCAGGCTCGTCAGCCGGCTCTCGAGCTCACCGAAGCCAACGGACCGTACCTCCAACGGCAGCTCGAGGTAGGCGGCGATTTCGTCCGCCTTCGCGCGCAGGCCCTCGTTCGGAAGCTGCGCCAGATAGATGCAATGCGTGTAGTTCTGGAAGTACACCGGTTTCAAGTCGGGATAGCGATCCAGGCCCAGCCCGCGGATGACGGCGCGCTCAAAATTTCGAACCAGCCAGTCGGTCAAGAAGAAGGTGGCCGGCTGTTCGTCGCACAGCCGGTCGAATTCCGCCGCACCGGCGAACATCTCGTAACAGTGCGGGCCCGGCAGTCGGACCGCGCCGTGCCGATCGAGAACCGGGTCGAGGCTTCCGGCGGTGCCACAGTCGCCGTAGACGACCACGACGCGGCGATAGCGAGTCGAAAGCTCGCCGAGCCGTCGGTCGACCGCTTCGACGATTTTCTTGGGATAGAAATGATGCATTGCCGGGACGCCATAGATGTCAACGTCCCACCCGTGTTCATCCACAATCGTCTTCACTTCTTTGCCCAACGCTCCGCAGATCAAGAGCGCGACCGGCTTCATGCGACCGCCTCGAGATCCGGAAACCGCAGCACCGAAACGAAGGAGTCGTTGAAATCCGACCGCCCCGAGAGCTCGACGTATTCGATCTTTTCCGGCAGCTCGAAGGCGACCTGCCGCTCGCGGAACGAGAGAAGCGCCATCTTGGCACCTTCGCCGGCCGTGTTGCCTACCGACAGGATCCGATCGACGTCGACCGCGGGCACGAGGCCAATGATCTTTGCGCTTTCAGGATTCAGGTAGGAGCCGAAGGATCCGCCCAGGAGAACTTCGTCAACATCTGCCGTGCTGATGCCCATCACGTCCATCAGCACCTTGATCCCGGTCGCGATCGACCCCTTGGCGAACTGCAGCTCGCGCACGTCGCGCTGGCTCAGATAGACGTTCTCCGTCAGGAGAAAGGCCCGAACACCTTCCACCGAGGTCAGCCGGTCGGAGAGCGGATGCTCGGGCACTTCCTCGCGGCTTTTGAGCTTGCCGCTGGCATCCAGTAGCCCGGCGACCAACAATTGGGCCACGACATCCACCAGGCCCGAGCCGCACAATCCACGTGGCGGGACGTCACCACCGATCACCTGCAGCTCGACGCGATCGGTCAACGTGACGCCCTCGATTGCGCCGTCGGTCGCCCGCATCCCGCACTTGATCTGGCTGCCCTCGAACGCCGGACCGGCCGGCGCCGCGGTGCAAAGGACGCGCTTGGTGGAACCAAGCACGATCTCGCCATTGGTGCCGACATCGACGAAGACTCGGATCTTCTCCTCTCTTGCGAGCCCGGTCGCGATGACGCCGGCGACGATGTCCGCCCCGACGTAGGCGCCGATGATGGGCAGGGTCTGGACGAATCCCGCCGGATGAATCTCCAGCCCGACTTCACGGGCGCGCAGGTAGAGCGGTTCGCGAAAGGTCGGTGCGAACGGCATCATCGAGATCGGCGTCGCATCGATGCCGAGCAACAGGTGCAGCATCGTCGCGTTGCCGACGATGACCATTTCGTAGACGCGATCGCGGTCGACGCCGGCTCGTTCATAGAGGTCGGCGAGGATGCCGTTGATGGTGTTGAGGACCGCCTCCCGGAGCTCGGTTCGCGCCTCTTCGCCCTGCATGCCGTGACTGATGCGCGAGATGACGTCCGCGCCGAACGGCGCCTGGCCGTTGAGGGTTGAGCCCACCGCCTCGGCCATGCCCGTGCGAAGGTTCATCAGCGTTCCCACAACCGTCGTCGTGCCCAGGTCGAAGGCCACGCCGTAGCTCTGATCGCGGGTGTCGCCCGCTTCCAGGGCGATCAACTGGTCGCCGCCGAGCACGGCGGTCACCCGGAACTCGGCGTCGCGCAGCGCACCGGGCAGCGTGCGCAAGGCCGCGAGGTCGGCCTTCATATCGAAACCCTCCGCGGTCAGGGCATCCTGCAGCCGTTCGACGTCGCTCCGCTGATCCTCGAGCGTCGGCTCGGTGAGCTCCAGGTACACCTTCCGGACGTTGGGATCCAGCAGGACCAGGCGGTTGACGCCCATCGTGGCGGCCTTCGGCACGCGCAGCAATTCCGGCACGTTGACCGTCATGTCCTGGTAAACCTTGGCCTGGCACGATAGGCGCCAGCCGCTCTCGAGCTCACCCGCGCGGAGCTGCTTGCGGTCGGCGGTCGTGATCTCGCCGCCACCGTCGACAAGCTGGACCTTGCACTTTCCACATGTCCCGCGACCGCCGCAGGTCGAGTCGATCGGAAGTCCGATCCAGTGGGCGGCCGAGAACAGCGTCGTGCCCGGCGGTACGCGCGTCGACTTGTTGAACGGCTGGTAGGTGACCTCCAGCTTCTTCTGGATCATGCGGGCTTGACCGCCTCGGGGGCACCGCTCGTCACTGCGGCCTTCTTCTTCTGTTCCGCGCGGAAATTCGAGATCCACTGCATTGCATACTCGTCGTGGCCCAGCAGCAGGTCCGACGCGAGCACCGCCTTGCGCACCTCGGGCACGAGTGGATTCGTGATCGCGCAGGTCAGGCCGGCGTGCATCGCCACCGGGAAGAAGGCGGCGTTGAGCACGTGGCGCTCGGGGAGACCGAATGACACGTTCGAGGCACCACACGTCATGTTGTTGCCCAGCTGTTCTTTGATCAGGCGCATGGTCTCCAGCGTGATCAGCCCGGCCTGCGGATCCGCGGCGACGGTCATCGCGATCGGGTCGATGACGATGTCTTCCTGGGGAATCCCGTAGTACCTGGCCCGCTCGATGATCCGCATGGCGATCTCGACCCGCTCCTGGGGGACCATCGTGATGCCGGTTTCGTCATTGCTCATCCCGATCACCGCGGCGCCGTATTTCTTGACCAGTGGCAGGATTCGGTCCATCCGCTCACCCTCGGCCGTCACCGAGTTGACCAGTGCCTTGCCCTCATAGACGGCAAGCGCCGCCTCCAGCGCCTCGATCACCGACGAGTCGATGCACAGCGGCACGGCGGTCACCTCGCTGACCGCTTTGATGGTCGCCACCAGCAATGCCGGCTCGTCGATGCTGGGAACGCCCGCGTTCACGTCCAGCATCTGAGCCCCGGCTTCGACCTGCGCGATGGCGTCCGCCCTGACGCGATCCATCACACCCGCCTTCATCTCGGCGGCCAGCACCTTACGTCCGGTGGGGTTGATGCGCTCGCCGATCATGACGAAAGGCCGGTCGATCGAAATCACGACCTCTTTCGAGCGAGAGCGAAGAACCGTCTCCATCAGCGGCGACCTCCGACGGTCGCCAGCGGGCTCAGCGTTGGGCGCGGCAAGAGACCCGCTGCTTCCGCCACTCGCGTGACCCCTTCTTCCCACTTGATTCCGATCAGATGAACGCCGGCAACGCCGTGGATCTGTCGGACGTCGTTGACCAGCTCGACCGCGATCCTGATGCCTTCCTCGGCCTGGCGAGCGGGCGGCGTCTTTTCCATCCGCTCGATCAAGGCGTCGGGAACATGGAGGCCCGGAACCTTCTCCTTCATGAAGCGGGCGCCGCGGGCTGAGCGGGGGATGCCGATCGACGGAATGATGAAGACCTGCTCGAAGAGACCGAGGTCGGCGGCCATGGACATGAAGCGCGTGAAGATTGGCAGATCGAAAACCAGCTGGGTCTGGACGAAGTCGGCCCCGGCGCGCACTTTCTTTTGCAGCCGTAGCGGTCGAAATTCGAGTGGGGGCGCAAACGGATTCTCGACCGCGCCGATGAAGAATGCGGGTGCCTTCTCGAGTTTTCGGCCGCTGAGATAGACGCCGCGATCGCGCATACCGGCCGCGACTTCGATCAACTGCATCGAGTCGATGTCATAGATTCGCCGCGCCTCCGGGTGGTCGCCCGCCGTCACATCGTCGCCGCTCATGACGACGATGTTGCGAATCCCCAGCGCCGCCGCCCCGAGAAGATCGGCCTGCAAGGCCAGGCGGTTTCGGTCGCGGACCGTCAGCTGCATGATCGGCTCGATGCCACGCTCCGCCAGCAAGTGCGCTGCCGCCATCGACGACAGATGCACATGGGCGCCGGTGTTGTCGGTGCAGTTGATCGCGTCGGCCACGCCTCGCAGCTGGTCGCCGTTTCGTCCAACCGCGTCGGGATCCGCGCTATCGCTCGAGGCAAGTTCCGCGGTGACGACGAACTGCCCCGAGCGCAGCAGTTCCGCGAGGCGGCTAATGCCCGACACGCCTCGCCCAACCCTTCGGGGCACACGCATCACGACCATTGACCAGGTTGATCCAGGACGATGTGCCCTGCAGCTGCCAGTCGACCGGCTTCTGCAGATGCTCGATATGGTCACGCCAGAGCGGCAGCTTGCGCGAGCCTTCCCACGCTTCGACCCAGACGCAGCGCTTGTCCGGGTACACCTCGCAACCCAAACACAGCGCTTGTCGGGATAGACCTCGCAATTGCCATTGGCGCGCACGCCGCCGCAGGGACCGTTGCGCAGATTTTTTGGGCAGCGCATCGGGCAGCTGAGTCCGGTCGAGTGCAGGATGCACTGGCCGCACATACGGCAATCCCAGACCGCCTCTTTTAGCGGTTTCTCGACGGCCAGCACCAGGCGCTCGGCGAGGCTCACCGGGTCAGCCCTTGCGCAGCGTCTTGTCGATGAGTTCCACAGCCTGGGTCAGCGCGGCATTCTCCGCCGCCTGCGCCGCACCGACGATCTGCTTCGCCATCCTGGTGGCGATCGACGCATCGGGCGAGTAATGATCGGCGCCCGCGAGCTTCGCGTACTCCTCGGTAACCGGCGCACCGCCCACCATGACGGCAACTTTGTCGCGCAGGCCGGCCTTCTCCAGTGCCTGGATATTGACCTTGAACATTGGCATCGTGGTGGTGAGGAACGCCGAGAAGCCGACGATGTGCGGCTCGTTGGTACGGACGGCTTCGACAAACTTCTCGGGTGGGCAATTGACGCCGAGGTCGACGACCTCGAAGCCGGCGCCCTCGAGCATGATGATGACCAGGTTCTTGCCAATGTCGTGGATGTCGCCCTTGACGGTCCCGATCACGACCTTGCCGATCGGCTTGGCACCGGTCTCGGCGATCAGAGGCCGCAAGATCACGAGCGCGCCCTGCATGGCGCGGGCGGCGATCAACATCTCCGGCACGAAGAAATCGCCCTTCTCGAAGCGGCGGCCGACCTCTTCCAGCGATGGGATCAGCGCCTTGAACAGGATGTCCATCGGGTCCATCCCGAGCTTCAGTCCCTCCTCGGTCAGCGCCTTGACCTCGGGCGCATGCCCGTTCAGCGTGTGATCGAAAAGCTCCTGCCGAATTTCCTCCTCGCGACTCATGCCTGTCCTCCTCCTGCCCTCGGGATGTAGCCCAGTCGACGCGAGATCGCCTCACCGGCATCTTTCGTCATCTCTCCAAGTTCCGCGAGCCGCTGCGGCGCGACCCGGTACGCCGGTCCGGCGACGCTGACGGCCGCCAGCACCCGCCCGTCGGC
>VBHQ01000175.1 GCA_005880395.1 Chloroflexota bacterium
GAGCACCAGGACCATGATGGCCAGCACCGGTGCCTGCCAGACGCGGCTCTTCCGGTCGACAAGAAGCCCCAGCAGGATGGCGACGAGCAAACCCCAGACCAGCGGTGGGGCACCGAGGAACGAGAGGATCGAGAAGGCGATGATCCCGCCGATGCTCCCAAGGATGTCGAGCCGGTATGCCTCCAGCGGCGGAAACCGTCGGAAGGTTCTCGCCACGCCCTCACCGATGAGCGTCATGATGCCGGCCACGCCCAGAAAGAGAACCGGCAGGGTCAGCCAGGGCGGCAGCCCGCTCTGCGTGCCCAACGCGCCGAAAAAGATAAGTTCGGTTCCGGATCGATCGATCTGTACGGGGAAGATACGCACGAACGCGATCAGGACGGCGAGTGCGATCGGCGCAAAGCGGAATAAGTCATATCGGGCATCCGCCCGCAAGAATCCGAGGCCGATCCCGAGAAAGCTCGCCAGAAGGACGAAGTTCGAGAAGTACGACAGGTAGACGATGTTGGAGCCAGTCCATCGAATCAAGGCCAGCTCAACGAAGAGCATCAAGAAGCTGAGCGCGAGCATCCGGACGCGCAGCCGCCCGATGCGTTCGTCAACCATCCCGTTAAGAATGGCCGATCGGGCCATCGTCAGGCGACGTTCTCGAGACTGCTGAGCACGCGTTACAACGGCAGTGCCGCCACGAGTTTGTCCCAGCCAGCTGACCGAAGACGCCGGCTGAGGCGATGGCTGGGTCAATTGGTCAGGTCTGGCAACTGCCCTGAGCCGCTTTACGACAACCGTGATAGGAAGGAGAACCTCCGACGGTAAGGCCTTTCACTTGACGTCGCCAAAAAGCGGCGTTATGGTCTCTCTGTCGCAGACCGCCGGCGATTCGGGAGGGAAAGATATGAGATTGTCAATTCGCTCGCTCGTCAGCATTGCAGTCCTTGCGATCGGAAGCCTTTCGATCACGATGCCGGCGTCGGCGGGCACGGGCGCGGCCAGCTTCGCGCCGGGGACACCGATGCACTTTGCACGCGCCTTCCCTACTGCGACCGAGCTCCTGAATGGGAACGTGCTCAGGGCTGCCGGCTACGACGGGGGGCAATTCTTCAGCGACGCCGAAATCTACAACTGGCACTCCGGCACCTGGACAACCGTCGCCCCCATGCATGTTGCCCGAGCGGCCGCGATGGCGGTGCGCCTGTCGGGCGGCCGCGTGATGGTCATTGGCGGCTTCGGCCCAGGCTTCAGTGTGCTCGACAGCGTCGAGATCTACGACCCACGCGCGGACAGCTGGAGCGTTACTGGCAGTCTCAACCAGCGCCGAGCCGAAGACTTCCTGGCAGCTGTCCTGCCGGACGGCCGGGTTCTCGTGGCCGGTGGGTTCATCTT
Source organism: Chloroflexota bacterium (assembly GCA_005880395.1). GTDB lineage: Bacteria > Chloroflexota > Dormibacteria > CF-121 > CF-121 > CF-13. The sequence goes on from VBHQ01000175.1 coordinate 1,384, forward strand.
TGCCAATCCGATGATCGGCTTATTCGTCCCGACCAATAGTGCCGAGATCTGGAACCCCGGTACCGGTACATGGAGTCCCACGACGCCGATGCATGTCACCCGGGGCGAGTTTACGGCGACCGAACTGAAGAATGGACGGATCCTGGCGGCGGGCGGGATTAACGCCGCGGGACCCGATAACACTGCGGAAATCTACGATCCGTCCCGGGGCGACTGGGCTCTGACCGGCAGTTTGAATATCGGACGCTTTGATCACGCAGCAGCGCTCCTGCTCGATGGCAGAGTGCTCGTGGCGGGCGGCGAGGTGGGATTTGGGGCGGCCGGCGGGATCCGGTCGAACACGGCCGAGCTGTATGACCCCCACGCCGGCACCTGGAGTCTGACCGGTTCGATGACGTCGGCACGGAGCGAAGCCGAATGGGCAACCGTCCGGCTACCAGACGGCAATGTGCTCGTCACCGGGGGCTTCGTCGCGGAGGAGACCCCCCAATCGAGCGCCGACCTTTATCACACCGCAACCGGGGTCTGGTCATCAGCAGGATCGATGAGCGTCGCCAGGGCCGGCCAGGCCGCGGTGCTTTTGCGCGGTAACCGAGGCGTGCTGGTGATGGGCGGCCTCGTCGCACCACCGTTCTCTACATCTAGCGTCGACATCTATCGATAGCGACGTCGGGGGCGCGGTTGCTGTCTCATGGCTGCAGCTGCGCCTCTGTCCTGCCGACCACGCATGAAGGCGATGGCTGGATCAATTGGTCAGGTCTGGCAACTCTTCCAGAGGTTCCGAGGCGTGACGCACAGCTGTCAGGAGTGCCACGTACCCTTCTGCACGACAGATGCCAAAAAGCCGCGCAGGTTCTGGCTGGACTCAAGCGCGATGGCTGGATTCAGGTTCGGCAGCTCCGTAAACTCATTTAGAAGAGCGAAATGGTCATGAAACTACGCGTGGAATACGCCTACGATCCCGAAAGCCACAACTGGAGCTTTCGAGTCCCGAGCTTAGGGATCGTTGGCGGAGCGGAGAGCCGGGAAGACGCCGAAAAGCGGGTCGTCGACGCCGTGGCGTTCACCCTTGAAGGTGAGGACGACGCATCGGCTCCGGCCCAAGCGGAAGTGCGGTATTTGAACGTCGAAATCGCTGCAGGTTAGCCCTCGCACAACCGAACCCTGCCTGAAGGCGATGGCTGAGTCAATTGGTCAGGTTTGGCAACTGCACTCGCTCATGTCGAAGCGTCTTTCGCATTTCCGCGCGCTTGGGTACACGCGACGCAGGCCATGACGCGGGAGGCGATGTTGGCGCAAGAGGGTGCTGTCGATTCGTTAAATGGGTGTGGGCACACAGGGATTGCTTAGGCTGGGGCTCTACGCCGGACTGAGCCTGTTCGTGGCAGCTCTGCTGGTAAACGCGCTGAGCTGGTTCGACCTACCTTTGATCAGCGTTGCGATCGTGCTCTTCGTGCTCATCTTTCCGCTGTGGTTCGGCGCGATCCTGGCCTACCTTCGGTACCTCAGGCCATCAGTATCACACCGATCGGACATCTGGAAGCCGGTGCTGGAAGGTATTCCGGACTGGCAGCGGACGCTCGCCCTGCTTCTAGTTGCCTATGTCTTTATCAATTTCTTCGCTTCAATCGCTGTCCTGCCGGGACAACCGGAGCAGACCTCAGCTGGCTATGTCCTGATGTCGCACGGGGACGTCGTCAAACGGCTCAGCTATTCGGAGTACGTGCACTACCTGGCCATCGTCGCCAGGATCTTCTCAGGCCATACTGTCGTGTTTACGCTTGCTGCCTCCGGGATGTTTCGGGCCGCGCTCCGACGGTTTTCCCCGCCATCCGCGACACGGAGCGCAGCATGAGGCTGAGCTGTATCGCTTACCGCTCTCAAACCTGTCTCAGCCCCCGCTCGGCTTCGCGACTCATGCGCGAGCTGTTAGATATATGACCCGGCCAGGCGTTCTTTTGCTCCTATCGAATCTCGATTGCCCCGGACCCCGGTCGGCATCGGATCACTTCTCGCACCCGCCTCGTGCACGCGGGCTAAAGGCGATTGCTAGGTCAATTGGCCAGGATTAGCAACTGTGCTGTCCCACACGAGCGAGGCCC
>VBHQ01000045.1 GCA_005880395.1 Chloroflexota bacterium
CCGTCGACGGTCAGCGTGCGGCTGTCCAGGGAAGGGAACTTCGTCGCCATCACTTTTGAGTCTAGTCAGGCCGCGTCTGGCTAATCCTGCGGCCTGTTCCGCAACCGCAGGTAGCGCCGCTCGATGCGGCTTGCCCGATCGCCATGGAGCTCCGGGAGATTGATGGCGACGTTGCCGAGCGCTCCGCCCATGGCGGTCTGCAAGAGCTCGCTGCCAACCGCCAGGTCCGAGGCTGTCATCTCCCAGGCGCGAGCGCTGACCTTTGCGGCAAGCGCCAGGCATTCGTCGACCGCTTCAGCGGTCTGCAAGGGAACTTCGGCGGCACCCTCATAGGCTTGTTCGATCTCGGCCGCCGGCGCGCCGGCCTTTCGGGCCTCGACGACCTGCTGATACGCCTCGATATCTTCCTGGCTCAAATCGGCGAATCGATCGCGGAGCGCGTCGAGTAATGGAACCAGCGCATCGAGCGCGCTGCGGTCTTCCGACGTCTTGGCTTTCCGAGCGCTGAGCTTGGCGACCATGCTCACCAGTGCCGCTCCCATCGCCGCCGCGAGCGCAGCCGCACTACCACCGCCCGGAACGGCCCGCGTTGAGGCCAGTGCCTCGAGATAGGCGGCGACGGGCTGCTCTCTGACCGGCGTCATTCCGCCGCCCAGACCCGCTTTTCCAGGATCTGATCCATCCGGAAGGCGGGCTCCACGATCGCGTCTTTGATCACCCCGACGGCGGCGGCCAGCGGAATCGTGCCGACGATCTCCGACGCCTCGACTTCCACGCCCCGTCGCTCCGCCTCATCACGGATCACGCGGAAGACCTTCCAGATGTTCGTGACCCGATAGTCGGTCAGATTCATCGACACCTGTACCAGGCCGCGGTCGCCGAGGGCGAAGCCGAGCGCCTTGACGTTGGGCAGTCCGCCCGAGGAAGCCCGAATCGTTTTCGCGATGTCTTTGGCCAGTCGGAGATCGGTGGTCTTCAGGTTGACGTTGTAGGCGATCAGAGGGATCCGCGCACCGACGGCCGTGGCGCCCGCACTCGGATGCACCGCGGCCGATCCTTCGTCGGGCATGCGGTCGGGATCAGCGATGTGGGTACGCAGGTCCTCGAAACCGCCGCGTCGTATTTTTTCCAGCTCCTGACGCTCGGGTCTGATGGCCGCCTCACCGTAATAAAAGACGGGAACATGCAACTCCTTCCAGAGGCGCGCGCCAAAGCTTCGGGCGAGGTCGATGCAGACGGCCATCGGAAGGTCGGCAAAGGGCACGAATGGCACCACGTCGGTGGCGCCCATCCGCGGATGCTCTCCCTGATGCCGACGCAGGTCGATGCGCGCGGTGGCGACGGTCGCGCCCGCCAGCGCGGCATCCACCGCCAGGGCTGGCTCGCTGACGAACGTCACGACCATCCGATTGTGCGCGGCGTCCGCCTGGACATCGATGACGCGGGCACCGGCATCGCGAATCGCATCGGCGATCGCGGTGATGACGTCGAGACGCCGTCCCTCGGAAAAATTCGGGACACACTCTACGAGGGCTGCCAGTCGACACCTCCCACGATCGTCCGGATCACCCGGTTTACGCCGCCATAGTAGGGAATGGCTTCGGGACGTTCGACGTCCAGCACGGCAAGGTCGGCGAAGCTGCCCACGCACAGGCAGCCCGCGACGCCATCAAGCCCGAGCGAACGAGCCGCTGCGCTGGTGGCACCGACCAGCACCTCCACCGGCGTCATGCCCCAGGCGACGCAGGCGAGCGTCATGGCGTACGGCAGACTCTCCGAGTTACTCGTTCCCGGGTTGAGATCCGAGGCGATCGCAACCCCGATGCCGGACGCACGCATCGCCTCGATCGGCGGTCGTGGCGCGTGCGTCGTGAAGTTCGCGGCCGGGCAGAGCACCGCTACCGTGCCCGCCGCGGCGAGCGCCGTCAGCTGGCCGGCCGTGGCGTACTCCAGATGGTCGGCGCTGGCCGCCTGAAACTCGGCGGCGATGTCCGGTCCGTCGCCAGGAGCCAGCTGCGCGGCATGAAGGCGAATCCGGTAGCCGAGCTCGCGCGCGCGGCGCAGCACCGTCCGCGTCTCGCTGGCGCTGAAGGCCGGCTCGTCGCACCAGGCGTCGCAGAAGGTGGCGCGGCCTTTGAAGGCCGGCAGCATCTCCTCGGTAAGCACGCGCAGGTAATCCAGGCGGTCGGTTCCAAAGGGGACGACATGCGCCCCAAGGAAGGTGGGCACAACCCGCAATGGCCTCCGTCCGGCGAGCGCCGTCAGGACCTCCAGGGACTTCGATTCGCCAGGGAGATCGAGCCCATACCCAGTCTTCGCTTCGATCGTGGTCGTTCCGTTGGACAGAAAGCGATCGGCGCGCTCGACAGCGAGCTCAACCAGACGCTCCCGCTCGGCGGCGCGCGTCGCACGAACGGTTCGCATGATGCCGTGCTCGCCTGATTGCTGCCCGGCATAAGTGACGCCGGCCTGGCGCTCGGCAAATTCGTCCGCCCGTGAACCCGCGAATACCGGATGCGTGTGGGCGTCGACCAGGCCGGCAATGACGCAGGCACCGGCCGCGTCCAGCTCATCGCCGTCGAGCCGTACCGCCCGAGCGAGCTCAGCATCTTTCCCGAGCCAGACCACCCGCCCGCCCCGGGATGCCAGCGCGCCGTCGACGATGCGGCCAAGCGGATCGCCGTCTGCGGCCACCATGGTGGCGAGCTGACCCGCGTGCCGAAGCACGAAATCCGCCTCGATCACATTGGGCGGTCGATCTCGTGCTCGCGGGCGAAGGCGATCGCGGTCTCGTAGCCGGCATCGGCATGGCGAATCACGCCCATGCCTGGATCCGTCGTGAGGACACGCTCGAGCCGCTCCGCCATGCCAGGAGTCCCATCCGCGACCACCACCATGCCGGCGTGGATCGAGTTGCCCATGCCGACGCCACCGCCGTGATGGACCGAGACCCAACTTGCGCCGGCGGCGGTGTTGACCAGACCAGCTCGTTGAAACGGAGTCCCACCGCCGCGCGTTCGCCGTAGCCGAGCCAGCAGATGCGTGCCGGCAGACCCTGAAACTGCACGCGCTCCCGAGCGAGGCGCAGCCAGCGGTGGAGGGGCTCGTTGCCGGGGAGCGTTTCGGCAACCGCCCGATCGGTGCGATAGATGTCCTGCGGATCACCACTCAGCGCGACCCAGCGAAAGGGCCCCTTTCCTTCGCAGAACAACGGCCGGATATAGGCAGGGACGAAGCCTGGAATCTCGAAGGCGTCACCGACGCCGGCGTCCACCGCTTCACCCCTGAGGTTGTTGCCGTAATCGAAGACCTCGATCCCCTGCCGCTGGAAGGCGAGCATCGCGTTGACGTGCTCGGCGACCGAGTCTTTGACCATCTCGAGGTACTCAAGCGGGTCGCGTTCTCGCAGATCCGCCGCCTCCTCGACGGTCAGCGGCGCCGGGATATAGCCGCGCAGCGGATCATGCGCGGAGGTCTGGTCGGTGACGACGTCCGGCGTGAAGCCACGGCGGACGAGCTCCGGATAGACCTCGGCGGCATTGCCGCGAACGCCGATCGAGACCGGCGTCTTTCGCTGCCGAGCCTCCTCGGCGAGTTGAATCGCTTCATCGAGGCTCCCGGCCGCCTTGTCGAGATAGCGCGTCTGGAGGCGGCGGTCGATGCGGTGTTGATCGACCTCGACGACCAGCGCGACGCCGTCGTTCATGCTCACGGCGAGTGGCTGGGCGCCGCCCATGCCGCCGAGCCCGCTGGTCAGCACGATCCGGCCGCGCAGCGAACCGCCGAACCGCTTGGCGGCAACCGCGCCAAACGTCTCATAGGTTCCCTGCAGGATGCCCTGGGTTCCGATATAAATCCAGCTGCCGGCCGTCATCTGGCCGTACATGATCAATCCCAGCCGCTCGAGCTCCCAGAATTTTTCCCAGGTGGCCCAGCGAGGAACGAGCAGGCTGTTGGCGATCAGGACACGAGGCGCGTACTCATGGGTTCGGAAGATGCCGACCGGTTTGCCTGACTGGACCAGCAGCGTCTCGTCATCCTTCAAGCGCTGAAGCGCGGCCACGATGGCGTGAAACGAGGGCCAGTCGCGCGCCGCTTTTCCCGTGCCGCCATAAACGACCAGGTCCTGGGGACGCTCGGCGACCTCGGGGTCAAGGTTGTTGCAGAGCATCCGCAGGGCCGCCTCCTGCTGCCAGCCGCGCGCGCTCAGCTGGGTGCCGCGCGCGGCGCGAATCGGAGTGGCGAGCGTCAACGAGGCGCCTCCACCCCGGCCTCCCCTGTCGCCGGGGGTAGAGACCGGCCGGCCCTGGCGCCGATTTTTGCCAAAATGCCATTGCGGACGACTCCGGTGGCGGCCTGGATGTCCGCCTGCAGCATGCGATCGTGATCGAGCATGGGAACTTTCTCCCGGATTGCGGCGTGGGCTTCGGCCGTCAAGCGTCCGGGCTTGAGCGGAGCCAGCAAATCGATCCCCTGGGCGGCGCCCAGCGCTTCCAGAGCCAGGATCGATTCGACGTTGGTCGCGACCTGCCGCGCGCGAAGCGCGCTGTGCCAGCCCATGCTGTTGTGGTCCTCCTGGTCGGCAGAGGTTGGCAGCGAGTGGACGCTGGCCGGGGTTGACAGCAGCTGGTTCTCCGTAACCAGCGCCGCGGAAGTGTATTGCAACAGCATGTAGCCGGAGTCCAGCCCGCCGTGGAAGTTGCCGCCCGAGAGCACGGCCTCGTCGTCAGGGAAGACGAGCGGGTTATCGGTGCCGGCGTTGAGCTCCACCGCGAGGACGCGATCGAGGTAGTCGATCGCGGCCGCGGCGGCGCCGTGAACCTGCGCGGCACAACGAAGCGAGTAGGCATCCTGCACGCGATCGCAGAGCACATGCGATTCGGCGATCGCACTGCCTTCGGTCAGCGCGAAGATGCGGGCCGCGGACGCCAGTTGTCCCGGGTGGGGACGGAGCGCATGAATCCGCGGGTCGAAGGCGGTCCGTGAACCACGCAATGCCTCGACGCTGAGCGCGGCGACGGCATCCGCGGTCAGCAGCAAGCCCAGGGCGTCGTCCAGCACCAGGCTGGCGGCGCCGGTCATGAAGTGCGTTCCGTTCAGAACACTGAGCCCATCTTTCGCCTGTAAGGTCACCGGCAGCAGCGACCTGGCGCGCAAGGCGTCGGCGCCGCTTCGCCGCTCGCCGTTCACCAGCACCTCGCCTTCCCCGATCAAGACCAGGCCCACGTGCGCCGAGGGCGCGAGGTCACCACTCGCCCCGAGCGAGCCCTTTTCGGGCACCCAGGGACAGATATCGTGGTTGAGCAGGTCGACGAGGCGGTCGACGACCTCGGGGCTCACGCCGGCGCTCCCCTGGCAGAACTGGTTGACGCGGACCAGCATTCCGGCGCGGACGATCTCTTCGGGCAGCGCGGGCCCGACCCCGACCGCGTGACTCATCAGCAGGTTTCGCTGCAGCTGGCGGCTGTCAGCCGGAGGAATGCGCACGTTCTTCAGCGCGCCGACTCCGGTGGTCAGTCCGTAAACCACCCGATCTTCTCGAACCAGGCGGTCGACCAGCTCGCGCGCGCGACGCACATTTGTTTGGGCTTCGCCGCTGAGCTCGACCCGTTCGCCATGGCGGGCAACGGCGACCACATCGGCGGGCTTGAGCGACCGGCCAGTCAGCGTGATGGACAACGCTGCCCCATGTTACGGCCCCATCCACAAGGTCGACTGGACGCACAGGCCAACCGTCACCGACCGGCACGCAGTCGTAAAATGTCCCCGCATTTGGCAGCCACAATAACCCGGCTCCGGCGAGGGGGCAGGGGACGAAGGGGCGCTCGGATCGGCCGCCCCGCACTCAGCATCATGCTGGCCGTCGTCCTCGGTGGCTGCGCGCCTACCGGGACGGGCGCGGTTCGACCAACCCCCTCACTTTCTGGACTGGCCATCCCTACCGCAACCGCAACGCCGGTCACACCGCCGACCGATCTCGTGCGGCCGGGGACGATCACCTTCCTATCGGACACCACCTATCCACCGCAGGAGTCGATCGACCCTGCGACCCAGAAGGCGGTGGGATTCGACATTGAAATCGCGCAGGCGATCGCGAACAAAATGGGCCTGTCGGCGACGATCCAGACAACGGACTCGACCCAGCTCGTCGGCGCGCTGCTCGCGAAGAAAGGCGACGCCATCATCTCCGCCCTGCAGATCACGCCCGACCTCGAGCGGCAGGTTGCGCTGGTCGCGTACTTCCAGGCCGGCCAATCGATCCTGGTGCGCAAAGGCAATCCGTCGAGCATCAGCAGCGTCAGCGACCTCTGCGGGAAGAAGGTCTCGGTCCAGGTGCAGAGTCCCGAGGAAACCACGATCGACCAGGCGAACGCCGGGATCTGCAAGGACAATCCGATCAAGAAGCAGATCTATCCGGTCGACCTCCAGGCGGTCGCGATTCTCAAACAGGGCGGGGTCGAGGCCGCCCTCGACGATTCCCCGGTGGCCGCCTATTTCGTGAAGCAAACGCCCGACCAGCTTGACCTTGCGGGCGCCCCCTTCAAGATCAACGGCGAGGGTATCGCCATCGATCCCAAGAACGGCGAACTGCTCAAGGCGGTACAGCAGGCGATGATGGCGATCTACCGCGATGGCAGCTACCGTCAGATCCTGAATAAATGGAATCTGCTCGAGGGCGAGATCCCCGCCTCGGGAATCGTCATCAACCCGAGTCCCACTACCTCCTAGCGGTGGCCTGCCGCCTCGGGCGGCTCGACTTTCCAATCGGCCTCTTCTTCATGCGAGGTCCGGGTCGAAATTCCGCGGTGATATTGCTCGATTCGGATGATGCCGATGACGGTGACGGCGAGCGCAAGGCCGATGCCGAGCAAGGCCTGGTTGCGCGAGGTCACCGGCGTCAGCGTGCGGTCAGAGAAGACGGACCCCTGCAAGAGGTTGAGGATCACCCCGCTGAGCCCGCCAACCGCGATCGAGGCGAGCACGATTCCGGCGGCCAGGCGCGCAAGCAGCGACTCGGTCAGGCTAAGCCGGCGCCAGCGTTCCTGGGCGAGGACCGTAATCGCGCCAAAGGCGAGCAGCAGCAGCAGGAGCAGTAGAACCGTTTCGATCAAACCGACGCGGTAATATGCGGCAACTTCTTGGTCGCTTGGCGGGATCACCGATTCAGCGAGGCTGTCGGCGCGCGGTCATCCATGACGTCATCATCCTAAGCCGGACGGGCCGTTCAGCTGCCGAAGCGTTTCTGAAGCGCGAGGAGTTCCGACTGCGCCGCAGACATCGCCGCCGTCGGGGTGACCGACCCCAGGAAGAGATCGTGCAGATGGCGCTGCAAGACCGCCGAGGCCTCGACGTAGTGCACGAGCTTCGGCCGCGGCCTCGCGTTCGCCAGGTTCGCGAGAAAGACATCGATCTGTGGGTTGGCCTTGCGCACGTCGGCTGAATTCTGCAAGGAGGTCCAGATTGGAAGCTGACCGGCCTGTTGCGCCTGCACCTGCGGGCTGGTCAGGTAGCGAAGCCAGGCAACCGCCAGGTCGGCGTGCGCGCTGTTGGCGAGGACGCCGAGCCCGAGGAAGCCACTGACCGATGCCGCGTCCTTCCCGGTTGATCTCGCCGCCGGAATGGGCGCCACGCCCCCCTGTCCGATGATCTGCGAGTACACCGGGTCGTTCATCGCCCCCCAGACGAAGTTCCAGTTCGTCGTGAAGCTGACCCCGCCGGCAAGGAACGCGCGCATCGCGTCCGCCTCGTTACTGGCGGCAACGTCGCCACGCACCAATCGGAGACCAGGCCTTCATCCTCGGCCCAGGAATCGGTGTAGGGCGTAACCCGGGCGCGCAGCGCCGTCATCTGCCCGTACCAATCCTCCAGCGTTCTGGGTGGACCGTCGAACCCCGCCGACTTGAGCTGTCCTTTGTTGTAGTAGAGGCTCTGCACGTTGAGGATGTGCGGCATGGCCCAGTTGGTGGCCTTGTATGAGAACGCGTCAAGCAGGCTGGGCATCAGGTCCGAACGGGCATCGTCCGGAATCTGCTCCTTGAGGCTCAGCAGCTGGTTGCGGCTGGCGAACTCGGCGATCCAGACTTGGTCCAGGGCGACCACGTCGTACGGTGCAGGCTTCGACGGCCCTGCCGCGAGGATACTTTCGTAGAGCTCGCGATAGTGCGCCGTCTCGATCGAGATGAAGACCTTGTTGTCATGGAGGCTGCGGAACTTATCGGCAAGGCTCTGCAATACCGCCGGGTCGTAGCCGACCTGGTCGAAGAGCAACGAGCGGATCACGGTCGCGCCCGGCGGCGGTGTCGGGCTGGATGACGCCGGCCCGGTGCCGCAAGCCTCGAGTAGCGAGCCGAGGGTCAGTCCGCCGGCGATCCCCGCGCCGAGGCGAAGCCCACTGCCGAGGAACCTCCGGCGCGTCGAACGCCCTGACCATGACGAATCGCTGAGCACGTCGTTGTGAGGCTATCAGCGATTTGTTAACGGGCTCATCGGCAGCAGCCGATGCAGCGCGACAATGCCGTCGCGGACGCGTAACGACGCCGGCCTGAGGTGAGTCCATAGAATCGGCGGGTGGGCGATCACCGCTGGCTCAAGGGGCTCTTCCCACCGATCCCCACCGCCTTCGGCGCCGGGGGATCACTCGGCGCACCGCCTCGCGGTTGGTTGGACTTCCTCGCCAGGGCGGGGCTCGACGGGGTGGTCGCGCTTGGCTCGAACGGCGAAGCGGCAAACCTGACCGAGGCTGAGCGCCTTGCCTGGGTCCGCGCGGTCAAAGCCGAATTGCCTCGCTCGCTGCGCCTCATCGTTGGCACCGGAGCGGACTCCACGGTCGCGACCATCGAAAGGACCAAGGCGGCCGCCGGTGAAGGCGCCGAAGCGGCGCTCGTCATCGCCCCCAGCTATTACCGGCGGCAGCTGACGCCCGACGCCCTCCGCCGCCACTATCACGCGGTCGCCGAGGTGAGCCCGATCCCAATCTTGATCTACAACATTCCGCCCCACATGGGCTACGACCTTGGCACCGATTGGATCATTTCGATCGCGGGCCATCCCAACCTCGCCGGCATGAAAGAGTCCTCCGGGGATCTCGCTCGTCTCCCCGTCCTGCGCCAGGCGCTTGGAACCGATTTCGTGCTGCTGACCGGGACCGGAGAGAAGCTGATCGACGCCTTGATCGGCGGCGCCGATGGCGGCATCGCCGCGCTCGCTAACCTGGCGCCGGCAGCCTCGGTGGCGATCCGCAACGCCTGGCGAGACCGGCGGCTCGAGCAGGCGCGCCGCGATCAGCAGACGATCGCGCCCCTTGGTGAGGCGCTGACCGACGGCTACGGGCTCCCAGGAATGAAGGCCGGCGTGCGCATGCTGGGCTATGACCACGGCGACCCTCGCCCACCGCTCCCCCCGCTACCCGCCGCAGAGCTTCCAGTATTGCGGCGCCTGCTCGAGGAGGCGCAGCTCCTGCCTCGCGCCCTCGCCTCTTGATCCCGCTTCGCGATTACAACCCCACGCGCCGGCCCTCGCTGCTCACGTGGGGCCTGATCCTGATCAACTTCGGCGTGTACTTTTACCTCGCCCAAAACCCGGTGATGAGCAGCAACGCAATCGCGCGCTATGCTGTCGTACCGGCCGACATCTCTGCCGGTCGCCACCTCGGCACCCTGATCACCTCGCTGTTCCTGCACGCGAACCTACTGCATGTGGCGGGCAACATGCTCTTCCTCTGGATCTTCGGGAACAACGTCGAAGACCGGTTAGGGGAAATCAAATTTCTCGTCATCTACCTCACCGCCGGGATTGCAGGCAGTCTGCTGCAGGTCTTCATCACGCCCACCTCGACGGTCCCGATGCTTGGTGCCAGCGGCGCCATCTCCGGGCTGCTCGCGGCCTACGTGCTCTATTTTCCCCGGGCCCGCGTGCTGACCTTCATCATTCCCTTCTTCTTCGTGACCCTATCGGCGTACCTGTTCATCGGGTACTGGATCGCCCTGCAAGCCTTGGACGCCTATCTCAGCCTGGGCGTGTCGGGCGGGGGCGTGGCCTTCTTCGCCCATGTGGGCGGCTTCGTCAGCGGGCTCGTGCTCGGTCTCCTCTTGCGCCCGCGCGAGCACCCCGACCCGCACCCCGGCTATCCAGGGCTCTGAGCGGCCCTGTCAGCGCAGTCAGCGCTGGGCGTATTGCCGAATTCGGCCGTTCTCGAGACAGAAGAGCTGGGCGGTAACGGGGAAGGCTGCTTCGCGGTGCCGCTCCTGGACGTCATGGCGGAGGCGGTCCAGCAGCTGTGCCCCCTGGCCTGCGGCGATCAGCGACCCGCGCTCAGGCACACCCACGATCGGCGTGTCCTCCAGCATCTCTTCCAGCCAGGCCCACACCTCAGGCAGCAGCATGAGCGCGGCGCCGTGCGGCCGCTGGTCGACATAGCTCAGCATCAGCATCTGCGTCCGGCCGCTGCGGTCGGCCTCCAGGCCGGTGAACTTCATCCCATTCCGGAACATCAAGGCGAGGTTGGTGAGCGCGATCACCTCGACATGGTCGCGGCCGACGTTCCATGCGTTCAGGTCCTGGGGAAGCAGATAGCGCATCCCCTGCGCGTAATGAGCCGCGTAGGTGACGACGAGCTCGGTCAGCATCCGCCGGTAAACAACCGGGCCGCCGGCGCTCTCGAGAAAGCTCGCCGGACGCAGCACCGGAAGGATGAGCGGTGCTCCAAAGAGTGCCTCGCTGTCGCATTCCTGGTCGAGGCGGCGAAGGCGCGCCGCGAACAGCCGGTCGAGCGCACCGGGTTGCTCGCGGTACTGCTGATAAAAGCTCTCGAGGTTGAAGCGCAGATCGCCCTGCCGGATACGCCGGATGGTCAGCTGAAACGCCTCGGGTCCCTTGCGCACGGTCCAGCCCGGCCGCAGCGCCGTGAGACGCTTGAGCACATGGTTCTCGAAGTCGTGGACATTCATCGTCGTTTGCTGGCCCATTGCCGGTGTAACGAGGTGCCGATGGCAGGCTTGCAGCCCGATCGCCGGCGGCCGCATGCCGGTTAGCCGCTGGTTTTTGGGCTTCGGCCGGAGCCGCCGCGACCGCCTGGTCAAGGCTCTTCAACAGGCTCGCGACGGCGACCCGGAAGGCGCCGTCGAAACGGTGGCCGAAAGGTTTCCGGCGGCGCTCGCCGAGCTCAAGCGCCTGGCGGGCCCGGCCGACCCGGCTTGGCTTCGGCTGGCTGCGCGCCTTGCCTATCGGGCGGGGGATATGGCTGCTGGCAGTGTCTATGCCGAGCAGGCCCTCGAGCGGCAGGAGGACGGCGAGACCTGGAACCTGGCCGGGCGGCTGCGGCTCTGGTTGCACCGAGCCGACGCGAGCGACGCGTTTACCAGGGCGTCACGGCTGGATCCCAGTCGTTTCATCGTTCCATACCGCGTCAAGCCGCAGCGGTTCACGCGGATGGCCGAAACGGCGCTGGCCGCCATTCCACAGGAATTTCAGACCAGGCTGAGCAATACGCTCATCGTGGTCGATGACCTCCCCGATCTCGAAGCCGTCCGCGAGGGCGAAGATCCCGACCTCCTGGGCGTGTACGAGGGTGCAACCGCGCTCGAACATGGACTGCCAGAGCGAATCGTCCTCTATCAGCGTAACCACGAGAATGTTTCCGCGGATGAGCGGGAGCTCGAGCACGAGGTCGCCGAAACGATGCGGCATGAGATCGGCCATCACTTCGGGATGGCCGAGGACGAGCTTCCTTATTGAAGTGTGATCGGAAAAGGATTGCCGGAGGCCGGCAGGGAAAGTGTGCCACCCTGGTCGATCTTGCTCAGGGCGTTGATGAAGTCGCTGAAGCCCTGTTGCGGGTCATAGCCGGTCAGCTGCTGATAGCAGGCACCCAGCGTGTTGCCCCCCGCACCGCAGACCTGGTTCCAATCGAAGTTCAGCTGTGAATGCAGGTAATAAAGGAAGAGGTCGCCGCAGCCGTTCGCCACCTGGTCGGTATCGCCCGCAGAGTTGTCGTTGACGTGGTCCGGATGGCCTGCCGCCCACCAGTCCTGCTCGGTCTGATTGAACTCGCCCGCGATCTCGGGATGGCGGTCGAAGGCCAGCACCCGCGACAAGGCCTCGCCGTTGGTGACGCCGCAGTCCCATCCATTGTTGATCGCGGCCTGGAAGACCTCGACGATTTCGGCCGTGAGAAATCCCGGGGACACCGTTGGATCGGAGAGCACGTGGATGTCGGTGCCTTCACAGCTCATGTGATACGCGCCGCCTGCGTTCGGGTCGGCATAGACCTTCATCGGCAGGTCGGGTGGCGTTAGGCCACCAAACCACTGCTGACAGGCCTGAAAGTCACCCTCGCAGCTCTTGAGCATCGCCTGGGCGGCGGCATCGCCGGATACGGTGCCGTCGGTATAGACGATGAAATTCGTGGTGCGACCGCTTTCCTGCTGGCCGCGCGCCGCCGGATGATGCCGGCGGTGGGCCTGCACCACCTCGCGGGATACCTCGACACCGGGACGAGTAAAGACACGCGCGGTCGCACCGCCAAAAAGGCCTTGCAGCATGACGAGTGGTACCTCCTACACGCCGTAGAGTTGCTTTGCCGCCGCGACGATATGCCGCGCCGAAATCTCCGCCCTGTCCATCAGCTCGGTGGGCTTGCCCGACCCGGGTAGCGCGCGCACCGCGAGATGGATGATTCTCGGCGGGTCCATGTCGGCGGCGAGCGCCTCCATGACGGCGGCGCCGAGCCCGCCTTCCGGATAGTGATCCTCGACGACCACCAGACGGCCCTTCGTGACCGCGGCCGCCTCGTGCAGCGTCTGCCGGTCGATCGGCTTTAGCGAGTAGCAGTCGATGACCCGCGCCTTGAAGCCTTCCTTGTCAAGCTCTTCCGCGGCAGCCAGGCAGTTGTGTAGCGTCACGCCGGCCCCGATCAAGGTGACGACGTCGTGAGGATCGCTTCGGACCACCTTGGAGCCGCCGATCCGAAAGTGCTCTCCGTCTCCATACAGGACTGGATAGGCGCCTCGCGTCGTCCGGATGTAGGAGATGCCATCTCGATCCGCCATCGCCTCGACCAGCTGGGCAGTCGATGTCGCGTCGGACGGGTACAGCACGGTCGAGCCGTGCACCGCTCGCATCGCCGCCAGGTCTTCCAGCGCCATCTGCGACGGGCCATCCTCACCAATCTCGACCCCGGCGTGGGACCCGGAGAGACGGATGTTGGCCTGTGAGATGGCAGCCATCCGAATGAAGTCATAGGCGCGGGAGAGAAAGGCAGCGAATGTCGAGGCGAAGGGAATGTAATGACGGACGCTCATACCCACCGCGGCCGCGATCAACTGTTGCTCGGCGATGAACATCTCGAAGTATCGGTCGGGATAAGCCTTGGCGAACTCTTCGGCATACGTCGAGTTGCTGACCTCGCCGTCCATCGCCACTACGGTCTGCCGAGCGCCGATCGCCTTCAGGGCGTCGCCGTAGGCCTTGCGCGTCGCAACTTTGTCCCCTTTCTTATAGGTCGGCAGGATCACGTCGACCTTGCCGTCGGTGAGTGCTGGCGTTCCTGGCTCCGGCTTGGTGCCGTCGACGCGAAGGTGGCGGATGCCACCGAGCTCAGCAATGGCGCGCGCTTCCATGTCGGCCGGTAAGGCTTTCCCGTGCCAATTCTCTTTGTTCTCGATCTCGCTGAAGCCCTTGCCTTTGATGGTGCGGGCGATGATGACCGTCGGCTTGCCGGTGGCCTCGTGAGCCTGTTGCATCGCCTGGTCGATCTGCTCCGGATCGTGTCCATCGATGACAACCGCTCGACAACCGAAGGCCTGGACTCGATCCCGATAGACGTCCGTTTCCCACTGGTACTCGGTGGGGCCTCGCTGGCCGAGCCGGTTGATGTCGAAGATGGCGGTGAAGTTGGATAAGCCGTAAAAGCCCGCCTTGTCCAAACCCTCCCAGATCGAGCCCTCCGCCAGTTCGCTGTCGCCAGTAAGGGCCCAGACGTGATACGGAAGTTTATCCAGCTTGCGTCCGGCGAGGGCGACCCCGACCCCGATCGGCAAACCCTGCCCCAGAGAGCCCGTCGCGACATCGACCCAGGGCAGCACCGGCGTCGGATGCCCCTGAAGCCGGGAGCCAAATTTTCGAAAGCTGAGCAGCTCGTCATCACTGATCGCGCCGACCGCCCGGAAGATGGCGTAGAGCAACGGCGAGGCGTGGCCTTTGGAAAAGATCAAGTGATCGTTGTTCGGCTCCTTGGGGTCATTCCAGTCATACAGGAAATGGCGGGTGATCAGGACCGCCATCAAATCGGCGGCGGACATCGACGACGTCGGGTGGCCGGATCCTGCCGCGGTGCTCGCGCGGATGCTGTCCACGCGGAGCTGCTGGCCGAGCTCCCGGATGAAATCGAAGCCCTGGGTCGTTCGAACTTCGGTTACCGAGCTTCTTGCCATGCCTTCACCCCAGTAATCACAATACCCCCAGGCGGAATCGAACCGCCGTTCCGGCCTTGAAAGGGCCGTGTCCTAGCCGCTAGACGATGGGGGCGCGCGACGCCGACTCATGCTAGCAACCAACCGCTATCCCAAATCGAGTCGCGCTATTCGCCCCAGGGGGTCTTCAGCCGCTCGTATGCGAGCGCAATCAAGGTCTGCGCCATGTACTCCCAGTTGCGGGATCGTCCCCAGAGGACCACGAGCGTCCTGGTGGTCAGAGAGATCGCTTCATAGAGCGCAAAGCGTCTCCCACGGTATTGGGGACGGATGGCACAGTAGGCATCCAGGAAAATCCGCCGCCCCTCGTCCGCCAGGGCCGTGTCGGTCCAATCCTTGGGCGCGGCCGGCGAGAGGTGCCCACAGTATTTGCCGAGGTCGAAGCTCGGTTCAGCTTGGGCGAAGAACTCCAGGTCAAGGAGGCCAAACCGCTCTCCGTCGAAGAGGAACTGGTTGTATTTGTAATCGCCGTGTGATGGCACTGGCTCCTCAGACGGCAGGCGCGCCGCCTTCGCTTCGATTTGCCGTAAGACGTCGCGCACCATTAAGTAGAGTCCAGGCGCGGACATCCTGTACTGCTCCATCCGCTCACGTACCTTGTCGAGCTCGATGTCGACGGAGTGGGTCGGGCCACCGGTGACCCCCGAGTTGTGGATGTAGGCGATGGCACGACCAGCGGCCTCACATTGGGCGAGGAAGCAGTCCGAGTCGCGCTTCACCTCGTCGCCTGGCAATGATGATTGAAGCACCAAATCGTAGTCCGGGTAATACCCGAGCGGCTCGGCAAATCTGAGCTCGCCGCTCACGCGCGCGGGCAGGTCCCAGAGCGCTCGCATGACGTCGTAAGTCAATTGGCCGCGCCGGCTGTGCTGAACCTTTCCGTAGATCGATAACGGCGCCTCTTCGCCAACGTCCGCGTCGTACCGCAGCAGGGAGGCGATCTCGGGCAGATACTTAACGCGAACCGACGCCAATGGGCCAAGTGTCGCCGATGGGTTCAGATGAGCAAAATGCGGGAGAAGAATCTCGCGCATCGCGCCAGCGTCGTAGACCGTTCCCAACTTCGAGAACTGCGGATCGGTGGGAAAGAAGAATACGAAGAGGTTAAGTTCGGGAAAGACCCGCGCATATCCTTTCGGATCCAGTGGGCTGCCATTCCGGCGGTCGAGAAGGCTCTGGATACGAGTCTGATAGTGTTCTCGGTCCTGATCTGCAAAGTACGCCTTCGTCCAGAACAGCCGCTGGGTCTCCTCGCCATCTGCCATTTCCAGCGTGGCTTCATAAACGTTCCACAAAACCCGAGGGATTTCGTACCGCCTGCCCTCACGTGCCTTCTTTACCTTCTTCACACGGACCGATGGAAGGAGGGGCGCGATAATACGCTCGGAAAGAAACGCCTCCATGGCCTCTGGCGGGGAGAACGCCTCGATCGTCGAATATGCCACACCCATCGCTAATCGCAGCCTACTCGATTGTTGGGAAAAAGAAAACCGCCGGGCTGCCTATCAACCCGACGGTTTACTTCATGGCCGACCATTAACGCAGGAACCGGGGCAGGATGGTTCGCCTCTTGGTCCAGGCTGCTCCCAGTAAGGCCAGCAGGCCGAGACCAAGCCCGCCCGCGGCAAGTGGCAACGGAGCAGAAGCTGCGTATCCCTGGCCGCCGCCGGTCTGCGCGAGTGTGCCGGCCTGTGCCGCCCCGGCACCGCTCGGTGCGGTGACTCCCGCTGCCTGCACGCCGCCCGCCACGGCTGCCGCCGCCTGCGCAGAGGTCACAGTTGGCGCGCCTGAGGTAACGGCTGCCGTCGTTTGAACAGTGGGAGCGGCCGACGTCGCTCCCGCGGTCGAGTTCGCAGCAGCCCCAGCGCTGGTTGCCGTGGCAGCGCCTGAGGTGGCGCCCATGGTCGACTGCGCCGTGGCCATTCCCGAGGTCGCTCCGGCCGTCGTGTTCCCTGCGGCTCCTGCGCTAGTCGCGGACACTGCGCCTGACGTAGCCCCTGCAGTCGACTGGGCGGTAACCATTCCCGAGGTCACTCCGGCTGTAGTGTTCCCTGCGGCTCCGGCGCTGGTCGCTGCCGACGCGGCGCCCGACGTACCGCCTGCGGTCGACTGAGCGGTAGCCATCCCCGAGGTGGCTCCGGCGGTCGTGTTTCCAGCCCCGGCGCTGGTCGCTGCCGACGCGGCGCCTGACGAGGCGCCCGCGGTTGACTGGCCAGTGGCCATCCCCGAGGACGCTCCGGCTGTCGTGTTGGCGGGTGATGCGACGCCCGAGGTCGCCCCTGCGCTGCTATTGGCGGGCGAAGCGACCCCCGAGGTCGCGCCTCCAGTGCTATTGGCGGGCGAGGCGATCCCCGAGGTAGCTCCTGCGCTGCTATTGGCTGGCGAGGCTATCGCTGAGGTCGCGTCCCCTGTCGAGTTCACCGTTGCGATTGCGTCATGATGGTCCTGGCCCTCGCCCTCGCCATTCCCCTTGGCCTGCCCTTTCCCTTCGTGGTTTGCCTGTCCGGATTGTGCCACTGAACTTCCCTTCGCAATCGATGCTTTTGCCTCACCGGATCCTTTGCTAGCTCCGGAACCATGGGTATTTCCTGACTTTGAGCCGGCGTTGCCGCCTTTCCCTTGGTCGCCGGACTTCGAACCTGAGCCGTCTTTAGTATGGTCACCGGACTTCGAGGCTGAGCCGTCCTTGCCATGGCCACCGGACTTCGAGCCTGAGCCGTCTTTGCCATCAGATCCGTCCCCGCCTCCCCAATCCCCCGCATTGAAGGCAGCAACCTCATCAGCTGCCATTCTGCTAATGGCCGCAGGCTGAAGGTTTTGATTTGGCTTGGTCGGCGGGATTGGCGCCGATGGGCGATCTTGCCCGGGGACGACCACTAATGGGGCACTTGCTGCGTGATATGCAGGAAGCCAGGTTATGTTTCCCGAACTTGCTGAACGACCGATGATGAGCAAGCCGGCAAAAAGTAGTCCTGCCAGTTTCAGCGGCCAGGTTGACTTCGAGATCAGAACGTCCGTATCGTCGGCATCGATTGGCCTTCCTACGACGGCCGAACTAATGGTCACTTCATTTCCCTCCAGGCCCCGAAATTTAAGCTGCCAGGCGTCGAGGCGGCTCTGCTTGCGACGGCGACGTCGCGGTTCCATATCTCTCGGTCGCTTTCACGAACCCTCCCACACCTCTAACGCTACAGTCGACCCACAGATACTGTCAACTGTCGAGATACAAAACCTGACAGTGTGATAGGTCGATTTACGAGACGAAGAAACCGCCGGGCGGTTGAGCCCGGCGGTCTCGCTACTTCTTAGCGCCAAAACCTCTCGAGCAGCCGCCGAGGCTTGAGAAGCGCTACGCCGATCAACCCCAGCAGGGCTCCGAGCAGCCCCTCACCGGCAGCTGTCGAGCTGACCGGCGATGCGCCTACGCCATGGGAAGGACTTCCCGTGTTAGCGAGCTGCGCTGCCTGCCCGGCCCCAGCCTGGCCAGCCTGGGCCGCTCCCGCCGTCGCCGCGCCCGAGGTGTTGCCGACGGTCGTGTTGGTCCCGGCCGCGCCGGACGTCTGCGTCTGACCAACGGTGCTGTTCGCCTGGCCCGAGGTCGCCGCCCCCGAAGTGTTGCCGGCGGTGGAGTTGGTCCCGGCCGCGCCCGAGGTCTGCGTCTGGCCGACGGTGCTGTTGGCCTGCCCCGAG